>CBFHHK010000240.1:0-3764 GCA_965655435.1 Planctomycetota bacterium | reverse complement strand
AAAGTCCTCGTCGTTGACCGACCACCCGTCGCCCTTGCGGCGCACGGAGGTCACCGGAGTGTTCAGGCGGATCTGGCTCTCGAGGGTCCCCGCGAGGCCGTCGGTGATGCCCTGGAAGCCGCCGGTCTTGGGGTAGTAGAAGATCGACTGGTGGGTGTAGCCCTCGGTGCGGATGCCGACCGCGGCGCGCAGCACGTCCTCCACCGGGGCGTCGGGGACGCGCCCGGCGACCCAGTCGCTGGTGATCTGCTCCAGGGGGCGCTTCCAGATCTTCTCGTTGTAGGGGTCCATGAAGTGGTCCGCGATCCCGTCGCCGAACCGCCAGCGGATCCAGTTCTTGAAGTCAGCCGGCGCCTCGGAGCCCGTCATCTTCCGGGCGTGCCAGGCCTCGACGTAGCCCTTGAGGCAGTCGAAGTTCGCGTCCTTCGGCAGGTCTCCGATCCCGTTCTCGAAGGGGTAGTGCACCCAGCGATCCTCGAAGCGGATCTTCGTGTGCCGGTCCCGCTCGACGAAGGCGTCGTCGCCGCCCGCCTCGTCCTTCATCCATTGCATGGCGTCGGCATCCTTGCTGAAGAGGATGTGCCCGCCCGCCACGTCGTAGGTGAAGCCGTCCACTGTCTTCGACAGGCACAGGCCGCCCGCCACCGGGCCCGCCTCGAACAGGTGGAGGGATCCCATGGGGACGCCGCCTTGCTGGAGGAAACGGGCGAGGGCCATGCCGGAGATGCCGGCGCCAAGGATCGCGATCTTCAAAGGGTGGACTCTGGGAAGGAGAGGAGCGTCTCGCGAGAAGGATACCGGCCCCGGGGCGCCGGTGCGGAGGTCAGCGGCTCCTGATCAGGGACGAGCGGTCGGGGAGCGCGTCGGGCAGGGCTCGCTCCATGTCCTCCAGCCAGCGCCGCGCGTCGGTCACGTAGCCGGCGGTGGGTCGCACCCCCGGGCAGGCGGCCTCGAAGTGATCATTGAAGGCGCCCATGACCAGCTCGCGGGCGTACTTGGCGAAGCACGAGCCCAGGGCGGTGGGGAGGGATAGCGTGTCCCCCTTTTGGACAAAGCGGATTCGCATGCGCCGCCCGCCGGAGGTCACGAGGTAGTGGCTCTCCTTGCGACTCTCCGAGAGGACGCGGACGGTCGAGAAGGGCACGAGCACCGAGAGGGCCCTCCCGTATCGAGCGCGGCCGCCGAGACGGTCGCAGGTGAAGTCCAGACCCTCCTCGCCGAAGCGCTCGAACAGGTCCAGGATGACCCGCGAGTGGTAGGACCACAGGGTCGCGCCCTTGTTGTCGGTCCGGATGAAGGACTGGTTCAGGGTGCCGGCGGGGATGACCGCGACGCCCGCGGCCACGACCTCGGCGCTCGCTGCGAGGAGGCTGGCCTCGAGCCGCTCCCGGTGCTCGGTCAGGCCGTCCGCTTCCCAGTGGAGGGGCAGCGACTCGGGCAGGGAGCGGTACCAGGGGTGCGCGGCCAGGGCCTCGGCGTCGGGCGCGAGGCCCTCCGGCGCGCTCCGCAGGAGGTCGCCGGAGCCGCCAACGGGGTTCCCCGCGACGTGGAGGAAGGTCAGCGCTGTGGCCTCGAGGCGCTTGGCGCCGCGAGGATTCCGGGTGAAGACCTTCTTCGAGTCGGCGACGACGAGGCGCTCCTTGTCCTGACCCGGGGTGTCGCTGACCGCGCCAGGGAGCGTCGACCAGTCGAGCGTGCCCTCGCGCCGGAAGGCGGAGAACCCGATGGTCAGCGGCCCGAGCATGGGGCCGTAGCCCGCCTCGTCGAGGCCGGCGTGCACCTTCATGGGGGCGTCCGTGCTCACGCGCTGGCGGCGAGGTTGTCCACCGGCGCCGGCTCGCGGCGCTTGATGAACACCAGCAGCAGGATGAGGGCGATTGAGCCGAGGACGAGGGAGACGAGCTGGGAGGTGGAGAACATCCCGTCGAACCACAGCCCGCGGATCTTGTCCCCGCGGAAGCCCTCGATGGTGAAGCGTCCGATCGAGTAGAGGACGAGGAGCACGAGGGTGACCTGACCGGCGTATTGCCGGCGACGGATCATCCACATGCCGAACAGCCCGAGTGCGAGGGCGTTGACGCTCATCCAGGGCTGGGTGGCCCAGAGCACCTGGCCCGCGTTCTCCGCGCCGAACAGGCTGGCGTCGGGGAGCGGGTCGGGGACCCGGATCGTCAGGGGGAACGGCAGATTCTCCGAACCCTCCGGGACGATCTTTCCGAAGTCGTCACCGACCAGGAGACACCCCACTCGCCCGACGGCGAGGCCGCAAAAGCCTGCTGCCAGCCCCAGGTCGAGGGCGTGGGGGAGGTGAAGGCGATACTTCCTGGCGGCGTACAGGCCGAGGGCGATCCCCCCGAAAGTGCCGCCGTACATGACGAGGCCGCCCTCCCAGTAGTAGAGGATCGTCATCGGGTCATCGAGGTAGCGCTGCCCTGTGGCGCTGCCGCGGAAGATCTCGACGATGACGTACATCGCCCTGGCCCCGAGGAGGATCCCCACGAGGATCCACATGGGGACCGCGGCGAAGCCGGGGGCCTCGGCCTCGCGGTCCACGGCGTAGCGGTCGCCGAGCTTGCCGTAGAGGTGGGTGCCCACGAGGAAGCCGAGCACGACCATCAGGCCGAAGGCTCGCAGCGGGACGCCGATCAGCGGGATCTCGAAGAGGATCGGGAACATGACGGGGCACTGTACGCGGCCCCAGGGCCGAGGCGTAGGGGCGGGGCGCGGAGGATTTGCGCCCAGGAATTCTGGAGGGGGGCCACGGGGCGGCGCGGCGCGGCCAACCGAGGCCGTATAGTGTCGCGCCGCGAACCCAAGGAGCCGACCCCGGCCCCTCCGCGCCCCACACCATGAATACGCCCCCCAAGGCCAAGCTCTACGTCGAGGGGCGCTATCTCAAGCACTCCCGGGACCTGCCCCAGACGGTCTTCTTCTGCCCCGAGTGCAAGGGGCACCCCCGGCGCCGTCGCAAGTGCGAGAAGTGTGAGGGCTTCGGCAAGCTCACCAAGGACTCCGTCCAGGAGCTCATCGGGTGGGTGCTCGGCAAGGCCGCCGGGACCCGCAAGCACAAGTTCCACGGCGCCGGCCGCGAGGACGTCGACGTGCGCATGCTCGGCGACGGCCGCCCGTTCGTGATGGAGCTGGTGGACCCCCGGGACCACCAGGTGGACCTGGCCGAGATCGAGGCCACGATCAACTCCCGCAACGAGGGCCGCCTCGAGGTTCGGGGGCTGCACTGGACCCAGAAGGGCCGCGTGCGCTTCCTGAAGGAGGGCACCTTCGCCAAGGAGTACTGCGCCCGCGTCGAGGTCGATCGTCGGCCGGACGAGGCGACCGTCGCGGCCCTGATCGGGCGCCGCTACGAGGTCGCCCAGCAGACCCCAAGCCGGGTCGCTCACCGCCGCGCCGACAAGGTGCGCGAGCGGTGGATCGAGGTCCTCGACGTCCAGCTGGATGCCGACGAGGAGCTCCTCCTTGACGTGACGATCCGGACGCAGGCCGGGACCTATGTGAAGGAGGCCATCAGCGGGGAGGGCGGCATGAGCAAGCCGTCCATCGCGGAGCTCCTCGAGGTCGACAGCGCCAAGTGCGTCAGCCTCGATGTCCTCGCCATCCTCGATCAAGAGGAGGGTGAAGAGGCCGGTGAGTCGAGCCCGACCTCCCTCGGGTTCGGCTCAGGCCTCTCCTGAGGATCGCCCGGCGAGGTGAGGCGGGTCAGGAGGGCCCGGATGCGGTTCGTCGCGCGCGCCCGCGGGGCGCCGGTC
>CBFHHK010000239.1:2671-6366 GCA_965655435.1 Planctomycetota bacterium | reverse complement strand
GCCATCGCAGGAGGCGCCCTCCTCGGCATCGCCGCCGCGATCAAGCTGACGCCCCTGATCTTCCTCGCCGCGCCACTCCTCGGCAGAGAGCAGCCCGACCTCCGCCGGGCCCTCGGCTGGGGCGTCGGCTCGTTCCTCTTCTGCGCCGTCCTCATTCCGCTCGTGAGCATGGGCCCCTCGGGGTTCCTCGAGTTTCACCTGGAGGCGGCCCGACACCTGCGGGCCCTCGCCGGCGAGGCCTCGACCTCCGCCGGCGGGCGCGGGAGCCAGGACCCTGGCGCGCTGCTCGCGCGGTCGATTGGGGACGGGGCGTTCTGGGTCGGCAAGGCCATGGGGCTCGCCGTGTCCGCCCTCCTCGTCCACGGACTGCGGGCCGAGCTCCGGGGCCCTGCGCCGCGCTGGGACCTGGTCTTCGTCCTCCTCGCCGCGCTCCCCTGGCTCCTCGTGACCCCCACCTGGACCCACGGCCTCATCTGGATCGTGGTCGCCTGGCGCGCAGGGTGGAGCGGCGGCCTGGCAGGAAGGGCCCTCGTCCTCGCCTCGCTGATCATGGGGTCCCTCCCGCTCCTCCGCTGGACCGATGACCCCGTCCGTCACGCCGAGCTCGGGATCCCCGCCGCCGCGGCGGCCCTCGCGCTCGCCGCCGCGCTCCTCGCCAGGGGGCGGCCCGAGGCAGCGCCTCACAGAAGACCGAGTTAGTCCGCTGACGGGGCGGCTCTGCGCGGTCCGCCGCTCCCCCCTGGCGGAGAGGCCGGGACCGAGAGCGACCGCGGGCGCTGACGCCTGGCGCTGGGCCCCCGCACCGGGCTTCTGCGCCGGGCTTCTGCGCTGTGCTCCTGCGCTGGGCCCCTGCGCTGGGCATCCCCTCCGCGCCTCCTCAGCGGGCCTCCCCAGCGGGCCTCCCCAGCGGGCCTCCCCGACAGGCCTCCCCGACAGGCCTCCCCGACGGGCCTCCCCGTCGACGCCCTCCCCGAGCGCTTCCAGTCGAGGCTGCGCCCCCCAAGCGCTCCCCGCGATCGAGAGCGCCTGGGCCCTTGCGGCTGAGCGACGTCGGGCCACGTTGGATAGAGCCCCTGTGGATGGGCTCGGATCCACGGACCGGGCGCGCTGAACCTAGCGGCTCGGCGCGCCGCTCGTCGGTGTCGCCTCGCGCCCCAACCGCCGCTCCGCGGCGCGCTCGACCGCGTCCAGCGCGGCGCCCATGCGCTCGACGGTCTCCGCGGACTCCGTCATCGCCATGATGGGCTCGAGCTCGATGGGCTCCCCCACCTCGATCGCGATCCGGCTGAAGGGGAACGGAACCAGCAGGCGGTCCCAGGTCTTGAGCTTGATGCCCCACGCGCAGGCGAAGGAGATCGGCACCACCGGGCTGCCCGAGAGGCGCGCGAGCATGATCGCCCCCGGCTTGAACTCGTGCGGCGGCCCCTTGGACCCGTCCGGCGCGATGAGGGGCGAGAGGTTCGCCTCCTTGATGGCCACATACATGTCGCGCATGGCGAGGGCCCCGCTGCGGCGACCGGACCCGCGGATGGCGGTCACGCCCAGCTTGTCCAGCAGCCGCGCCCCCAGCTCGCCGTCCTTCGAGGGGCTCACCAGCGCGCCGGGCACGACCCCGCGGGCCTGGAGCCCGCGCAGGTAGGCGACGCCCATGATCTGGCGCTGGTGCCAGATACAGGGGATGAACCGCTCTCCGCGCTGGAGCAGCGGATCGAGGTGCTCCTCGCCGTGCACGCGGATGCGGAGCGACGCCCAGTAGAGCCGCAGCGCCTGCGCGAGCAGCCAGGCGAAGCGAGGGAAGAGCGCGGTCCGCCAGCGCGGCATCGGCTTCTGGGCGCGCGGCGCCCCGCGCTCCCGATCGGGGAGCCCAGGCTGGTCCGAGTCGGTCTGCGATCCACCCATCGGGGTCAGCTGCTTCCGATCTTGCCGGCCTGAATGCGCCCAGAGAGGACCTCGGCGAGCCCCCGAATGGTGGGCTGGTCGAAGAAGTCGCGGATGTCGAGGCCGCCGGGGTATCGGGCCTCGATCAGGCCGTGAATCTCCGCCAGGTCGATGGAGCTCATCCCCTGCTCGAAGAGGTTGTCCTCCGGGCCGAAGCGCATGCCGTCGAGCACGTCGGCGCAGAAGCCGCACATCATCGACTCGATGTCCTCCGGCGCCGCCGCGCCGCCCGCCTCGGCGTCCTTCGCCTCCTCCCCGGAGGCCGGCCCGCCCGGGCTGTCCTCGGCCTCGTCGGCCTCGCCCTTGGACGGCGGCGCGAGCACCGCGAGCGCCTCGTCGAAGGCCCCAGCGAGCAGCGCCTGCGCGAGCTGCGCGCGCTGGACCTTGCCGCTCGTGGTCCGCGGGATCTGCTGGACCGGGACCACCAGGTCGACGCCGATGCCGTAGACGT
Source organism: Planctomycetota bacterium (assembly GCA_965655435.1). GTDB lineage: Bacteria > Planctomycetota > UBA1135 > UBA1135 > Saltatorellus. Next base: position 3,977 of record CBFHHK010000239.1, on the reverse strand, counting down.
CCGAGAGGTGCTGTCGCGCGGCGACCGCGGTGTCGGCGAAGCTCGAGGGGTCGCCCCGGTGCACCATGAAGACCGCGGCTTCCTCGGCGGCACCCGCGCGCTGCACGGGCGCGACCGCGACCCGCAGGGCGTCCACGCCCAGGGCCACCTGCAGGCTCTCCTCGAGATCGTGCGGGTACAGATTCTGGCCGTTGATGATCACCAGGTCCTTGAGGCGGCCGGTGATGTGCAGGGCGCCGCCCCGCATGAAGCCCAGGTCCCCGGTATCCAGCCACCCCTCACCCTGCAGCGCGGCGGCCGTGGCCGCGGGGTCGTCGAGGTACCCCTCCGTGACGTTGTCGCCGCGGATCCACACCCGCCCGACGTGATCTTCGGCGAGGCCTCCCCCGTCCGCGCCCGTGATCCGAACCTCCACGCCCGGGAGGGGTCGTCCACAGCCCACGGTCACCATGGCGTCCTCCCCGTCCGTCTCCTGGACGCGATCCCCAAGCCCTGAGGCATCGCGGGACAGCCGGAGGCCCTGAATGACCTCACCCGCAGCGGGGAAGGTGACTGCCAGGGTGGCCTCGGCCAGGCCATAGACCGGGAAGATGGTCGAGCGAGCCAGGCCGACCGGCGCGAGGCGGTCGAGGAACTCCTCGGAGAGGGCGAGGGAGATCGGCTCCGCGCCGTTCATGATCAGCCGGACCCCGGACAGGTCCACTCCCTCGGGGACGCCCTTGCGAGCGATCGACTTGAGGGCGTGGCGGTAGCCGAAGTTCGGGGACGACAGGATGGTCGACCCGAGGGCCGCGGCGTCCTGGAGCCAGACGAGCGGGGTGCGCGCGAAGGCAGAGGTCGGCATCAGCGCCTGGTCCGCGCCCCAGCGCAGGGGCGCCAGGTGAAAGCCAACGAGGCCCATGTCGTGGGACAGGGGCATCCAGCTGAAGGTGCGGTCGTCGGGGCCGAGCCCGATGCCCTCTCCGATGGAGCGCAGGTTGGCGAGGGCCTGCCCCTGGCGGATGATGACGCCCTTCGGCGCGCGCGTGGACCCGGAGCTGAACTGGATGAAGGCGATCTCGTCGGCCTCACGCGCCACCTCTTCCCCCGGGGCGCCATCCCCCGCGGGCCAGGTCCAGCGCCCGGTGAGATCCGCCGGACCGAGCGGGCCCAGCCCGGCCTCCTCGATGACGAGGGCCGCGTCCGCGCGGCGCTCGAGGATGTCGACGATCTTCGACCGGCTCGACTCGTTGGACGGCGGCGCGAGGGGCACAGCGACGAGCCCGCCGAGCTGGCACGCCCAGAAGATCTCCACGAAGGCCGCGGG
>CBFHHK010000239.1:1336-2571 GCA_965655435.1 Planctomycetota bacterium | reverse complement strand
TTGGACGGCGGCGCGAGGGGCACAGCGACGAGCCCGCCGAGCTGGCACGCCCAGAAGATCTCCACGAAGGCCGCGGGATCGTCCACGGGCATCACGACCTCCTGGCCGCGGGTGAGCCCCGCGCGCTGGAGGTCTCCGAGGCGTCGGAGCGCGGCGTCCCGCAGCTCGGCGACGGTCATCCAGCGGTACTGGCCGGGCTTCTCGAAGAAGCCGAGCCGCTGCTCCCCGCTCCGCTCGGTGCGGAGGAGGTCGACGAGGGTCTTGGGTTCGGACATCGGAGGCGTGCGCTATCTGCGCGTGACGCTCAGCGGGATGGGGTCCCGCGCCCGGAGGTTGACGCCGGGCTCAATCGCCGGCGCCTCGGGGGAGAGCGCGTCGAGATGGTAGCGGGAGGACGCCCAGACGAGATGCTGGACCGTGGCGTTCAGCGCGAAGCCGTCTCCGGCGCAGCGACGAGGGCCGGAGGAGAACGGGATATAGGCCCCCCGCACGGGGGCAATGCCAGACGACGGGATCCGAGAGGGGTCGAAGCGCTCGGGCTCCTCCCAGTACGCAGGATGGCGGTGAAGGAGATAGGGGGTGATCAGGATCTGGGTGCCCGCGGGCACCGGATGCCCGGCGAGGACGTCGTCCTTGAGGGCCTTGCGGGTGAACATCCAGACCGGGGGGTAGAGGCGCAGGGTCTCGTGGATGACCCGCGAGCCCAGGTCGTAGCGCCCCTGGACCATCTTCCCGTCCATGACCGCGGGCCCGGTCGCGTCGACCTCCGCCGCGAGGGCGCGCTGGACATCCTGGTGGCGGGCGAGCAGGGACCAGGCCCAGGCGGTGGTCGCCGCGGTGGTCTCGTGACCGGCGATGAGCAGCGTCATCAGCTCGTCCACCAGCCCCTCCATGTCGAGGGGCTCGCCGGAGTCGCGGTCCCGCGCGGCGAGGTAGCGCCCGAGGAAGTCCTCCGACTCTCCGGCCGCCCCGCGTGCGCGGCGTACCTCCACCAGCTCGCGCACCACCGGCCAGAGCTGGCGGAAGCGCATGGCGAACATCAGGTCCCGCTGGACGGTGTCCACCACGAGGTTGAAGGGGTTGCCCCCCTCACGCGCATCGAGCGCCTCGAGGTCGTCGCCGAAGACCGAGCGGAGGATGATTCGAAGCCCGAGGCGGTTGGCCTCGTCGACGATGTCGAGCGGGTCACCGCTGTCCGCGTGCGCCTCCCAGATCTCCGCGCGCTCCTCGATGCA
>CBFHHK010000239.1:0-1236 GCA_965655435.1 Planctomycetota bacterium | reverse complement strand
TTGGCCTCGTCGACGATGTCGAGCGGGTCACCGCTGTCCGCGTGCGCCTCCCAGATCTCCGCGCGCTCCTCGATGCAACGCGCGATCAGCCCGCCCATGGCGCCGACGCTCGGCCGGCTGAACGCAGGCTGGAGCATCTTGCGCCGGGTGCGCCAGTGGTCACCGTCGGACACGATCAGCCCATCCCCCAGCAGCATCTTCACGCGCTCGAAGCCCACCCCCTTGCCGTAGTCGGGCTGCCGCCGCGTCAGGATCTCGTGGATCGCCTCGGGGTCGTTCAGGACCCAGACCGGCAGGCCCCCGTCCCCCGCGACGTTCTCCCCGCCGCCCTGCGGCGGGATCGCCCAGATGTCCCCGTACTCCGCGAAGCCTCGCTGGAGGAACTCCAGGGTCTCCCGGTTCGCGTCGAAGGCGAAGGGCGACCCCGGGCCAGGCAGTGCGGCGTTGGATCGCGGCTGGTGGGTCATGGGGTGCGAGCCAGCGCTGGCTGGTGCGTGCACGGAGGCGGAGTTGGTGGGCCCTGAAGGACTCGAACCTTCGACCAAGCGATTATGAGTCACCTGCTCTAACCGACTGAGCTAAGGGCCCGTTCGCCGCGTTCGGCGCCCAGAGGGTAACCTCTCGCCATGCCGTCCACAGAGATCGATGTCCGCGGAGAGTTCGCCCGCTTGCACGAGGCGTTCGACGCCTTCGAGTCCATCCGCCAGGAGGGAGAGGCCGCCTGCCGCGCCCGGGCCCCGGAGGTGTCCGGCTGGAGCGTGGAGCAGCACCTGTACCACATCGCCCTGGCCACGGACCTGGCCTTCCGCCACGTGAAGTCGCTGGTGGCCCGCAAGGGGCGCCTGATCCAGGAGGAGGGCGCGATCCAGGAGCGCGCGGCGCAGGTGCTGGAGAACGACGCCACCCCCCGCGGCGAGGCCCAGGCTCCGCGCATGGTCACCCCCGACGAGACGGTGGAGCCGCGCTTCCTCGAGATGGAGCTGGGCGGCAACCGGGAGGCCCTGGCGGGCCTCGAGGCCATCGCCGACGAGATCGCCGCTGCCCCATCGTGGATCCCCCACCAGGAGCTGGGTCCGCTGTCCGCCGCCCACTGGCTGCGCTTCTCTGCGCTCCACGCCCGGCACCACTGGGCCATCGTCCAGGACATCCGGTCCGCCCTCGCGGGCTGATCGAATCCTCGCGCCGCGCTGCGCGTGGCGCGCCGCTTCGGACGCGGGGCCTGCGCTTCGGCGGCCG
>CBFHHK010000238.1:3234-6372 GCA_965655435.1 Planctomycetota bacterium | reverse complement strand
GCCGGCCCTCGGCCTGGACAGCCGCCGAGCCCCACGCCCTTCGGGGCAGAGGGCCGCCGAAGGCGAGGCGGGAGGCGGTTCCGGGCTGCGCGCCCAGGGAGCCCCCTGCGAAGGCGGCGGAGCGGTGGCGGGAGGGCCACGAGAGCCCCTCAAAGACCCAGCCTCGTGCCGCGTCCCGTGGACCTAGGCCCGCGCCGCTCCCTGGGCGAGGCGCCGGAGGAGGTTGGCGACCGCGACGGCATTGGCGAGCCGCTCCTCCGTCCGCGTCCGCTGGGTTCGGTGGTGCGCCCGCGCGGAGTCTGTCAGCAGCCCCTCGAACTCGACGACCTCATCGAGGGTCCCCCTCTGCGGCCGATGGTTGCAGTAGATCGCCTTCAGGACGAGCGGTGCCGCATGGCCCCCGAAGGTCCTCTGCCACTGCTTGGCCGTCCCGATATTCCAGGTCGCGAGCACGTCGCCTGGGCGCTGGAATGATCTCCAGGCCTCCGCCATCTCCGCCTCCGAGCTCCTGGGCGCCTCTCCACGGGTATCGAGTCGGAAGAACGGCCAGCTCCCCGGGCTGAGGTCGCCCCGATCGAGCACGGCCATCATCCGTTCTCCGGTCGCCGGCCGTTCTGCCGCGAGCGTCAGGAGCGGCCGATCCTCCCACGGCTGCTTCATCTCCTCGCAGGTGCGAGGCGTCAGCTCCCCATAGACCACCACCAGCGACCCGAAGTCCTCTCGAAAGGCGGCCGGGAGCTCCGGACCACGCTCGCTCTTGGGCCGCCGCCGCTGTCGAGGAGAGGGCTCGTGGTGCCGGGCGAGCTGCATCGTCTGCATCGCCTCGAACGGTGCCAGGAGCTTCACGAGGTCGGGGGTGTCCGGCTCGATATAGCCGAGGGCGGCGTGGATCGCCTCAAGGGTGGAGAGGCAGTATTCGAAGGGCTGCCTGCGGATCTTGAAGCCGCTGACCTCCCCCTGGGGCAACGAGAACTTCGGCAGATCCCTCAGCGCAGCGATGTCACGATACATCCCGCGGGCGTGGTGCCAGGTCCCGTCGATCACCACCAGGCCCTTCGGCATCTCGGCTTCGGGCAGGGTCGACAGGTCCCGGGCGTCGGCGCCCGGGTACAGCAGACCGTACCCCTCCAGCTGCTCGGGCAGCGCCTCGTCCACCTTGAGGCGACCTCCACGGTCCACCAGGATTCGAGCACGTCGCAGGCAGCGCTCGGCGATGCGGGCCGTGTTGAACGGATGGGACCGCTCCCGGGGGTGCTGGAGGATGAGCACCTCGGTGCGGTGCTCGATGGACGAGATCGAGCCGCAGAGGCAATGGTCCGCCGGCCGGAGACACTCGAGGCAACGTTCACGCTCGGACATGAACGGAGAGTCTACGTGGTGGCAGCCCCAGGCACCGCCCGCAGGCCTGTCGTCTCGGCTGCCTCCGCGCGAGCGCCCGACCACCAGCGCGCCAAGGGACCACGTGGACCCCGGCCTCGCCTTGCAATGAGCCCCACGCCCAGGTCACTCGAGCGCGTGGAGGTAGGACAGCACCGCGGCGCCGAACCAAGAGAGGGCGGCAAGCCACCAGAGCGCGTCACGCACAAGACCCAGGGCTCGGCGCTCAGGGCGCCACAGCCACCGGACGGCGAGGCCAGCTCCAAGGCTCGCGGAGGCGTACGGCGCGATCGCCCAGGCGTTCTCCGCGCAGCAGGACTGCCAGCTTCGAGCCGCCGCGCCTGCGAAGGGTCCAAGCGCGACGTCCACGGCGTTGGATGCCGAGCCGGTCAAGGCCAGGACCAGCCCGGCGACGCACAGGGAGCCCAGCCCCGGGAAACCCAGACACGGGAAACCCAGCCACAGGAGACCCAGCCACAGGAGACCCAGCCACAGGAGACCCAGCCACAGGAGACCCAGCCACAGGGGGCGCGCAAACTGAACGTCGCTCTGCTCCCCGGTGATCATGTTCGGTGCTCCGTACGACGTCCCCGACGGCCTCCCCGGATCGAGCCCGTCGGCTCACTCCCCGGACGGACGCGCGCGATCTAGCTGATCCCGGGGCGCGCCCGGTCCAAGCGACGATGCCGTCGCCCACGCGCCCTCGGTGCGCCCCAGCCCTGGGGGTCGTTGGGATCCGGCGAGGTCACCTCGAGGGCGACCAGGCCGCGCTGGTGTCGCCACGCAGCCCCCAGGCAGCCAACGAGTCTCCTTCCCCGGCGAGCTCCTGCGCGAGCCCAAGCTCACGCCAGGCCCAGCGGCGTGCGCCACGGGCTCCCGCACAGCCGCTCCACGGCCATGGGCCGGACGCCGAGCGGCTGCACGCCGCTTGCCAGAATGAGCCCGGCACGCCCACGCCCCGTTGCCTCGCCCTGCTACGGTCCCTCACCCGGGGTGACTGATGCCGGGCCCTCACCAGACCCCTTGGATTCAGGCGACGAATCCTCCTCAACCATGGAACAGCTCAACTCCGATCTGCAGAGGGCCCTCGTCGCCCTGCGACAAGCCAAGAGGCTCCGTGGGCAGCTCGCTCAGGTAGAGCAGCGATTGAGGGACCGCACCCAGCGGTTGGCCAAGCTGCGCGAGGAGCTCGACCGGGAGCGGGCAGACGTACGCAAGCTGGAGGGGGTCAGCCTCGCCTCGATCTACTACTCCATCGTCTCCAACAAGGAGGAGCGCCTGGAGGAAGAGCGAGCAGAGGTCTTCAGGGCCAAGCTCGCCCATGACCAATGCCGCGCCGAGGTCCGCCAGCTCGAGGAGGATCGGGGCCGCTACCAAGCGGCCCTCGGCGCCCTCGGCGACGTGGAAGAGGAGCACGTCGAGTTGCTGAAGCGGAAGGAAGCGCACCTCCGCTCGGCGGGCGGGCCCGGCGCCGCCACCCTCCTCGAGCTCACCGAAGAGCACGCCGAGCTGACCGCCGAGTTGCGGGAGGTGGACGAGGCACGCGCGGCCGGAAGACTCGCCCTCGAGAGCCTCGACGACCTCAGCAAGAGCCTCGGGAGAGCCAGGAAGTGGGGCACCTGGGACATGCTCGGCGGGGGCGCGATCGTCACGGCACAGAAGTACTCCCACGTCGACCAGGCACGGGAGTACGCCGAGGAGGCGCAGCGAGATCTCTTTCACTTCCAGACCGAGCTCAAGGACGTTCAGATCAACGCAGAC
>CBFHHK010000238.1:0-3135 GCA_965655435.1 Planctomycetota bacterium | reverse complement strand
CTCAGCGTTGAGGTCAGCGACCTTGACCGCTTCGCGGACTACGTATTGAACGGCATCTTCGACGGCATCGTGCAGCTGAAGATCAACCGAGCCAGGGAGGAGACGGAGGACGTTCAGGCAGACGTCGACGCCCTCCTTCAAGGCCTGACGGCCCAGCAGGCCACGCTCCAGCAGCGCGTGGCCGAGGTCGCAGCAGAACGCGACCGGCACATCGCCGAGGCCTAGCCCAGCTCCACTGCAGGCGGCCGAAGAGGGACGGGGGCGAAGATGTTTCCATCCTCGTCAACGCCGAAGGGCGAGGGCATGGGCGCACCGGTCTCCGGCTATTCTCTGAATGAACAGAGTGCACGGGCGAAGGGCGAGGTGAGGATCCAGCGCCACGCCATCCCACTTCCGACCTGTTGACCCGTCCCTGACCTCTCCGCCCACGATGAAGACCACACCGCTCCTGCTCTCGTCATTCGCCTTCGGCGTCGGCGGCGTCGCGACGTTCCTCGCCCTCGACCATTCCGCCGGCTCACGGCTCCACGCCGCAGACGCCACGGTCGCGCGCGAGCCCGGCGTCGACCTCGAGTCGGCCATCCGCGCCCTGCAGCAGAGCGTCGCCGACCTTGAGGGGCAGGTCGCGCTGGTCCAGTCGGTGCCCCGCACGCCGGCGAAGCTTGGACAAGCCGAGATCGCAGACGCCGTCGCCGCTTACCTCGCACAGTCCGGCTCGATGGGAACGAGCCCGACCGGCGAGGAGCCCACCCCCGCTGGGCCCGAGACCCCCGAGGAGTTCCTCGCCGCCCTCATGGAGTCCGGGACCCTCGACGCCACAGAGCTGTGGAAGAAGATCGTCGACGCTGGTCTCGAGGAGGAGGTCCTCGCTCTCTACAAGGCAGCCGCCGACAACGACCCGAACGATCCGGAGGCGCAGCTTGCGCTCGGCGAAGCCTACCTCGGCATCACCCAGCAGATGGCCGGGAGCCCCATGGCCGGCAAGTACGCGACCCTGGCAGACCAGGCCCTTGACGCCGCGCTGAAGGCTGACCCGCAGCACTGGGAGGCGCGCTACACCAAGGCCACAGCGCTGAGCTTCTGGCCCCCCATCTTCGGGAAGCAAACCGCGGCGATCCAGCAGTTCGAGACCCTCGTCGAGCAACAGGGCAGCATGGCGCCGAGCCCGAACCACGCCGGGACGCACCTGATGCTCGGCAACATGTACCAGCAGACGGGTCAGATGGAGAAGGCGATCCAGGCCTGGCAAGCAGGGCTCTTGATCTTCCCCAACCACAGCGACCTCGCCGCCCAGATTGCCCTCGCGAGCAACGGCAGCGCCGGCGGGTACTGAGGGGCCACTCCCGGCAACCGAGCGTCACCGGGGTGGGGTCCCAGGGCGCGCCAACGTGGCGCCCCAGGGCGACGCGCATGCCGGGTCGGCACCACCCGCCCGGCACGCTCCAGCAAGGGGGCTGACCGGCACGGATCCGCCTCTGGCGGCGAAAGCGCGAGCTCTTCGACGCTCGACGGGGGCGTCCGTCGCGCCGCCACCACGCGCGCAGTGCACGATCTGATGCGGTCTGGGCCCTTGCAGGCGCTGAGAACGCACCACATCTCAGGGAGAGCGAGCCACCTCAAGCCGCCGGGAGCGAGGAAAAGTTGAGGTCACCGGAACAGCTCTGGCCTCGGCGGCATTGGTTTGGGAGCCGCGACGAGTGACCGCGCGGCAGGAGCGAGCGCTTGCAGCACACCGATTCCCATCCCCTCACCGAGCCCAATCACCCCACCGAACACGCCCACGCCCGAGTGATCGTTCGAGGTACGGCCTTGCCTGAGCTCGTGAGGCTCTACGAGTCCGAGGTCATGCTCGTGACCGCGCCGCTTCCCCCCAGCGCGGCGGCCCTGGCACACGCGGAGGCCCTGGCAGCAGCTGGTCCTCGGAGCTCCTCCGCCGAGGTCGCCATCCTGGATGGCGGACCAGCGGCCGATGCCCTCGAGCCGTTCGCGCTGCCCGGAGAGCGGGGCGCTCGTGAGTGGACGGCTTACCTCGAAGAGATCACGAGCCTCTTCGCGGAGCTCCTCGGCGCCAGAGTGGTCGGGGTCCGCCAGGTGGTGGCCGACGGCCCCCACTGTCCACGCTTGCATGTCGACCGGGTCACGGCTCGGGGCGTCCTCAACGTCCTCGGCGCTTGCACCGAGTGGCTCGATAGCGCGGACGTCGACCGCTCTCGACTGGGGCACGCCGGCGGACCTGACGATACGACCTCCGGGCTGGTCCAGCGCTGGGAGGGACTCCAGCGAGCAGCACATGGCGAAGTGGCGGTCTTCAAGGGCACCGCCTGGCCCCACGCATCCGAGCGCGCCATCGTTCACCGCTCCCCGCCGGCGGACGGGCGATGGCGTGTCGTCCTCACCCTGGACTGGATCGAGTGAGGGAGAACGACGACCGGCGCCCCTCCACCCTGGAACACAACCCGCCGACCGCTCTCCCGCCCGCTTGGACTCACCTCGAAGAGAATCCGCCATGGAGAACACCACCTATGAGGGCTGGCGCGTCTGCATCGAGGTCCACTGCGGGATCCCGCTGACCGCCGCCTTCATCGCCGAGCGCCTCGCCGAGCTGCGTGTGCGCTGGCACCCGCGCACACGGGAATTCGCAGCGCTCTACGGCGAGCAGCACCTCGCCCGCACCATTGGCTGGTTCGAGCGAGCGGAGGCCGAGCTCACGCGGGCCTGACAGGGAGCTGGGCGAGCGGCACCGCCGTGGAGCGTCGCCGAACCCGTCCGGGGTCCTGCGCCGCTGCCCGGCTCGGGGAGTTCTCCGCGCGCCCTCTCCCCTTGGGCTCGACGTGCCGTGTGCGCCCCACGCTCCAGGGGGGGGCGTCCAGCCGCCCCCGCCGGACCCCCGCCGGACCCCCGCCTGGAATCCGTCTCTAAGGTCCTGTCCGCGAGAGGTCCCTCCTTCCCACCCCCTCGATCCGGCCCTGTCCGGCCCGGCCCCAAGGCGGCGTGGCGGACCGCCGTTCCGGGCAAACGGAGGAACGTTGATTGGTACCGGGGAGGGGACGGCAAGGTATGCACCCCATGCACCTCCTCACCCTGCTGCTCTCCCTCGGCACATCCGGGCTCCCCGGGCTCTCCGGGCTCTCCGGG
>CBFHHK010000237.1:0-6551 GCA_965655435.1 Planctomycetota bacterium | reverse complement strand
AGGGGCGGGACCCAGGCCAGGTTGCAGGCGTCGAATTCGCGCGACTTGATGCGCTCGAGGAAGGTCGCCCACTCCAGAGAGGCCAGGTTGACCTTGATCCCGAGGTCCTCCACCGCCGATTGCAGGGCGATCCCGAAGATCTTCGACGAGTCGTTGCCGCTGGGATAGAGGAACTCGATCTCGAGCTCCACCCCGTCCTTGTCCGCGATCCCGTTGCCGTCCCGGTCGTACCAGCCGGCCTCCTCGAGCAGGTCGAGGGCGCCGTCCGGGTCGTAGGGTAGGGCGGCCATGTCCTTGGGGTAGCCCTCGCTCTGATACGGGACGGGCCCCGTGATCTGACGCGCGAGCCCGTTGTACTGGGTCTTCAGGTAGCTCTGGAAGTCGAAGGCCATGGCGATGGCCTTGCGCACGGCGATGTCCTTGACCTGAGGCCGGTAGAGGTTCCAGCCCGTGTAGCCGTAGGCGCCGAGGTAGAAGAAGCCCTTGTAGAACTCCTCGTTGAAGGAGTCGCTGGTGGCCCGACCGTTGAAGTAGTCCTCGGACTTGACCCGCTCGAAGAAGTCGACCTCGCCGTTGAGCAGCGCGTTCATGGCCGCCTCGTCGTTGTCGATGTACCGCCAGCGGATGGTGTCAAAGTAGCCCGGGCGCGTGGCCGCGTCGAAGTAGGCCGGCTTGCCATCGGCGCCGACGAAGCGCTTGGCCTCCACGAACTGCTGCGTCCAATCGGTGACCTGGTACGGGCCAATCCCGACCCACAGCTTGTTGTGCGGGTTCTTGTTCAGGTGCTCTGCCTGCTGGCTGAGCGACGCCTCCTCCTCCTTGTTGTGGTCGGGGCACTGCTCGTCCAGCAGGTTGTAGATGTGCGAGGGCAGCAGCGTCAGGGACGTTCCAATGGACTCGAGCGCATAGGCGTACTGCTTCTCGTAGAAGAAGCGCACGGTCAGCTCGTCCACCACCTCGCAGGCAGAGATCTTCTCGAACTGGAAGCGCTTCTCGTCGCAGTTGACCTCCGGGTTGCGATAGATCGACCAGGAGTAATAGACGTCGTCCGCGTCGAGGAACTGCTCCCCGTAGCTGGCCGCTTGCTCGGCCGAGTACACGAGCGAAGGCTGCCAGCGCACCCCCTCGCGCAGCGAGACCGTGAACACCGTGCCGCGCTCCACGCGCTCCACCGCACCCTTCGGCACCCTGACCGGCCCGGAGATGGAGGAGCCCTTGGACATGGGCGAGACCGCCCAATCAGGGCCAGCGTCGGTGATCGATCCATAGAGCGCCCGCACCTCGCGGAGCCCCGTCTCTCCCTCGCCACGTCGGACCACCTGGGCCGAGATCTCACCCTCGATCGCGGGCGCGTCCGGCTTCAGAACCACCAGGTCCTCTTCCACCCAGGAGGCCGCCGCGTCCGGCACGTACTCGTGGGACCACCAGTCCTGCAGCAGCAGCGTCTCGTGCGCCTCGTAGAGGAGCCGGCGCGTGACCGCCGAGTTCTCGATCGGGTAGCACATGTTCTCCGGCAGGGACGGGACGTGGACGATCGCCCGGCCGCCGTAGAGCGGGGCCTTGTCGTCCCCCTTGGCCGGGTGGAACTGATCCACCACCGCCTCGTCAGCGTCGTCCCCGCCCATGGCGTGAGCGGCGGGGCTCGCGGCGAGCGCCGCCACGAGGCCGAGGGCCAAGGTTGGGCTCCAGGAGCGGGCGGAAGAGAACGTGGACTCGAGCATGGTTTCAAGCATGGGGCGTTCGGGAACTCGCGGATGGGTCGCCGCCGGAGCAGGAGCGCCGGCGGACACCTACCTTAGTCCCCAGGCACCCGGTGGCGACAGACGTCCTCCCCGATCCAGGCAAGGGCCATGTTTCTGGCGTGGGCCCGCGCTCCCGGCGCGCGCCTCCCCAACGTCGGACGCGGATCGAGGTGATTCGGGCGCCAAGATCACCCTGCTGAGGAGGTCGGGCGAGGAATTCCTGCGGGTCCGTCGGAGGCGCTGCCGTACGTCGCCTGTACGGCAGCGCCCTGTACAAGAGCGCCTTGATGGCAGCCGCTGTGGAGCCCCCCCCGGTTCACGGTCCCGCCCTTCCACCCGTCTGCGGGCACCCACTCCTTACGCCAAGTCACTCCGTGCGGCGAGATTCTCGCTCCGAGGATTCACTCCATGCGGCGGTCCACTCCGCGCGGTGGTCTAGCCTCTGCACCCTGCCCTCTGCCCTCTGGCCTCTGCCTCTGGCCTCTGGCCGGGCCTCCACGCCATCACCGGACCTCCAGGCGCTGGCGAATCCCCGCGCCCAACCCGCTGGAACCCAGCAGCCCCTTCGCCCCTCCCCTGCCCCATGCGGTTTTCTCGCCACGCCCTCCTGCCCGCGCCCTTCCGCCTCCCCCGTGCCGTCGTCGGCGCCGTCTCGATCGCTGCGGCCCTCACGGCAGCTCTCACGGGGGCCGCCTGCTCCGACACCTCCCGGTCCGCGGATACGGGACCGACGCCGGGAGCCCCGCTCCAGCCGAACGCCACAGGGCCAACAGGGGCGGCGATCGCCGCCGCTCTGGCCGGGATCTTCGAGGGGACACCGGTGCCTGGTGCCATCGCGGCCATCGCCAGAGCGGACGGCGAGACGCAGGTCGGCTCCTGGGGGCTCCGTAAGGCAGGCGGCGAGGCCCCGATGACCGCGGGTGATCCGGTGCACGTGGGCTCGGACACCAAGGCCATGACCGCCGTCCTCGCAGCTCGACAGGTGGACGCCGGTCTCCTCCGCTGGGACTCGACCCTGGAGGAGGTCCTGCCTGAGCTCGCGCCGAGGGTCCACGAGGCCTACCGCGGCGCCACCCTGATCCAGTTCCTGCGCCACACCAGCGGGGCGCCCGCCAACGCCCCCAACTGGCGGGGCTTCAGCGACCGGGCGCTCCGGGAGCGCCGCATCGAGATCGCCGCCGCCTCCCTGAACGAGGCCCCGGCTGCAGCGCCAGGCACAGGCTTCCTCTACTCCAACCTCGGCTACATGGTCGCCGGAGCGATGGTCGAGGCGATACGCGACGCCCCCTGGGAGGAGCTCATGAGGACCGACGTGTTCCAGCCCCTTGGGATCGAGGGCGCCGGCTTCGGGGTCCCCGGCACCCTCGGGGAAGAGGACGCACCGTGGGGTCACATGGTCCGCCGCGGAGCGCCTGGCCCCCTGCAGCTCGATAACGACCCCGCCCTCGGGCCGGCCGGCACCGTGCACTTGCCCATGGCCGGCTGGGCGCGCTTCGTGCTCCAGTTCACCGACGCCGCCGCCGCGCAGGATGCGGTGGCGGAGGACGCCGCCGCGGGAGACGCCGCCACCCCCTTCCTCTCCGCCGCCTCGCGCGAGAGGCTGGTGGAGGTCGGCCTCGAGGACTATGCCTGCGGCTGGCTCGTCACCGAGCGAGGCTGGGCTGGCGGTACGGCCCTGACCCACAGCGGCTCGAACACCACCTGGTTCGCGACCGTCTGGGTCGCGCCCGGGACCAACCGCGCCTTCCTGGTGGCAGCCAACGCCGCTGGCGCCGCGGTCCCCGGCCTCGTGGATCGGGCCGTCGGTGCGCTGATCGCCCTGAACGAATAGAGGCGTCGAACAGAGCGATCGAACAGACCGATCGACCAGACCGATCGAACAGAGCAGGGCGACCTGTGCCCGGCCGCAGAGCCGCGTGGCCGCAGACCAGCGCTTCCAAAGACGGCCCCCCGCACCCCGCGATCACCAGCCAGCGCCGAGGGCCACGTCCCCCATGTTCGCGGCTCCGCACTCGCGGCAGAGGGCCGCGCGCAGCCGAGGCCTAGGACTCGCCGTAGAACGGGTCGGGAATGGTGGCGTCGCGAAGCTTCGCCGCGGCCCCTGCGCCCGTGAGCGGGAGCCCGGCGGGATCGATCAGCCCCAGCTGGACCAGCAGGTTCGCCTGGTCCCAGTGGATGTGCTCGAACTCGACCTTCCCGTCCTTGAAGCCGACGATGACCACGAACACGACCTCGGCGAACTTCCCCGTGGGCTCGACGCCCGGGAGGATGTGGTCCATCTCGATCGTATGAGTGAAGGAGATGACCATCTCGGTGACGAGGTGCTTGTCCGAGGCGGTCTCCGAGATGGTCTCGAACTGCACGTCCTCCGGGAAGAACTGTCCGATCAGCCGGTTGGCGTAGAACTGCCGCACGCCGGCCGGCCCCTGGCCCCCGATCATCGTGGGGATGTTCACGATGTGCGGGTCCGGCGTCATGGTCGCCATGGTCTTGTCGAGGTCCCCCGCCAGCTCGGCCTCCATGTGCTCGGCGAAGATCGCGTCCAGCGAACCGGCCGCGGGCTGGCCCTCGGGCCCGTCCTCCGGAGGTCCCTCGCCGGGCCCGGGGGCCTGACAACCGCTCGACGCGCCCACCGCGCTCGCTGCCGCAGCGAGCGAGGTCGCCTTCATGAAGTCCCTTCGTTCCATGGGGGAAGCGTCCGGAATCCGTCCAGTCTCCGCAACGACGATCGGGCGCGATCCGCTGCGGATCGATCCAGGGGTCCCCCGCCCCCTCCTCCTCTTCCAGCGCCGTGGAGCGCCTGCCCAGGAGGACCCTGAAGCGCCCTCTCGCCCGAGCCCGATCGCACAGCACCGGCCCTGATGGCATAGACTCGGCCCGTCCCGGCCCCTTCCCCGTCGCTCCAGCGCATTCATGGCCCTCCAACGCATCGCCCGCCAGGTGATCCCCGTCGCCCTCCTGGCGAGCCTCCTCGGGGGGGCGATCTACGCCACCCGCGGGGCCCGCCTCGAGCCCGCCGACTTCGTCTTCAACAACGGCACCGAGGTCCAGACCCTGGACCCCGCCACCGTCACCGGCGTCCCGGAGGGCCGGGCCATCCGGATGCTCTTCGAGGGCCTGCTCGTGTCCCATCCTGAGACACTAGAGCCCCTCCCGGGGGTCGCAGAGCGGTGGGAGGTATCCGAGGACGGCCTCGAGTACACGTTCCACCTGCGCCACGACGCCCTCTGGTCCAACGGCGACCCGGTCACATCGGCGGACTTCATGTGGTCCTTCGAGCGCTTCCTCGACCCCCAGACGGCGGCCGAGTACGCCTACATGCTCTGGTACGTCGAGGGCGCAGAGGCCTTCACCACCGAGGTCGAGGACGGCCAGGCCGTGCACGGGTTCGACACCGTCGGGATCACCGCGCCGGATGAGTACACGCTCCGCTTCAGGCTGAAGGCGCCGACGCCGTTCTTCCTGGAGCTCATGGCCTTCTACCCGATGTTCCCGGTGAACCGGCGCAACATCGAGGAGGCGAAGGAGCGCTTCCCCGACCGCTGGCAGCAGCAGTGGCTGCGCCCCGAGAACATCGTCTGCAACGGGCCCTACGTGGTGGAGTTCCGCCGCGTGAACGACCGCATCCGCTTCGCCAAGAACCCCAGCTACTGGGACGCGGACAACGTCGCCTTCGAGACGGTCGACGCCCTCGCCGTGGAGTCGTACACGACGGCGCTCAACCTTTACCTCACGGGGGAGTGCCACTGGATCGACGTGCCGCCGGCCAACGTCATCCAGGAGCTGATGCCCCGGGAGGACTTCAACCCGATCCCCTACCTGGGCACGTACTTCTACCGGGTCAACGTCACCAAGCCGCCCCTGGACGACCCGCTCGTGCGGCGCGCCCTGTCCCTCACGATCCCGCGCCAGGACATCTGCGAGAAGGTCACCAAGGCCGGCCAGGTCCCCGCCTACGCCCTCGTGCCCCCCGGCCTCGCGGGGTACACCAACGCGAACATGCCCCACGGGGCGAGCTACGAGGCGGACGTGGCGGAGGCCAAGCGGCTCATGGGGGAGGCCGGCTACGGCCCCGGCGGCAAGACCTTCCCCACCATCGAGATCCACTACAACACCGCCGACGCGCACATGCAGATCGCGCTCGTCATCGCGGACGCGTGGTCGAAGTACCTGGGCATCAACGCCAAGCTCCTGAACCAGGAGTGGAAGGTCTACCTCGATACCCAGTCCAACGTCGGCTACGACGTCTCGCGCTCCGCCTGGATCGGCGACTACGCGGACCCCAACAACTTCGTGGACCTGTTCGTCACCGGCGGCGAGAACAACAAGACCGGCTGGGGCAACGCGGACTATGACCGGCTGGTGCGGGACGCGGCGGCGGAGCTCGACCCGGCCAAGCGCATGGGCATGCTGCAGGCCGCCGAGGCCATCCTCGTGGACGAGCTCCCGGTGCTGCCCATCTACAACTACGTGACCCAGACCACCTTCAGCCCCCGCCTCGGGGGCTACTTCCCCAACGTCAAGGACGAGCACTTCCCGAAGTTCTGGTACTGGATGGACGAGGAGGAGTTGGCGGCGAAGCGCGCGGAGCTCGCGGGCCGGGACGACATGCAGGCGGTGGAGGCCTGGGGCCCGAAGAACGGGCTTTACCCGCCGGCACACCCCAAGGGCCGCGCCCGCGCCTCGGAGGCGGCCCCGCCGCTGAATGAAGCCCCCCCGCTGAATGAAGCCCCCCCGCGGAATGAAGCCCCTCTGCTGAATGAAGCCCCTCCGCGGAATGAAGAGGGAGGAGACTGACCCATGCTGCGT
>CBFHHK010000236.1:0-6648 GCA_965655435.1 Planctomycetota bacterium | reverse complement strand
CCATCAGGTCGACGGCGGCGGCAGCGTCGAGCCGCTCGAGGCCCGCGCTGCGTGGGTTGGCGGCCTCGGTGGCGAGGTGTCCGCGGTCCGGTCCGGAAGACGCGCTCATGAGGGCTCCGCGCCCGGGCGTCGGCGCCGTTCGAGCCGCTGACCGGGCTCCCACATGCGCCCCGCTCCCAGGCTCATGCCGCCGTCAATGGTGATGTTGGCGCCGGTCACGTACGCGGCGGCGTCGCTCGCCAGCCAGAGCACCTGGGCGGCGACCTCCTTGCGGTCGGCGAAGCGCTGGAGGGGAACGGACTCGCGGATGCGCTGCTCCACGTCGTCGCTTGGCCACAGGTTCTGCTTCGCGCCGTCGGACTCAAAGGGACCCGGGGCGACGCAGTTGTTGCGGATCCCGTAGCGCGCCCACTCGACCGCGAGGGTCTTGCTCATGGCGAGCACGCCGGCCTTGGCGCTGGCGCTGTGGACCACACCGGCCATGCCGGTCCAGGCGTAGGTGGCGATGATGTTGACGATGGAGCCGCCCCGGGGCGACCCGTCGTCGGTCGCTCCCATCATCTGCTTGCCGAATTCTTTGGAGCAGTAGAAGGTGCCGTCGAGGACGATCCCGAGCACGGCGCGCCAGGCGTTGGAGCTCATGCGCTCCGCGGGGCAGACGAAGTTGCCCGCGGCGTTGTTGATGAGGACATCCACGGGGCCGAACTCGTCCTTGATGGAGTCTGCCAGCCGGCGCACGTCTGACGCATCCCGGACATCGACCTGGCGCCCGGCGGCCTTCCAGCCGCGCTCAGCGGCCTCCTCCAGGAACGCGGTTTGGTTCTCCGGAGACCGGGAGGGGATCACCACGGTGGCCCCCAGGCTGGCGAAGCCGCGGCTGATGTCGAGACCGAGTCCGGTCCCGCCGCCGGTGACCACGACGGTCTTGCCCTCGAAGGAGCCGGGGGGCAGGTGCCCACCGGCGGTGCTGGCCGCGTCCGCGGCCCCTTTGGAATCCTCACTGCTCATTGTCCCGAGGGTAGCGGGCGCGGCGGACCTAATCCGGGCCGGGATCGGATATCGTCTTCGGCCCGAACCCGGGCCCAGACCTCACCCCAGGCAGCATGCAGACCCTCCAGAGTTACGTCGTCGGCCAGTGGATGGCCGGATCGGGCCAAGGCTCGACCCTCGAGAACCCGACCACCGGCGAGCACGTCGCCACGTGCAGCACCGAGGGCGTCGACTTCGGCGCCGTCGTCCGCCACGCCCGTGAGGTCGGCGGCCCCGCCCTGCGGGCCATGACCTTCGCGGAGCGCGCGGCCATGTTGAAGGGCCTCTCGGCCGCCATCCATGAGATCCGCGAGGAGCTCATCGACATGGGCGCGGTCAACGGGGGCAACACCCGCGGCGACGCCAAGTTCGACGTGGACGGGGCGACCGGGACCCTCGCGGCCTACGCCTCCTTCGGCAAGCGCCTCGGGGACCGCCCGTTCCTGCCGGACGGCGACGGCCTGCAGCTCGGCCGCACCGCGCGCTTCTGGGGCCAGCACATCCGAGTGCCCCGCCGGGGCGCCGCCGTGCACATCAACGCCTTCAACTTCCCCGCGTGGGGGATGATGGAGAAGGCGGCCTGCGCGCTGCTCGCCGGCGTGCCCGTGATCGAGAAGCCGGGCGCCGCCACGTCGCTCATGGCCTGGCGCATCGCCCAGGTCGTGGTCGAGTCCGGCCTCGTGCCCGAGGGCGCCTTCCAGTTCATCTGCGGCAGCGCCGGGGACCTGCTGGATCACCTGGACGGCCAGGACTGCGTGGCCTTCACCGGCTCCGCGGCCACGGGGCGGATCATCCGCGGCAACCCGAACCTGACCGCGAACAACGTGCGCGTGAACATCGAGGCGGACTCCATCAACGCGGCGGTGCTCGCCCCCGACGTGGACGCCTCGTCGGAGACCTACGGCCTCTTCGTGGGCAACGTGGTCCTCGACATGTGCCAGAAGGCCGGCCAGAAGTGCACCGCGGTGCGCCGTGTATTTGTGCCCGAGGACCGCATGGACGAGGTCCAGGCGGACCTGATCGCCGAGCTCGCGCGCTATCCCATGGGGGAGCCCCAGGAGAAGACCACGCGCCTCGGCCCGGTGGCCCACAGCGCCCAGCTCGCGGACGTGCAGGCCGGGATCGGTCGGCTCTCCGAGGTCGCCGAGGTCGTCCACGGCGGCGCCGAGTCGCCGCGTGAGGGCTGCTTCGTCTCGCCCACGATCCTGCGCGCCAGCGACGCGGACCAGGACGTGCTCCACGAGCTCGAGGTGTTCGGCCCCGTGTTCACCCTGATCCCCTACGACGGCACCGCCGAGCGCGCGGCCGAGCTGGTCAACCGCGGCGGCGGCGGCCTCGTGGTCAGCGCCTACTTCGCGGAGGACGCCTGGGGTGAGCGCTTCGTGGTGGACGCCGCGCCCTACCACGGGCGCATCTGGATGGGGTCCGAGCGCATGGCCGAGCAGGCCCTGCCCCCCGGCATGGTCCTGCCGACCCTCGTCCACGGCGGCCCCGGCCGCGCGGGCGGTGGCGAAGAGCTCGGCGCCCTCCGGGGCCTCGAGTTCTACACCCAGCGCACCGCGATCCAGGGCTTCAAGAGCTTCGTCGCCGGCCACTTCGGTCCCGCCGAAGCGACGGAATGAGGCAAGGGTGCCGGGCCGTTCAACTCGCCAGGGCCTCCGGAGGGCTGGAGCGTCCTCGCGGCTGATCATTCTCGTGCTCCCCTGAGCGACTGGCGTCGCTGCCCGGCCAGCGCGCCGGCCCGGCTTCTGAGGCTGCGAGGGGGGGCGAGCTATCGTCGAGTGGCGCCGGCGCATCCCGGGGATCGGGCCTGCCCACGAGCACCCCGTGGGCCACTCGGCCGTCATCGCGGACGTCTGCATGTCGATGCCCGGGGCCGCGACGCGTGGTTCGAGCCGTGCCATCACCGGTGCCGGGTGGTACAACGGCGTACGTGACGCGGTCCAACCAAGCCTCCCCGACTCCGGTTCGATCTGCCGCGCAGTGGCGGAGGGGGTGGCTGATCATCGCTCCCCTCCTGCTCGCGCAGGCGAGCGCAGCTTTCGGTCTCGTCGGGTCGAAGTCGGAGCCCGTGGCGGGGCCTCTTGGTGCTCACGTGCTGCCCGTGCACGAGCTCGGCTCCTTTTCCGCTGCTGTGACGTCGCTCCTCGCTCCCCAAGGCTCTCACTCCGAGGACCATGGCACGTCCCAGGAGAAGTTCTCCCACGGAGAGCACGTGGCGGACCTCTGGTGGACGAATCACAAGGAGGCCGCTCAGGACTGCCGGGGCTGCCACGCCTTCGACATCGAGGCGGAGACGGGCCCGAGCTTCATCGAGGTCGAACAGTGTTACCTCTGCCACCTTCCTGGCGTCGCCGAGATCGTGCAGCAGGAGGAACGACAGGTCCGTGATGAGAGCAACGAGTCCTTCCGGCATCACGAGCACCTCGGCCTTGAGTGCGCCAAGTGTCATCGCCCGGGAGACAGCGGTGCCTCAGAGAAGAGGCTGCGAGTCCCGGATGTCGTTGACCTGAAGTTCTGCTGGGACTGCCATGGGGGAGCCTTTACATGGGACGCGCTCAGGGCGGCGAGCCCAAGAGAGCGGCCGACCTACGAGCGTCTCAAGCGGACCAAGGCTGAGATGGAGGGCGCTCTCAACGACGGCCTGCAGAGGCGGTCGAGGGACGGCGATGGGCCAGCAGGGGGACTCTCCGTCTCGAACCGCCCGTTCTCTCACTCGACCCACCTGTCTCCTGGCAAGGAATCAAACAGTCAGAGCTGCGCTACCTGTCATCAGCAAGCGGCGGCGAACGCGGGTCCGGCGTCGTCGACGGGCATGCGGATCGACCTCGTAAGCTGCGCCGAATGCCACACCGGGGTGAGGTTCGAACCGAATCCGGGCCGAGAGGCGGGGGCCGCGGCCTTCTCATTCGATCATTCGGCTCACGCCGGGACGGACTGCACGGTCTGCCACGATCTGAACCGGGCCGCCGATGAGTTCCGCCGTCCCGCGCCGGGTGAATCGACCGAGTCGATCGTAGGTGGGGAGGAGTCTTGGTATCGCGCGTGTGTCGAGTGTCACGAAGGACAGGGGCGAGCGGAGTTGCCGGGACCCGTTGACGCCCACGGCGAAGGGAACCACCGGGAATGCGCTGCCTGTCACGGCTCTCCTGGAGGGGCGAGGCTCGATCTCATCGGCTGGAAGGACGTCCGGCCGACCCTCACCCTCGACCTACCGGGAAGGGACGAGTACGGCCTCCCGATGGCGGCTCACGGGGGGTGTGGCTCCGATACTGGCGGTCCGACCTGTATCGAATGCCACAAGTCTCCGCCTGGGTCGACCCAGCCGGAGAGGACCTCAGTCTCGTTCCAGCACTCAGACCACCTCGAACTGACGGTGGGTGACGAGGCCCGGTGCGCCAGGTGTCACGGGGTCCCAATGGGCCCCGAGAGCGAGGACCCGCAGCAGAGGGAAGCCGATCCACTGGCGGGCTCCACCACGGCTCTGGTCGAAGCTGAGATCCGCGAATTCCTCGGGCAGGGCCGCTGCTCGGAGTGCCACCGAGAGATCGGAGCGGCCGCCCATGCCACGGCGCCAGCTCCCCCTCCGTCACCCGATTCCTCCAGAGGGAGCGAGCCCCGGTCCCCCGGCGTCGAGCACGGCCGTACGTTCGCCCGCTTCTCACATGCCCAAGAAGGCCACGCCGCGATGGCGTGCAGCACCTGCCATGAGTGGGATCCCTCGAGCGGCTCTGGTCTCGCACTGACGCCCCAGGGGAGTCGCTGCGCCAGCTGCCACGATCACCGCGCCGAGAACACCCTCGTCCATCAAGGCCGCGTCCCTGGCCTCAAGGAGGCCAAGAGCTGCGTCGGCTGCCACGCGGGCGGCGCCCCGGAGACCGCTCAGCCTGCCCTTGCACAGGCGACGCGCGTTGAGATCGATGCCCGAGAATTCGTCCATCGCCCCAACGAGCGCGAGTGCTCAAAGTGCCACGACGAACCGAAGGGCAGATCTCTGGACCTCCCGGCCTTTGTTGACTCGCAGTCGGCCCCTGAGGGCGCGTCGAGTTTTCGTGATGAACGGCCGTCGGGGTTCGTACTCGCAAGAGGGGCGGATGAGAATCCTCACAAGGGCGAGTTCCGCAGAGAACGGATCGAAGTGGCCAAGAAGGTCTTGAGCATGCCGAAGATCGGCAGCTCCAAGACCCCCGGGTTCAGGGGGACCAAAGAGGGAGACGAGTTCTTCCAGTGGGTGATGCCGCCCTTGGAAGAGGGAGAAGAGCAGCCCGGAGAGCGCTGTCTGCACTGTCACTGGAACTCCATCGACAAGCCGGAGAAGTTGACAAACCAGAAGCTCTGGTCGCTCAGAGCTGGTGCTCGGGGTCGCCTCTCCAGACCACTCGACGCAACCTGGACCCTAGGCCTCGCCGGGGTTGTTTCCCCTTACCACGAACGGTGATATCGAAGTGACAGACGACAGTCCCACAGTACGCGTGAGCGTCCAACGCGGAGGCACCGAGGTTCGCTCGGTGTGCTTCTCGAAGAGGTTCAGCGTAGGTCGGGACGCGACCTGCGACCTGCAGCTGGACGACCGGAAGGTCTCTCGAACCCACGCTGTGGTCACGGTGTTCTCGACGTCGTGCGCGGTCGAGGACCGGAGCCGAAACGGGTGCAAGGTGGCGGGGGAGCCGGTGCCGGCGGGCGCGCCTGTGGCCTGGGCGCCTGGCGCCAGCCTCACGATTCATGACTTCGTCCTGCAGTACAAGGTCGAGGGCGGCCACGGTGAGACTCAGCCGACGCGGGGGGTCTCTCCGTCCGAGGACCACGTGCATCGCGAGGCCGCTGACCGGATCCCAAGTGAGCTGGCCTGGGACGGCACGGAGGCCAAGTTTCAGGTGGCCTCTGTGCTCCGGGAGACCGCCGATGTTCAGACGTATCGGATGATGCCGATGGCGCCCTGGGTGTTCGGCTACAAGCCCGGGCAATTCGTCGGCCTGACGGTGGAGATCGACGGGAAACCGGTTCGCCGGACGTACAGCATCTCCTCGTCCCCTTCGCGTCCCCTCGCGCTCGACATCACGGTGAAGCGCGTTCCGGGCGGGCTCGTCTCGAACTGGCTGGCGGACAACCTCTCCAAGGGCGACGTGGTCACGCTCAAGAAGCCGGCGGGTAAGTTCACCTGCTTCGACCACCCCTCCAAGAAGCTCCTCTTCCTCGCGGCAGGCAGCGGTGTGACCCCGCTCATGTCCATGCTGCGTTGGGTCGTGGACACCGCAGCGCCTACGGACGTGCAGTTTGTCTACTCGGTGCGGACCCCGGCAGACGTGATCTTCGGCCGGGAGCTCTCTCACATCGCCGAGCAGCACCCGAACATCGCCGTGACCGTCTTGGTCACGGGCAACTCCCCCGAGGCGAAGGGGTGGCCCGGCCTGTGCGGCCGTCTCGACGCCCCGCGGCTCGGTGTCGTCGTTCCCGATCTGAAAGAGCGAGAGGTCTTCCTTTGTGGTCCCAGGCCATTCTCCGAAGCCACCAAGGCATGCCTTGCCTCCATGGGCGTGGCCAAGGAGCGGGTTCACTCCGAATCGTTCGGCTCGCGTTCGGCTCCGCCTCCGCCGGCGCCAGTCACCCCGCCGGCGCCAG
>CBFHHK010000235.1:2541-6655 GCA_965655435.1 Planctomycetota bacterium | reverse complement strand
TGGAACGCAGCCTCCGCGCCGAACACCAGCCGCCCGGCCCGTGGCCCCACGATCGCCTGGCGATCAGCGCCCGGGCATCTGATGGATCCACGACCCGGGATTCCCGCCGAGGGAGTCCTGAAGCGGAGGGGCCCAGAAGCGGAGGGATCCCCGCGGCGGGGGGCTCTGAAGCTGAGACCCTGAGGCCGGGTCCCTGAGGCCGGGCTTCTGTAGCGAGAGACCCTCTAGCGAGAGACTCTGAAGCGAGAGACCCTGAGGCGAGAGACTCTGAGGCGGGGGCCCACGGCGGACGCTCGGCGCCGCGCGGGGCCCACCCGCGCTCCTCAGTAGTTGTAGAGGATGCGGTCGCAGGAGGGGCACTGGACCAGCTCGGTCCCACGCGCCAGTCGCACGACGATGTTCTTGGGCAGGTTGACGAAGCAGCCCTCGCAGAGCCCGTCCCCGAGCTCGGCCAGCGCCTCGCCGTCACGGGTCTTCAGGAGCCCCCGGTAGGTCTCCAGGCTCGCGGGCGGGATGCCCTCGGCCGAGCGCGTGCCGCGGTCCGCCTGGAGCTCGGCGAGCTTGGCCTGGGCGGCGGCCGTCTCCACCTCGACGTTCTTCTCGAACTCCGCGAAGGCCTCCTGCTCGTCCAGGAGCTGCTTCTCCATCGCGACGATCTCCTCCTCAATCTGATCGGCACGCGAGACCCGCTTGAGGCCGTCGTCCTCGGCCTGGCTCGTGTTGCGCTTGATGTTGCGCATCTCGTGCTGGTAGCTGGCGATCAGCGCCGCGTCGGCGGTCCCCGTGGAGGACTCGTGCTCGAGCTTCTTCAGGCGCTGGCGCATGCCCACCGTGGCGTGCTCGATCTCCTTGATCGCCGCGCGCAGCTCCATGACCTCACCGCGCTTCTCCTCGAGCTGAGCCTTGCGCCCGTCGAGGGCCTCGACCCGCTGAGCGGACTCCTTGGGGAGCCTCTCCAGCTCCGATTCCACCTTGAAGATGTCGCGGTCGACTTCCTGAAGATTGAGCAGCGAACGGAGGACGGGGTTCATCGGCAATTGGTGAGGGAGGTCAGCGGAGGGGCCTGAGCGGGAGAGGATAGCGCCCGGGCCCCCCCAGGGTGGGCCCGAAACTCCCTCCCCCCGCCGGAACGCCAGGCTGATCCAACCTGGAGCGCCACTCGCGGGGCGCCTGGGCGGCTGCCTCGCGGCACGACGAGAGCGGCCCGCCCAACCCCGGGGGGGCAGGCGGGCCGCTCTCTTCAACCGCTCGGATGGGTCGCCCGGGGCGACCCGGGCGGTCACTCGGACTTGCCGCCGAGCTCGTACTCCGCGTCGTCCGGGATCTGGATCCCGTCCAGGAAGCTGGCCAGCTGACGGGCGCGGACCGGGTGCCGAAGCTTGCGGACGGCCTTGGCCTCGATCTGCCGCACGCGCTCACGGGTGACCCGGAAGATCCGGCCGACCTCCTCGAGGGTGTAGGTGTAGCCGTCCCCGATGCCGTAGCGGAGCTTGATGATCTCGCGCTCGCGGAAGGTCAGGGTCGAGAGTACGTCGTCGATCCGCTCCTTGAGCATCTCCTGGCCGGCGGCCTGGAGCGGGCTCTCGGCCGACTCGTCCTCGATGAAGTCACCGAAGTAGCTGTCGTCGGACTCACCGATCGGGCGGTCGAGGCTGATGGGGTGCTTGCTGATCTTCATCACCCGCTTCGCCTCGTCCACGGTGATCCCCGTGGCCTCGGCGACCTCCTCGACGCTCGGCTCCCGGCCCTTGGCCTGGACGAGCTTCTTGGTGACGTTCCGCAGCTTGCTCATGGTCTCGATCATGTGGACCGGGATGCGGATGGTCCGCGCCTGGTCAGCGATCGAGCGGGTGATGGCCTGGCGGATCCACCAGGTGGCATAGGTCGAGAACTTGTAACCGCGTCGGTACTCGTACTTCTCGACGGCCTTCATGAGGCCGGTGTTGCCCTCCTGGATGAGGTCGAGGAAGGAGAGCCCGCGGTTGCGGTACTTCTTCGCGATCGACACCACGAGGCGCAGGTTACCGCTGGAGAGCAGGCGCTTGGCCTCCTCGTACTCCGCGTAGTGGAAGCGGGCCAGGTGCGCGCGGCGCTTGAGGCCGGACATCGGCTCGAGGGCCGTCAGCTCGATGTCGTTGAGGCGCTCACGGAGCTCACGGGCGCCATCAGCGTCCTCCTTGCCGGCCTTCTCGAACTGCTCGAGCTTCCGCTCGACGGAACGCAGGTCCCGCTCGTGCTCCTCGAGGACCTCGATGTAGGGGCGCACCTTCTTGATCTGGAGGTGGCACTCCTCGATGAGGATGATCAGCTTGCGGCGCGTGCGCTGGAACTGCTTGAGGGCCGCAGAGTGCTCCTCCTCGGACAGCTTGCCGAGCATGAGCACCTTGTACTCCTCGCGGCTCTGCACCATCAGGCGCTCGATCGTCGCCACGTTCAGCGGGAGGCGCTTCGCGAGGCGGGGCTTGCCCAGGGTCTCGACGATCTTGGGGTCGTCGTCAGGCTTGGGGTTGGGATTGACCTTCAGCGTCCGGTCGAAGGCCAGGTTGCCCGCCTGGACCTCGTGCAGGGTGGCGAGCGACACGTCCATGCAGACGCCCGAGCCCATGCAGTACTTGCGGAAGCGCTTGCGGGTCACCTCGATGCGCTTGGCGAGGCGGATCTCCTCAGGCCGCGTCAGCAGCGGGATCTCCCCCATCTGCGTCAGGTACATGCGGACCGGGTCGTCGATCTTCTCGGCGACGCTGACCTTGCCGGCGTCCTGGAGCGCCTTCGCGGCGACCGCAGCCACCGACGCCTTGGCGTCCGTGGCCGTCTTCACGGTGACGTCGCTGCTGACCTCGGTGTCGTTATCGTCGACGACGTCGATGCCGGCATCCTCGAGCCCGATGAACACCTGGTCCATCTTGTCGGGGGGGAGGAACTGGTCCTCCATGAGCTTGGACATCTCGGCGTAGGTGAGGAAGCCCTTGGGGCGACCCTCATCAACGAGGAGCTTGATCGTCTGTCCGACAGTGTCTGTCATGATGCTTGGTAAGAGACGCCGAGCAACTTCAGCAGCAGCGGGTGCTTGGCGGGCGCGAAAGGAAGACGACCGATGCGCCGCGGGCGACGACGGAAGACGTCGGGCCGTTGGGGGCTTCGGGTCGCTGAGCTTCGGAGGACCAGACCTGACTCACACGTCGACCGGCGCGCCCGTGGTTGCGCAGCTCGGGTCGAAGACGTGGATCGACGGATCAGGCGGTGGTGGACGAAGCTCTGGAACGGGTGGGAGAACGGGGAAGGGGCAGTGCTCAGGCCGGGGGAGGGTTCTGGCTCAGTTCCTGGAAGCGCTTGGACACCTGCTCGAGGTACGCCGCCGACAGGGGGTCAGCGGGTGCGAGTGAGTGGAGGGCGCGGCCCAGGGCCTGAAGGCGCAGCAAGTTGGCCTGGTGTTCCTGTAGGGAGTCTAAATGTACCTCGCTTTGACCGACAAGCGCTGGAACGGGGTCATTCCGCGGGTCAGCGCCGCCTTTACGAAGCTCGAGGAGGCGGCCGAAGAGGGTGTCGAGGTAGGCCTTTGCAATCTCGTCGTGCTCTGCCAGGGGCTCAAGGGCCTGCAAGAGGGCATTGAGGCGGGTGTCCTCGACC
This sequence comes from Planctomycetota bacterium, assembly GCA_965655435.1. GTDB lineage: Bacteria > Planctomycetota > UBA1135 > UBA1135 > Saltatorellus. Next base: position 3,028 of record CBFHHK010000235.1, on the reverse strand, counting down.
TTGCGCTGGTGCTGCTCGAGGAAGGCGACGGCTCGATCGAAGAGGTTCTGGGCAGAGTCGGCCTTGCGGGCTTCCTCCCGGATCGGGAGGACCCTATCGCGGCCAGCGGGGTCTTGGACGGAGTTGAGGAAGAGGGAGACCGTGATATCCGCGTCCTCGTTGTCCCACAGGTCCACGAGGACCTGAAAAAGTGAGGCGAGGACCGGATCCAGGCAGCCCTGAATGTGGGGTCGCAGCCTGGGAACGAGGCCCGCGTCAGCGAGCGCCGCCCCCAGCAATGCCTCATAGGCCCGGACCACGCGGAGATCGAGCGGTCGAGGAGGAGGAATTTGCGACCCCTCGCCGCGCCCAGCGATGCCGCCCGCGTTCGGCCCACCACCGGGGCCCCCACCAGATCCACCACCAGGGCCACCACCAGGGCCCCTTCCAGCCCCGCCGAAGGATCCCGGCGCCCCCTCACCGGCTCGGCCGTCCCCCTGGGACCCGG
>CBFHHK010000235.1:1727-2443 GCA_965655435.1 Planctomycetota bacterium | reverse complement strand
GTGTCGAGGGGCAGCTTCAATCGTCCGGCCATCTCGTCCGCCGCCGCGTCGATTTCCACCGGGCTGGGCAGTCGGAGCAGCAGCTCCAGGGCGCGATCCACCTCCTGGGCGAACGGCCGCGGGCCTTCGGACCGAACGGCCTCCACGCACTCCACCACGAAGTCGAGCCAGGAGAGCCCCGTCTCGAGGCGCGCCGTGAAGGCGGCCACACCGCCATCCCCCATGAGCACATCCGCCGGGTCGACGCCGTCCGGCATGGGGACGACCTCGAGCTTGATCTGCAGCGGAAGGAGCCCCTCGAGGCCGCGCCATGCGGCGCGCCGGCCCGCCTCGTCTCCATCGAAGACCAGGCTGACCCGACGCGTCCCGGCCCGTCGGACCAGCGCCGCGTGCATCTCGGTCGTCGCCGTCCCCAGGACCGCCGCGACGTTGGGGAGCCCGGCCGCGTGCGCCGCGATCACGTCCGTGTAGCCCTCCACCAGCACCAGGTGTCCCCGGGCGCGCACGTGCTCCAGGGCGCGGTCGAGGGCGTAGATCACCTGCCCCTTGTGGAAGTAGCGCGTCTCGCTCGTGTTCACGTACTTGGGGCCGTCATCGTCCCCGACCACGCGTCCACCGAAGCCGATCGTCACGCCGCGCTGGTCGCGGATCGGGATCATCAGGCGGCCGCGAAAGAACGCGTACAGCTCGCCGTTGCCATCCCGGCGCCGAGCCAG
>CBFHHK010000235.1:0-1717 GCA_965655435.1 Planctomycetota bacterium | reverse complement strand
TGGTCGCGGATCGGGATCATCAGGCGGCCGCGAAAGAACGCGTACAGCTCGCCGTTGCCATCCCGGCGCCGAGCCAGGCCGACATCCACCAGGGCGTCCGCGGGGATCTTCTCGGCCTCCGCCGCCTTCAGGAAGCGCCGGCCGTTCCGCGGCGACCAGCCGAGCGCGAAGGCCTCGATGGCGTTCTCCTCGAAGCTCCGGCTGGCCAGATAGCGGCGCGCCTCGCGCCCCTCCTCGCGGCGGAGCTCCGCCTGGAAGTACGCGACCGCGAAGCTGAGGGCCGCGAGCCCGGGGTCATTCTCCTTGGTCCGCCGCGCCTTGCGCCGGGGAAGCTCCACGCCCGTCTGCGCCGCCAGCAGCTCCATGGCGTCCATGAACGTCATGTTGCCCCGCTCCTGGACAAACTTGATGACGTCGCCGCCCTTGCGACAGGCCCCGAAGCAGTACCAGGTCCCCTCCCGGACATCGACCTTGAAGGAGGGCGTCCGCTCCTCGTGGAAGGGGCAGCAGGCCCAGTGGTCGCGCCCCTTCTGCTTGAGCTCCGTGGTCTCACCCACGATGGTCTCGATGGGCGCGCGGAGCTTGATCTCTTCGATCGCGCGGCGGAAGTCAGGGTCGAAGCTCAAGGCAGTAGCCCGCGCAGCGGCGGGACCGGGCAACTATACGTCGACCCGGGCCTCCCGCTCTAGCGCCCGCAGCTCAGGAAGCGAGAGGGTCTCGGCGCGCCGGAGCGGATCGAGGTCCAGGGCCTCGAGACTGCGGGTGGCCCGGGCGCCCCCGACGAGGTCCGAGAGGACCCGGCGCAGGCTCTTGCGGCGCCGCTGCATGAGGTCCCGGTAGAACTGCATGCGGCGTGCCCGCTCCTCGGGGACGGCGAGATCCCCGCGGAGATCCGCCTGGAAGACCGCGCTGTCCACCTTGGGGCGGGGCCAGAACAGCTGCGGGGGCACGGAGCGTCCCAGGGTCACCTCATAAGCCTCCTGGAAGGCCGCCGAGAGCGGGCCCCAGGTCGCGTCGCCCGGGTCGCTCGCGAGGCGCTCCGCGACCTCCTTCTGGACCAGACAGGCGACCCGAGAGGGAGGGTTCTCGAGCTGCGCGACGGTGGCCAGGAAGGGCCCGGAGATGGAGTAAGGGAGGTTGGCACAGAGGGTCCACTCCCCGTCGGCTGGGAGCCGCTCCAGCACCTCCGGAGCCAGGCACGACTTGCTCGCGAGCACGTCAGCCTCGATCACCTCGGCCTCGGGATAGGGACGCAGAAAGTCCCGCGCGATCGGGGCCAGGCGCGGGTCGATCTCCACGCACAGCAGCCGAGCTCCGGCGTGGGCGAGGTGAACCGAGAGGAACCCGCAGCCGGGCCCGACCTCGAGGGTGAAGAGCCCGGGGGTGACCCCCGCGTCCGACGCGATGGCCCGGGCCATGTTGTCGTCGAGCAGGAAGTTCTGCCCCAGCCGCCGGGAAGGGTGAAACCCCGCCCGCTCCAGGGCGGCCTTGAAGTCCGCCCAGGGCGGACGTTCGGGTCGGTCTGTGGTGCTCAACGTGGAAGCCTCCGGGAGCCGCCAGGGGAAGTCAGGCCGCCGCCCCCCACGGGGTCTCGCCCACCGCCAGCGCCCACGAGCAGGGCCTCGACCCAGGGGCTCTCGGGCGCGGCCGCGCGGGCCGCCTCGAGGGCGGCCAGGGAGCGGAAGCCCCAGCGTGCCCCGACGGCAACGACCCGGGC
>CBFHHK010000234.1:0-6657 GCA_965655435.1 Planctomycetota bacterium | reverse complement strand
CCCTCCGGCCCCCCTCCGGCCCCCCTCCGGCCCATGTCCGCCGGCCGCCAGGCCCGCGCCGCTCCTCCCACCGGCATCCAAATGCACCCGGAAAGGCGGTCTGGTAGGAAGCGGGATTTGAGCTCCAGAAATATCTGCCCGCTCGTGTCCCGAGAATCTCACCTGCGCGGGGCCTGACGGCCGATAGGGGTCCCAGGGACCGGCACCGCCGGCACGACTCCTCCGGCCGCTGACAACGTCTTACGGACATTCTTCAGGGACGCGGGAAGAAGCCCCGAGCGCCGACGTCCCTACCGCCCTGAGACGGCTCTGAGGTCCCGGACCCAGGCCCCCCACCCTCTCCGACTCGCTCACATGAAGTTTCTCATCGCTCTCATCGCCCTGGTGCTCGTCGCCGCAGTGGCGTTCTTCACCGTCTTCGCCGTCGACCCCGCTGGGCCGGCCGACGGGCCGACTTCGGAGTACGTCGTCGAAAAGGACCCCCTCACCGACGGGGACCAGGCGTCCGGCGGCCTCGTCAATGTAGGAACCAATGGCGGCCGCGAGATCGGCGACGTCGGGACCGTCCCGGCCACGCTCGCGGGCGACGGGCTCGCCGCCGTGGCGCTCGGCACGGGCATCCTCCGCGGCGCTGTCGTGGACCCCGACGGCAAGCCCCTGGGGGGCGCCGAGGTGACGCTGACCCGCTTCGGCTCGGAGTCGTTCTTCCTCACCGACCCTGACCCGTCGAACGACGTCAAGACCCTGACCGGATCGGACGGGAAGTTCGAGTTCGACGGCGTCCCGGTCTTCGGCGACTACGCGCTCATCGCGACCATGGAGAGCTTCACCCGGACCGAGGTCCCGTCCATCGTCGTCCAAGACGGCAAGGTCACCGAGGTCCCCGACATCCAGCTGGGCACCGGCGTCATGGTCCGCGGTCGGGTCACCGACTCCGGCGGCAACTACGTCGCCGGCGCCAAGCTCATCCTCTCACAAAGCGTCTTCAACGTGCGCGTCGCGGACGCCAGCACCCGCGACGGCGCCGTGACGGCGGAGTCTGATGAAGAGGGATTGTTCCAGTTCAGCAACGTCGCGGAGGGCGCCAACTACTCCATGCGCGTGGCCGCCGACGGCTACGGCTCGCTGATCAAGCTCGGGATCCCTGTTCTCGAGGACGAGAACACCGAGATCGATTTCGTGCTCGAGGTCGCCTCCCTCATCGCAGGTATGGTCACCGCCGCCGACACCGGCAACCCGATCCCCGGCGTGACCATCGAGGCCTACTCGGTCAGCAACGTCGAGGCGCGCTCAGCGACCTCCGCGACGTCGACCGAGAGCGGCGACTTCGAGATCGCGGACATCAACCCCGGCCCTTATCAACTCGTGGCACGCCACCCGCGCTACAAGGCCGAGGCGCGGACCCGGGTGGACTCCGGTGAGATGGACGTGTCCATCACCCTCCAGCCCCTCCCCGTGGTCACGGGCCAGGTCGTGGACCTGTCCAGCGGCAAGGCGGTCAACAACTTCGAGGTGCAGCTGCGCCAGTCCATCGCCAACAGCGAGGGCCTCTCCTCCGCCGTGGCTGGAACCCGCGCCCGCTTCAAGGACACGGGCGGCCAGTTCGAGATCCTCGTGCCCAAGGCTGGCGAGTACATGGTCGAGGCCATCGCGCCCGGGTTCGCCGAGACCAATTCGGAGCCCTTCCAGGTGCAGCCGGCCACGAACTTCTCCGGCGTCGTCATCCGGATGACCCGCGGCGGGAGCATCGTCGGCAGGGTCCTCGGCGAGGGCGGACGGCCGCTGCAGGGCGCCGTCATCGAGACTCGCGACAAGGAGTGGTCCGACGACCTCTTCTGGCAGTCACTGGGCGCCGCAGCCCCCGGCAACGCCACGGAGACGTCGGCGAAGTCGGGCGCCGACGGCACCTTCGTGATCTCCGCCTTGACCCCGGCCAACTACCAGCTCGTGGTCCGGCACCGCGACTACGCGGTCAAGTACGTGAAGGACCTGATCGTCGCCGAGGGGCAAGAGTTCAAGGCCCCCGACGTCCAGCTCGCCAAGGGCGCCGTGGTCTCGGGCATGGTCCTCGGCGCGGGCGGGTCTCCCATGGCTGGCGCCATCGTGAAGATGTACCCCACATCCGCGGGGGGCAGCCAACACTCCGCGTCCACCGATCCGCAGGGCAGCTTCTCCGTGAAGAACATCCGCGCCGGCTCCTACAAGATCCACGCCACGCGGGCGCGGAAGGGCGGCGACAGTCCATTCCAGGAGAACAGCGACCTCAAGCGCACCCAGCGCACCATCACTGTTCAAGACGGTCAGGTCCTCTCCGGGCTCGACTTCAAGCTCTCGGACCGCTGATCGCCGCGGATCGTCACGCCAGGGGCCACCTCGAACGTGGACCGGCGCTCGCACCCTCGGGGAGGCCCCCCGGCGCCTGAACGCGTCGGGGGGCCTCCCCCGTTCAGGCGGATGGCCCCGTGAGCGCGCGCGGCATCGGGGATGCAAGGAGCGGGCGGTCCTGATTCAATAGGGGCATGCCCGCCAACCGAGGGACCCGCTCACGCCGAACGTCGCAGCCGCGACCGAGCGCGCGTATCGCTGAGCCGGCGAGCTCGCCCCTCGGCGAGACGGGAGCGTGGTCGTCGGAGGACTGGTCTCGGTACCTGACGGACCGCTTCGAGCTCCCCATCGAGGTCTCCTTCGGGCGCTCGCGCTCCGCACCGGTACAGGCCCGCGCCTTCGAGACCGCTGACGGCGAGGCCGGCTGGCAGCTCCGGCTCCACAAGATGTTCGCAGACGCGCCCGAGGAGGTCCGCGACGCGCTCGCGAAGTGGCTCCGCGCCGGCCGAAGGGCCCGCAAGGCAGGGCCCATCCTCGACGAGTGGATTCACGCTGAGATCGCGAGCCTCCCCCGCCGCGCGACGAAGATCTCCATCGACCCGACAGGCGAGGCCCACGACCTCGAGCGGCTGGCCCTGCCCTTGATCGTCGGTGAGTTCGCAAATGACTTCCGACCCAGGGGACCCCACGAGCGACCGCGGATCACCTGGGGCCGCCGGGCCCGGAGCAAGTCCCGTCGCTCCCTCCGCCTCGGGAGCTTCGAGCCAGAGAGCCGGGTGGTGCGTATTCACCCGGTCCTCGACCAGAAGGCTGTCCCGGCGTGGTTCGTCACCTTTGTCCTCAAGCACGAGCTGCTCCACTCCGTGCTGCCGTCGTACCGCGACGCCGCGGGCCGGTGGGTCCACCACGGACCGGAGTTCCAGGTTCGTGAGTCGGCGTGGCCCGAGTATCGCCCCGCCCTACGGTGGGAGCGCCAGAACCTCCCCCGGCTGATTCGCTCGGCGAGGCTGGGGAGTGAGCTCCGCGTCCGCCCCGCCGACCTCGCGCTGCCCCAGGAGCTTCGGGTGCAGCCGGACGGCCTCAGGCAGCACGAGCTCCCCTTCTGAAGCAGACGACCGCGACGCTCCCCACCCGGTCGTCTCCCGCGGAGCTGAGCCTCACCGACGCGCCCCGAGCCCCCCCCCACGAGTTGCGTCCGTCGAGACCAGACTCGTGAGGAGCGCACTCGCGCAGCCGGCCCCCTCGCGGAGCAGGCCTGCGCTGCCAGGGCGACGCCGCAGGTTCTACGCCGCTGGTTCTACGCCGCTGGCTCTACGACGCTGGCTCTACGACGCTGGGCCGTAGCGACGGGGCAAACCCGGTTCGAGAACCGCAGGGGCCGGGACTCCCGTCGCGAAAGGGCCTCCCCCATGGAGAAGGCGGTGCAGGCTCAGGTGGACCCGGGGGCCGCGCTGCTCACTTGGTGCGCTGCCCGTAGCCTTCCGCTGTGTCCGTGATGGCCGCGTCGGTGAGGCAGGTGCCGAGGATGTTCCCACCCAGGGCCTCGATGGTATTGACCGTCTGCTCAACGTAGTGCCGTGGCGTGAAGCCGAGGCGGACCACCATGAGCACGCCGTCGGCGATCGCACCCAGCTGGCTCGCGTCGGAGATCGTCAGGGCCTGCGGCGTGTCGATCAGCACGTAGCTGTACCGCTGCCGGAGCGCGTTCAGCACGGTCTTCATGCGCTCCGAGCCGATCAGCTCGGAGGAGTTCTTCGGGCGCGCCCCGGCGCTCATCACCGAGAGCCCCTTCACCGAGGTCTTGCGGACAGCCGCGCCGATGGCGAGGCTCCCGGTCAGGACCTCCGTCAGCCCCTGCCGACGCGGAAGCTCGAGGTACCGCTCGATGGAGGGCTCGTGGAGGTCCGCGTCCACCACCAGCACCTGGATCCCCGGGAGCTCGCAGAGCGCCAGCGCCAGGTTGAGGCAGGCGACCGACTTCCCTTCGCCGCTGAGGGCGCTCGTCATGACGAGCGTGTGCGATGCACCGTCCGGGTTCATCGCGTGCACCGCGTTCCGAAGGGACCGGAACTGCTCGGCGACCTGGCTCCGAGGGTTGACGTGAACCGCCAGCTCCTCGCGACGGATCGGGACCTCACGGGTCTCGTCCGCGGGTGCCGGCTCTAGCGGGTCAGTTTCGTTGGTCAAGGGCATGGTGCACGCTCGTGTACTAGATCGACTCCGGTGACGGAAGCTCCGAAGCCGAAACAGCGACGTCGGGGAGAATATCCAGATTTCCGCGGCTCAGCGCGGAGGGAGTGGAGCTGAGAGCTGTTCCAGGTCCCTTGGTGGGAGCAGCCGGGACGGCGGCCAGGCCTCCCCCAGGAACAGATCCGCGAGCGGATGGGAGCCCATGGTGGCCACCCGCCGCAGCTCACCGGAGAACCGTTCCGACAGGTCGTCCCGCCGGGCACGGTCCAGGTTCATGCAGGCGGCCTCCGCGGCCTGCCTCAGGGCCGTCGACGTCCCAACGGCGCCACGCGACCGGCCCTCGAGCGCCTCCGACAAGGAGGCCTCCAGCGTCTCCAGGGCCAGCGCCCCCACTCCGGGGTCTCCCACCATCGCCGCGAGGTCCATCCAGGCCTCCCCGATGGCCTCCGGCTGGTCTCGCGGCCCCTCGAGCGTCGCCATCGCCTCGTCCAGCGCCAGCCGCAACACCGCTGGCGACGCGAGCCCCGCACGCAGCGAGACCGACCTCAGCGCCACCCGTTCCTCCGGGCTCAGCGCCTCGGCGACCCGGGCCGCGAGCGGCCCGAAGGCCCTCATGAGGTCCCCGCGGACCATGCGAGAGGCCAGCTCGAGGGGGCCCGGCTGGTCCTGCTGTCGGCGCTCGACCTCCAGGCGGAGCGAGGCTCGAACCGTCGCAGAGATCCAGGCCGGGCAGGGACCACGCGCGCCGTCCTCCTCCGCCGCGAGCGCCGCCCAGACCAGCAGCTCCGCCGCCGTCGCTGAGTCAGGCGCCGCGCCCGCGGCCCACGTCCACGAGGTCCGGGGCCGGACTCCAGCGAGGCCGAGCTCGAGGCCCAGCCCCGCGATGTCCCCGCCGGGCGACTCCCGCAGCAGCGCCCCTGGATCGGAGAGCTCGATGCGCCGGCGAGCACCGAGCGGCTTCAGCACCAAGAGGGCCCGCAGGGCCTGACGGCGGGAGCGCGCATCGAGCTCACCCTTGAGGACCCGGACCGCGAAGGCCGCCGCCGCTTGATCCGCGAGACCGAACCCCTCGAGGGCCACGAGCCGCGCCCAGCGGCCCGTCGGCGGAGCTCCCTCGAACCCCTCGATGAAAAGCGGGATCATCGGCGCACCCGCGGGGACCCCGACCTCGCCCGCTGTGATCGGTGCGAGGGCTGCCAGCCCGCAGGCGAGGCGTGCAGTGCGCCGATCGAGGGCGTCCCTGGACTCCTCGAACAACGCCCGGGCCTCAGCCTCACTCTCCGCGTCGCCCGCCCCGGCGACAGCTCGCTGGAGCGCCGCGACCTCCCGGGACTCACGGTCGATGAAGGCCAAGACAGAGCGGACGGAGGCCTCCCGTTGGAGAGAGGGGGCGACCCGGCCGCGGGCGGCTGCAGCCATGAGCCCCTCCAGCGCGACCACGTCGCCGGTGGCGTGCCACCAATCCTCGAACCAGTGCACCGCCGCGGCCCAATCGAGGCCCGCCAGGGCACGAGCCGCCGCGCTCTGGCGCACCACATTGCCCTCGCGGGCAGCGGTCACGCACCAGCGCTCGATGATGCTCCCGCCGCTCGCCCGCAGGTCACGTCCCACCGGCGCGCGCTCCGTGCTGCCTCGCCCGACCACGTGGATCCAGGCCCGCGCCGGCGCCTCGCTGGCCGCCCCCTCACCCTCGCCGCGATCCTCCGGGTAACGGAACCCCTGCACCTGGTACGCCGCCTCGTGGACCGTCGCGAGGCCCTCAAGCACCTCCGTCCACGAACCATCGACACGGAACGCCTCGAGGCGCGGAGCCGGGCGACGAATCATCCGCTCCACGACCTGGGGATCCAGGATCACCGGGGCGGGACCACGGCCGTGCAGGTCCAGCCGATCAAACGCTCCCAGGCCCCCTCCGGCGTTGGGGTCCACCGCCACCCGGACACCGGTCTGCTCCTCCCAAGCCGCCGGGAAGCGGGTTGGCTGCCTGGGGACGTCGAAGGAGGCAACCGAGGGCTCGTCAAAGGCGCTCCGGCTCCACCTGAGCAGCTGCGCGTCGATGGCCTGTCGCCCCACATCGGCGTACTCCGCGTTGCTCGCCACCGCGAGCTCCACCGCGTGGCGCAGCAGGCGGTCGTCCGCCCC
>CBFHHK010000233.1:0-6689 GCA_965655435.1 Planctomycetota bacterium | reverse complement strand
GTGCTTGATCGGTTAGAGCAGGACCCAGAACCACCAGCGAAGCAACCATATTTTGCCATGATAATAACCAGCCTGCTCTCTGTGACAGCGATTGTCATTTCCCTTGCAGCCTTGCTACGCTAACGCTATTGTTGTGAATAGTTCACGAATTTGTGAATTTTAGGAAAACTGCCTTAGTGCGGAACCATAACATGACAGAATTTAATACTCTTTTTAATCAGATTATCGCCGAGCTGGGCGGACGGGATGCCGTTATGGCGCTGTTGGATGTGGGACCAAGCGCCTTATCCAATTACCGGAAACGCGGCACCATCCCTTCGGCAAAACAAGCTCTTCTCGATGAGGCGCTTGCAAGAAAAGGGTTAACGTTTGAGGCAGATGACTTACGGCTTAGCGCGCGCAATTCGGGTGAAATGCGGCGCGTCCTGCTTATTATTACCGGTGGCATAGCGGCTTATAAGGCTCTTGATCTTGCGCGCCGACTAATGGAGCGGGGGATTTCAGTCACAGGGGTGATGAGCAAGGGCGCGCAGGAATTTATCACACCGCTTTCAGTGTCTGCTTTGATAGGAGAAAAAGTCTACACAGATTTATTTTCCCTCACCGACGAAGCTGAAATGGGCCATATCAGGCTCGCAAGAGAGACTGACATGGTTCTTGTTGCACCGGCCACAGCTCATTTCATTGCGAAAATGGCACACGGTATGGCCGATTGCCTAGCAAGCACTATCTGCCTTGCGACCAGTGCGCCTGTGATGATAGCGCCAGCAATGAACCCCCAGATGTGGGCCCATCCTGCCCTACAACATAACCTTACGACACTGGCGCAGCGGGGGGTTGAGATAATCGCACCGGCAATAGGTGATACAGCCTGCGGCGAGGTTGGCGCTGGCCGACTTGAAGAGCCTATTATCATTGCAGAGCAGGTTTCAGCGCGGGTGCGGCAGACACATCAAACCGGGGCCTTAAGCGGTAAACATATTCTGATTACCTCAGGCCCAACAATCGAGCCTATCGACCCCATTCGCTTTATCGCCAACAGGTCTTCTGGAAACCAAGGTCATGCGCTTGCCGCTGAGGCTGTCCTGCGCGGGGCGCGCTTCCTCCTCGCCGCGGGCGAGGGCGCCCGCTGGGGCGCGCCGGGCCAACCGGACGCGGGCTTGACCGCCATGGTCACGAGCGCGCTGCTCGAGGTCCCCGAGCCGCGGCCCGCCAATATCCAGGCGGCCATCGACGACGCCCGCGCCTGGATCGTCACCCACCAGAAGGCGAACGGCTCCATCCACCAGGGGCGCCTCGCGAACTACGTCACCTCCGCGTCGATCATGGCCCTGGCCACCGAGCCGAAGTACGCGGAGCAGGTGCTGCGGGCGCGCAACTGGCTCATCGGGCTCCAGGCTGATGAGGGTGAGGGCTACTCGGAGGGCGACCTCTACTACGGCGGGATCGGGTACGGCGGAGACGAGCGCCCCGACCTCTCCAACCTCCAGATGTCCCTGGAGGCCCTCGCGGCCTCCGGCCTCTCCCGCGACGACGCCGCGTTCCAACGCGCCCTGAAGTTCCTGGAGCGCTGCCAGAACCGCTCCGAGACGAACGACGTCGAGCTGACCCGCAAGGGCATCGTGATCAAGTCTGGTAATGACGGCGGCGCAGGCTACGCCCCGGGTGACTCCAAGGCCGGCTTCGTGCGGCTGGCGGACGGCACCGAGGTCCCTCGCTCCTACGGGTCCATGACCTACGCGCTGCTGAAGAGCTTCGTGTTCGCTGGCCTCAGCCAGGACGACCCGCGGGTCGAGGCCTGCTGGAGGTGGCTCTGCGAGAACTACACCCTCGACGTGAACCCGGGCTTCGCGCCCGGCGGCGACCCCGTGGCTCCGTACCAGGGGCTCTACTACTACTTCCACACGATGGCGAAGGCCCTCGACGTCTACGGCGTCGACGAGGTCATTGACGGGGAGAAGGTCACGCACGACTGGAGGGCCGAGCTCGCGGGCCGGCTGCTCTCCCTGCAGGACCGCGGCAACGGGAGCTGGGCCAACCGCAACGCGCCGCGTTGGTGGGAAGGCAACCCGGTCCTCGCCACGAGCTACGCCCTCTTGAGCCTCGGCGCCGCGCGCAAGTAGTCGCGGCGGGCCCCCGGCGCTGGCTCGATCGACTGGAACTCGACGTCGCAGCCCGGGCGCGTCCACGGGGTGCCTCCGGCGGGCGCATCCGCAGGGCTGGACCCGCCCGGTCGAGCCCTCCGGGGTCCCCCCTGGAGATGCCGAACGACGCGAGCCCAGGGCCCCCGCAGATCAGCGACCAGGATCGCTGATCAGATCGCTCTCGCTCACCAGCCGCCGGCCCTTGGCGAGCGCCTCGGCGGCGGCGGGGACGCCGGCGAGGTTGACCAGCTCGTCGGGATCCTCGCCCAGGTTGAAGAGTTCCTCGGCCGGACGAGACTGCAGGCGGCGGACCCGCTCCGCCACCTCCACATCGCCCCCGGAGGCCGCACGCACCATCTCGGACCAGGTGTCCGAGGTCAGCATCACGGCGTTCTCGAACCGCAGCCCCTCGCCCCAGGTGCGGATGTACTTCCAGTCGCCGAAGCGGACCGAGCGAGACGGGACCGCGGGCTCGACGCGGTGGGCGTCGTGGGTCCCGAAGACGAACGCGCGCCAGTCCGCGGGGTCGCCGCCCTCCAACAGCGGCACCAGGGATCGACCATCGAACGCTCCGCGCAGCGGGGACGCGCCGGCCAGGTCAAGGAAGGTGGGGAGCAGGTCGATGAGGGAGACAAGGTGCTCGTCGACACCCGGCTCGACGCCGCGCCCGAAGGCGACGAGGGGCATGTGGATCCCCGCCTCGTAGAGCGTCGTCTTGGCGAAGGGGAACGGCGGGCCGTTGTCGCTCGTGAAGAACCCGACCAGGTCATCCGCGCCCTCGCCCTGGTTCAGCCGGTCCAGCATCGCCCCCACCGTGGCGTCCATCCGGCGGAGGCCGTCGTGGAAGCGAGCGAGCTCGGCCCGGACCGCGGGGGTCTCCACGAGCGGGGCCGGCACGACGACCTGCGCGGGGTCGTGCGGCGGCGGCGACCCCTCGCCAAAGGGCGCGCCGTCCGTGGGGAACGGCCAGTGGCTGTCCCGGAAGTTCACGACGAGCGCCCACGGCCGGCCGTCATCCTCCTCGAGGAAGGCGTCGAGCTGGTCCACATGCCACTGGAGGCTGCGAGCTCCCTCGTCGGCGCGGTCGGAGCGAGAGAGGAAGTCGAAGGGGAAGCGGCGCAGGGGCTTGGCGCCCACCTTACCGATGAGCCCCGTGCGGTAGCCCGCCGCACCGAGCAGCTCCCCCCAGACGGGGACGCCGTCCGCGATGGGCCCGAAGCCGCTGGCGCCGTGACGCGCCGGCATGAGCCCCGTGTAGATCGAGGAGCGCGAAGGGGTGCAGACGGCGCTCGGCGCGTAGGCGTGGGTGAAGCGGCGACCTCCTCCGGCCACGGCGTCCAGCCGCGGGGTCTGGACCCCCTCGGCCCCGTAGCAGCCGAGGATCACGCCCTGGTCGTCAGAGACGAGCAGCAGCAGATCGGGGCGCGAGTCTCCTGGCGGCCCCTGCGGCGGGGCACCACAGCCGACACTGAGCACGGCAAGCAGGACGAATCCGAGGCGCATGGCGGTATTGTGCCTGCAGCGAGACCACGATTCCCCCATGCAGGACGAGTTCAAGACCCACATGGTCCTCGACGGCTTTCATGTCGCCGGCGGCCAGCGACGCCCGACCAAGCTGACCTTGGACATGGAGGGGATCTCGGTCGAGGGCGGGGCGCGGGAGCCCTGGCGTCACGTGAAGCTCCGGCGAGACGAGGCCGACGGCGCCGTGCTCGTGGTGACCCGGGCTTCCTGCGCTCCATCGAGGGTGCAGCGGGCAACACCCTCGACCGAGAGCTCGCCAGGCTGGTGGGCGGCCAGGTGGGGCTCAAGGGGTCAAGCGTCCTCGGCTGCCTGGGGTTCGCCCTCTTCACGTATGTCCTCGTGACCGCCGTCCCCGGGTGCTTCCGATCCACCATGGACGCCACGGTCGATCAGCTCCCCTACTCCGTGGACGAGGAGCTCGGTCGCGTCACCGAGGAGTCCATGGAGACGGGGGACGTGGTGGACGACCCGGAGGTCCAGGCCGCCATCGAGCAGATGGTGGATCGCCTCGGTGACCAGTTCGAGGACACGGACGTCGACCCCGCCGAGGTCACCTGGAGCGTGCGGATCGTGGACAGCGAGGAGATCAACGCCTTCGCCCTCCCCGGCGGCTACATCACGGTCTACACCGGGCTCATCCGCGAGGCGACGAGCCCCGACATGGTCGCCGGGGTGATCGGGCACGAGATGGCCCACGTGCTCCAACGTCACGGGCTCCGCCGGGTCGCGAACCAGCTGGGGCTCTTCGCGGGCGTGCAGCTCCTCTTCGGCGGCACGGGCGGATTGGTCGGCATGGCCGGGGACGTGTTGGCGCTCGCCAAGGGCCGCGAGTGGGACCGCGCCCAGGAGACCGAGGCGGACGTCCTCGGGACCACCGCCATGATCCGCGCCGGGCTGGACGCCCGCGAGCTCGGTGAGTTCTTTCTGATCCTCAAGGAGAGGAACGGCGAGACCCCGGGGGTCCTGGGCTGGATGAGCACCCACCCCATGCACTCCACCCGGGTCGAGGACATCGAGGCCCAGGTCGATGCGACCGAGGGCGTGGAGGCCGACCCGCTCGACCTCGACTGGGCTGACATCCTCGACCGGGTTGGAGCCCCGGAAGACGATTGACCGGGGCGACCAAGGCGGCGGACGAGTGGTCCAACGCGGGCTCGCTGGAGGATCTCCTGGGGCTGACGCGGCGCTTCCTCACAGGCGCCCTCGACCGCTTTCCTGGCTGGGGCGCCGGCGACCTGGACGAGGAGACCGACGACCTCCAGGCTGGACTGCTCCAGGCCGTGGACGCCGGGGTCCTCCCGGTGGCCTCCCAGCCCGGCGAGCCCTTCGCCCCAGGACACGACGACCTCGACTGGGGCCGACGCGCCTTTGTGGGCGGCTTCGTCGCACCGGAGCGGGTGGCGGCGATCTCGGCGGCCGCGGCGCCCCTCGGCCTCGAGGTCATGCTCCAGGGCCCCGGACACCCGCCCTCCGCGCGCTCGGTCCCCGTCGGCCTGCGGGACGGCCTCCCGTTCCTGGTCCTCGGCCCCGACGCGAGGGAGCAGGAGCTCGAGATCTTCGCCGAGGGCGCCGGCCCCGCCGCCGAGGCTGCCCTCGCTCGCTGCCCCTTCATGTGGTTCTTCGACCCCGTCTGGGGCCGCCGCGAGGCCCTCCCGGCGGCCCTCGCCTCCCTGCCGCAATAGGCTCCCCGCCCCGGTAGGATTCCCTGGCGGCGCCAACGGGCCCGCCCTCCCACCGTACACGCGACGTCCCCTTCACTCCGCCCAAGACTCAGCATGGACCGCCCCCGTCTCCCCGGCTTCGCCCTCGCCTGCGGCCTCCTCTGGCTCCTCGCCGGGGCGCTCTACAAGTTCTTCGACGGGTCGCCCAACGACCTCCCGCAGCCGGTGGTCGAGCACTCGCCCTTCGACAAGTTCGACACCTTCCGGCTCGCCATCGCGGCGGAGTTCGCGGTGGTCGGCCTCGTGCTCACGGTCCCTCGCCTCGGCTGGATCGCCCTGGGCGGGATCTTCTCGGTGTTCCTCGCCGTGCTCGTCCCGCTTGCCCTCGGAGGCGAGTCCTCGTGCGGGTGCTTCGGCTCCAACGTGACCATCGCGCCGTGGCAGATGATGCTCATCGACGGGAGCCTCCTGGGGCTCCTGCTCTTCTCCGCGCCCTGGCGGCTGCCGAAGGCGGCGGGGCTCGGCGCGCCCGCGTTCCTCCCTTTCCTCATCGTGGCGATCGTCGCCCCCCTGATGAAGCTCGACCCGCCGACGCTCCCCAAGGTCGTCCGCCCGGAGGGGATCACCGCCTCCGCGCCTCAGGTCGGGGACACCAACGCCCCCTCGCCCGGCGCCACCGACCGGACCACCCCCGCCGGCGCGGGAGAAGCCACCGACGCCGCCCCCGATGAGGTGGAGGTCACCACGCCTGGCGATGAGCTGCCCGAGTTCTACGAGCTCCGCTCGGCGGAGTGGACGGGCCAGGACTTCTACGCCACCGACATCGCCGCCTTCGCCGACCAGAGCATGGGCGCGGTCCTCCCCAACAGCCACGTGGTCGTCTATCGCCAGACCTGCGAGGTCTGCAAGGCGCACCTCGAGGAGCTCTGGGAGGAGGCCCAGAACGACCCGAGCCGCTGGGCGAGCGACGGCGGGGCCGCGGGCGGCCAGAGCCTCGTGCTGCTGCGGATCATCGAGAACAAGGACACCGCGGAGAACAACCTCTGCGAGCTGCTCCCCGAGCCCTCCCAGAAGGTGACGCTCCCGGCCCTCAAGCGCGGCTACGGCATCACGACGCCCATCGCCTTCGACGTGGACGAGAACTTCATGGTGCAGAACCTCACCGACCTGCGGCACTGAGCGGCGCCAGGCCCCTCTCCTGCCGCCCGGCCCTCGAGGTCGCCTGAACACGAAACGGCCCGGCGCTCCACAGGGAGCGTCGGGCCGTTCGCATTCGTCCGCGGCCCGGGGCCGCCGTTCACTCGAAGGGGAGGCTCACTTCGCCGACACGAGGTAGCCCAGCCAGGCCTCGCAGTTCTCA
>CBFHHK010000232.1:0-6736 GCA_965655435.1 Planctomycetota bacterium | reverse complement strand
AGCGGAGGTCTGGCTGGTGGACGATGTGTTGACCAGCGGGGCGACCGCGGACGCCTGCGCGCGAGCGCTCAGGGGCGCGGGGGCTGGTCGCGTGCACGTGCTGGTCCTCGCGCGGGCCTGAGCACCGTGCTCCGGCGCACAGGGGCGGGCGCGGGGGTCCGCAGCCGCTGGCCAGTGACGGGTTCCCGTTGCACCGCGCTGCAGGTCACGGGTTACCCTCACCGACATGGCGAACGCAGACGCGGATCATGGGAACGGGGTGCTCCTGGTTGAGCCCTTCGGGGGGATGGCCGGGGACATGTTTCTGGCGGGGCTGCTGGACCTCGGCGACCCCCGCTTCCAGCTGGATGACCTGGTCGAGTTCGCCGAGCACCTGTTGCCGGGGGAGGCCACCTTTGCCTCGGAGTCCGTCTGGAGGGGCTCCCTCTCGGGGAGACACCTGGACGTCCGGACGCCAGAGACCGGACAGTCGCCTCACCGCGGGCTCGCTGACCTGACGCTGATCCTGGATCGATCGAGGCTGTCGGCGCCAGCGCGAGACTTCGCGGTTCGGGTCCTGACGCGGATCGCGGAGGCGGAGGGGCGCGTGCACGGCTGCAGCCCGGAGGAGGTTCACTTCCACGAGGTTGGCGCCGTGGACACCCTGGTGGACGTCGGGGGCGCAGCGCTCGCGTTGGAGCGCCTGCGGATCGGCCGGGTATACGTCTCGCCGCCGATTCTCGGCTCCGGCACGGTCACCTGCGCTCACGGAGAGATGCCGGTGCCCGCACCGGCCACGGCGGAGCTCCTGCGCGGGCTTCCCCAGCGCGCGGGCGGCGGCGGGGGCGAGCGGTGTACGCCCACGGGGGCCGCGCTGCTGGCAGAGATGGGCGCGCTGGGCCGGGCGGGAGGCGTCGCGGCCTTCGAACTGCCTGCAGGGGAGTGGACGGTCGCGCGCGTGGGCTACGGGGCGGGCTCCCGGGACCCGAAGGAGGGGCCGCCCAATCTCCTCCGCGTTCAGCTGGGGGAGGCCTCGAAGGTGGAGGGCCAGGGGGGCGCCAACGGCGAGGTGCAGGAGGTTCGGGTGAACCTCGACGACCTCCCGGCCGAGGCGATCGGCGACCTCGTGGCCGGACTCCGCGACGCGGGAGCCCTCGATGTGTGGACCGCTCCGATCTACATGAAGAAGGACCGGCCCGGTGTATTGGTCACGGCGCTGGTCCGGCCAGAGCAGCGCGCAGGGATCGTGGCCATGCTCTTCGAGCGTTCCTCGACCTTCGGCGTGCGTTGGTCGTCCGCCGAGCGGATCGAAGCCGGGCGGAGCACTCGCACCGTCGCGGTGGAGGGCGTGGAGGTTCGGATCAAGGAGCGCGTTCGTCCCGCCTACGAGGGGCGAAGCCCGGAAGGCGCGCGTGATCAGTTCTGCGAGCACGAGGACGCGGCGCGGCTCGCCCGCCACCTCGGTGTTCCGCTCCGAGAGGCCCACGCCCTGGCGCTGGCTGCTGCTGCGGCGCCTGGCCACGACTGAACGGTTCCGTCGCGTCGTGCAGGCCCCTTTGGGCTCGCGGTCTGAGGCCGCCCCGGTTCGACGACGCCCAAGTTCGGCGACGGCCCAGTTCGACGACGGCCCAGTTCGGCGACGGCCCAGTTCGGCGACGGCCCGGTTCGACGACGCCCCGGTTTGGAGACGCCTCGGTTTGGAGACGCCTCGGTTCGAAGACGCCGATGCGAACGCGGCGACCTTCGTTGCGCCCCCGTTCACTCGCGAGCCCCGGGCGGGGCGCGTGGCTGCGCGCGCAGGGGCGCCGCGCCCAGGAGGCGCCGCGGTGGACGCGTTCAGGGAGCCGGGGTGGGCTCGATCACGCCCCGCTCGGACGTGTCGATCTCTCGCACGTACGCGTTGCGCTCATCGACCAGGATCTGGCGGGGCGTCCCCGCGGCGTCCCCGTAGCCGAAGGCCATCAGGATCACCTGGTCCCCCGTGCGGACGAGGTGTGCCGCGGCCCCGTTGATGCAGAGGACCCCGGAGCCGGGCTCGCCCGGGATGGCGTAGGTCTCGAGACGCGCTCCGTTCGTGTTGTCCACGATGAGGACCTTCTCGTAGGGGGCGATGTCGACGCGCTCCATGAGCTCGGAGTCGATGGTCACCGACCCCATGTAGTCGAGATTCGCCTCCGTCACGGTGGCGCGGTGGATCTTGGCTCGCAGAAACTGTCGCATGGGCACCCCCTCCGGGGCCGAGAGGGTAGCCCTCTCCCGGTCTGGCTTCCAGCCCCCGTGGCGTAGTCCCAGCCCCCAAAATCGGGCCTCGGCCCCTGTTGAACCGCCTCGGAGCACCTGTTGGTTCTCCCGGCGGTCCCAGGACCGGGCGCTGTCGCTGGAATGGGCTGCTCCCGATCCCTAGAGTTCACGCGGAGGCGCAGGTCGCGTCTCCCTACGAGCCCGGGCCTCCGTCCCTCCGCACCGCACGTGTTGGGGCCCGCGCACCGAGGGGAATCAGAGAGGGGAATCCAACATGAAGCACCGCATTCTCGCCGTGGCGGCGATCCTCGCCACGGCCATCGCATTCGCACAGCCGACCGCCGCCGCCGTCTCCACACAGGCCGGCGAGTTCTATCGCACCAGCGGGACCACGGCGGTCCGCAACTTCCCGGACCGCAACGGTTCGTCCTTCATCGAGGTCAAGGCGGGCACGATCGTGCGCGCCTTCTCCACGAGCCAGGGGGTGCCTCCCTTCCGCGAGGTCGAGGTCGGGGGCGGGTTCCCGGTCTGGGTGTTCGGCAAGTACCTTCAGCCCACCAGCGTGGACGGGGTCCTCGTGGTCTCCGGTGCCCGGGTGAACATGCGCCCGAGCCCTGACCTGTCGCCCGGCGCCATGCCCCTGCGCTCGTCCAAGCTCAACGCCGGGCAGCGCGTCAAGCTGCTGAAGCGCGCGAACAAGGCGGCCTCGCTGGGCGAGGACTGGGTCCTGATCCAGGCGCCGGCCAACACGCGGGCATGGATCGAGGCGTCGGCGCTCACCCCGGTGGACCGTTCCGAGGGCGGCGTGGCCTGGAAGGCGGCGGCGGTGACCCTGCCGACCAAGAGCACGTCGAGGCCCACGGTGGCCCAGCCGGCGAAGCGCAAGGTGGCGGTGCCGACCATCACCGAGGAGACCGCCGCTGAGCTCACCCAAGCGGACGCCGAATTTGACCGGGTGATCGAGCTCCGCTCGCCCACCTCGGAGGACTGGCGCGGCGTCGTCGTCGCGTACGACGCGGTGATCGCGTCGGCCCCGGAGGGCACCATCACCCTTCAGAATGCTCGGACACGACACCGGACGGCGGCCGCGCGCATGGAGCTCGCGAGCCTGCGGGAAGACGTGAGCAGCCAGGCGCGGAAGCACGACGCCGAGCTCTCCAAGGTCAACGCCTACATCGAGAGCCGCGAGGCCCGCGCGTCCGCCCTTCAGGGGCGCTTCCGCGAGCGCGGTTGGCTCGAGCAGAAGACGGTCGACGGGCGCGAGGCCTGGTACCTCTCCTTCGCCGGGGAGACCGTCGCCGAGGTGGTGTGCAGCTCACGCCGATACGACCTGTCCTTCTTCGAGGGGCACGACCTCGGCATCCTCGGCGTCGAGGTCCAGCCGTTTGTCATGGCCACCGCCACCACCCTCGCGACGCCTCCTGTGGTCGACATCGGTCGCATCGAGGTCCTCGCGGGTAGCTCGGCGCGCAAGTGACCCCTGAGGGGCGCTGACCCTGGTGGGTCGGCGCCCGAGGTTGCTCTCTCCCATGGGCTCGCTGCTCCGCATGCTCCTCGCGCCTTTCCGGGCGCTCATGTCCCGCCTCGGCGGAGGGGGGGGCGGCTACCTCTGCGATCGTTGTAAGTGGGATTACGGGGACGCCTGCCGACGTCCTGAGCGCCCCAACGCGCGGAGCTGTTCGGACTTCAAGGCGCGCTGACCCGCTGGGAGCGAAGTCGGCCAGGCGTGCTCCTGATGGGGCCGGAGCCCGTTGCGTATCGTCAGCGGCACGGAGAGCGGGGCGGCTGCTCGCGGCGTACATCGCACGCCACGGAGATGGTGAGCCGTGTCCACTCGGCGCGGCGCCCACCCGGGGCTACGGACACGTGGCGCTACGGACACGTGGGGCTACGGACACCCGGGGCAGGCGACGCCTGGCGCTAGCGACACACCGCGCTTCGGACACCCCGCGCCGTGGAGAACCCGCGGGGTGCCGCCGCGGAGGGGTTGAGCTCGGTCGGAGGGCTTCGGCGTTGCCGCGATTGGGTGGCGGGTCGCGCGCAGGTCACGGTGCGCCACCGTGCGGAGGGCGAGGCGCCCGCGGGTCGGCTCAGTAGTCCCCGGCGAGGAACTCGTCCGGGGTGAGCCGGCGCTCCAGGCGCGGGACCCAGTGGTCGCGCAGGGCGGAGAGCTCCCCCTTCGGGATGGCCTCGCGGATGAGGCGCATGAGCTCGTGGAAGAGGTGGAGGTTGTGGAGGGAGAGGTAGGTGGCGCCCAGCATCTCGTTCGAGAGGCAGAGGTGGCGCAGGACGCCGACCGGGACGTCCGCCACGTGGGGGGCGCGGAAGACCGGATCAAGGGGCGCGTCGACGTTCTTCCAGCCGGCGTTCCGGAGGTTGACCCTGCCGCGGCTGGTCCACACCTGGTGGGTGCGTCCATGGCGGGTCGGCGTGACGCAATCGAACAGGTCGATGCCCGCCGCGATGGCGTCGAAGAAGTCGCGCGGGGTGCCCACGCCCATGAGGTAGCGGGGCCGATCAGCGGGCAGCGCCGGGGCCGCGGCCTCCACGGCCACGCGCATGGCGTCGCGGTCCTCGCCGACGCTCACGCCGCCGATGGCGTTGCCCACGAGGCCGTGGCTCGCGACGGCCTCCACGCTCGCTCGTCGGAGGTCCTCGAACGCGCCTCCCTGGACGATGCCGAAGAGGGCCTGGCCGGACCCCTCGACCCCGCCGGCCTCGCGATAAACCTCGACGCAGCGGTCGAGCCAACGGTGGGTCCGGTCGGTGGCCTCCGTCACCCCTCGGCGATCGTTCGGATCTGCCGGGCAGTGGTCGAAGGCCATGTACACGTCAGGGCCGAGCCGTTGCTGGATCTGGATGGCGCGCTCCGGGGTGAGCCGGATTCTGTCCCCGTCCACGATCGACTTGAACGTGACGCCGTCGTCGTCGAGGGTCGAGATGTCCGCCATGCTGAACACCTGGTACCCGCCGGAGTCGGTGAGGATCGGGCCGTCCCACGACATGAAGCGGTGCAGGCCTCCGAGGGCTGCCACCGTGTCCTCGCCCGGACGCAGGTGCAGGTGCAGGGTGTTGGCGAGGATCATGGTCGAGCCCACCTCGCCGATGTCTCGGGGGAGCACGCCCTTGATGGTCCCGCGGGTTCCCACGGGCATGAAGGCCGGGGTGGACACATCGCCATGGGGGGTGGTGAAGCGCCCCACACGGGCGCGCCTGGCCCCCGGGTCGTCCGGGCCGGTGGCCTCGACCTGGAACGCGAAGCCCGCCTGGCTCGAAGAGGGCAGGTCGCCCGGGGGATTTGCGGCGGCTGTGGGAGGGGTCATCGGTCGGCGGCGCTGGCCAGGGTCATGGGGGCTTCGGCCCGAGCGGTCTCGGCCTTGGAGTGCCGGCCCCGTGGGGACTCGTCATCCAGGCGGGAGAGGGTCGCACCGGGGTAGTAGTGGGCGAGGATGGCCGTGGAGCTCCAGCCTGCGCGACCGAGGTCGCGGGCCCCCTCCTGGCAGAGGCCGACCCCGTGCCCGCGGCCCCGTCCTTGGGTCCGCCAGCCACCGCCGAGGAGGGGATCCGATGGGGCTGGGACGGTGGCCACGACGGCGCCGCTCCGCAGCACCCCGTAGCCCGCGGCCCGCCGGAGCTCCTCGAAGGGGATCCGCGTGACGGCGCCGTCGCTCGACTCGAGGGCGACGTCCAGCCACCGGCCGCCGGTGTCGGTGCGCGCGGGCCCGATCCGTCGCGGCGCGCCGGGGAGTCCGAACGTGCGGCCGATGCGAGCCAGGGAGGAGGGGCTGAGCTCCTCGATCCACCCGAGGGGCCGCTGCTCGTCCGGAGCGCCCAGGGAGGACTCTCGGGCCGCGCGGCGGGAGCAGGGTGAGCAGGGGACGCCGGTGGGGCCCGCGGCGTTTCGCTCTCGGTGTTCCTTACGGAAGACGTCGCTGAAGTTGCTCGTGTGCCCGCCGCAGGCGGCGTGGTAGCGGGCCTCCTCGAGGTGGTCACCCCGCATCAGGACGACGCCGCGTGTGGCCTGGACCGCGCGGGTCAGTCGATCGGCGACCTCACGAGCTCGGCGCGAGGAGCCCGGCGTGTGGCGTCCGCCGAACGCCTGGTCCATGACGCCGTCCGCGAGGAGAGCGGGTGCGCCGCCGGCGGAGCGCTGCCTGAGAGTCGCAACGGCGTAGGTGCGCGCGGCGATGGCCTGGGCCTCCAGCTCGGCCGAGGTCGCCGACCAGATCGAGGTCTCCGAGGCGACGACGCCCTCGACGTAGTCCTCAAGGCCGAGTTGGACGTGGACCTCCAGGCCCCCTCCACGGCTCGGCATGACCAGCAGGGTGCCCTCGTAGGTGCGGTCCTCGATCGTGACTGGGCCTTGAATGCGAGCGGGAGACGGGCTCGCGGCTCCGTCGAGGAAGACCCCGGAGCCGATCCGCTCGGCGAGCCTCGGTCGCCCGTCGGAGCCGCGCCATCGGACCTCGTCCGCGCCGCGCAGGCCGGACAGTTCGACGGTGACCTCGGCTGGCAG
>CBFHHK010000231.1:6445-6752 GCA_965655435.1 Planctomycetota bacterium | reverse complement strand
AGCGGCGGGAGACCCACTGGGAGGCGCTCGCCCTCGGCGTGCTGGGTGAAGACTCACGGAGAATCGGCCCTGGGATCGGCCCTGGGATCAGCCCTGACACCCGTCAGCGACTCCAGGCCGCCCTCCGCAAGAGCAAGGGGCCCGACGAGGTCGGCGCCATCGCGCTCGCCCTCGGCATGATGCGCGCAAGTGCCTCCGAGCCTCTGCTCATGGCGAAGCTCCAGGTCACCTCGGAGGCCCGCGCCAAGGGGCACATCGCCCTCGGGCTCGGCCTCATGGGGGCAGGTGGCGCCGCGCAGCCGCTCCT
>CBFHHK010000231.1:0-6435 GCA_965655435.1 Planctomycetota bacterium | reverse complement strand
GGATCAAGGTCACCGGGACGCGCGGCTCGCCGATCAGCTCGGCACGGCCCTCGGTCTGGTCGCCCCGCCTCGCACCTTGACGCAGCTCGCCAGCCGCCTCGAGTCGGCCTCGTCCACCTCCGATGGGACCACTCTGGCCCTCGCGGTCGGTCGCGCCGGCCACCGATCGGGCATCGCGAGCCTGCTCGTGCGGCTCGGAGAAGGGCATGCGCAGCCCGCCACCGCCCTGGGCGTCGCCTGTGACAAGGACGAGGCCCCCTGGAACGTTCAGCTGGGCCTTGATGTCCATTATGGGGTGGAGATCGAAACCCTCAGGAATTCGGAGCGTACGGGTATTCTCGACCTCCCCTAGAGCGGCTCCGCGCTGCCTTGACCCCGCGCAGCCCATCGCCCTCAGATGCACAGCCCCCACCCGACGTCTCTACTCCTCGCCGCCCTCGCGATCAGCTGCCAGTCGAGCGAGCCCTCGGCGAGCCCGCTCACCGACGGACAAGCCTGGTCGATGACGTACGAGGCCGACGCCTACTCGGGTACCTGGCAAGACTTCGTGAGCGCCGAGACGGCCCCGTCTGCCGAGAGCGCCCCCCCTGCTGAGAGCGACCCCCCTGCTGAGAGCGAACCGTCGCCAGAGGGCGAACCGGCCACGCAGGGCATGGTCCTGCTGGAGTGCCGGATCCTCCAGTGTCCCCAGGAGGAGCTGGCCCGCTGGACCGGCAAGGCCGACGCCACCTTCGCCCTTGAGGCGCCCGCCGACGAGATCCTCGCCTTCGTGGCGCGGAGCCGAGGCGACCTGGTGAGCGCCCCCAAGCTCCTGCTCCACCCCGGGTCGAAGGGCTCCCTCTCGATCGCGGATCAGGTGGCCTTCATCGAGGCGTTCAAGGTCGTGCAGGCAGGACAAGGGCTCATCGCTGACCCCGTCGTCGGGATCGCCACCGAGGGTCTCGAAGTCGAGCTGACCGCCAGGCCCGAAGGTCCGGCCGTGCGGGTCGACGTGCTCGCCACCTATGCCGATGTGCGCCTCGAGTCCTCCGAGCGCGAGCTGACCCTGCCGGGGACCCAGACCCCTGTGACCCTCCAACAGCCAGTGACCCTGCTCCAGAGGGTGGAGACGGAGGGCCTCCTGGCGGAGGATCGCCTGCTCATGATCGTCGCCCCCGCGAGCGAGTCCGGCGCCTCGCTGGCTCTCTTCGTCTCCGCCAAGCACGTGGACCAGGAAGGCAAGCTCAAGGGCCCGGACGAATCGGCGCGCCTCTGGCCGCGCACCACCCCGATGGTGGTCCCGCCCACCGAGTGACCCCCGGGCCCACCCCGCATCCGCAACCCCACGCCCCCCCCCAGGACCCAAGCCATGCTCCGCACCTCCGCCACCGCGCTCTGCCTCCTGCTCCTCCCCGCCTGCGCCGTAGGGAACCGCGCCGACATCACCATCAACCGGCACATCACCCTTGGCCAGGAGCTCATGGACCTCCAGGCCGCCCACGAGTCCGGGGCGCTGACCGATGAGGAGTACGCTGAGATCCGCGAGAAGCTCCACGACATGCTGGACCTCGAGTCCGACTTCGGTCTCTCCACGATCACCGACACGAGCGACTGAGCTGGCGGGCTTCGGGGCGAGTCCGCGGCCGTAGGATTCCCCGAGCCGGTTACCATCGGGTATGCCCTTGTCCCCGCTCGTCGCGCTCGCCGCCCTGCTCCCCGCCGCTGGGGCCTGGGCAGGCAGACAGGAGGCTGAGTGGAACCTGCCCACCTCGCCCCCCGGGGCGAGGGAGCTGGTGGAGCTCACCTGCCTCGAGTGCCACGAGGGCCCACGGGCAGAGGGCGCCGTCGACCTCGCGGCCGCCCTCGCGGATCCGGAGCGGCACGTGGAAGCCCTGACTCGCGCGGTGCGGCGAGCAGAGGCCGGTGAGATGCCGCCGGAGGCCCCGCTTGAGGTCGAGGAGCAGGCGCTGCTCCGCGCGGGCGTGCAGGGCTGGCTGGGGGTGCTCCCCGGCGACCCGGGCCGGCCGACGCTCCGCCGCCTCACGCGTTCGCAGCTGCACGGCGTGCTCCGAGACCTCCTCGGGGTGGAAGTGGAGGTCGCCAGCTTCCTCCCGCGGGAGGCGTCCGCCTATGGCTTCAACACCACGGGGGACGCGCACTTCCTCGGACCACTGGATCTGGAACGCTGGATTGAGCTCGTCGAGGCCATCCTCGACAAGGTGCGCGCAGCCGGTGCCGCCCCCTACCGGGGCGCCGCGCTGAGCTCCGGACCCGAGCGAGCCGCCGCGATCCGTTCGCTGGTGAGCCGAGCCTTCCGCCGGTCAGCCACGGAGGAGGAGGTCTCCGCTCGATTGGCGCTCGTCAACCGCGCCTTGGCCCGGGGCACCGACCTGGACACCGCCATGGAAGACGTGCTGCGCTCGATCCTGCTGGCGCCCGCCTTCATCTATCGACTGGAGGAGGACCGCTCCGACCTCGAGGGCCCCTGGCCGCTGAGTGGCGATGAGCTCGCGAGTCGCCTCTCGTTCTTCCTGTGGGGCACGCTCCCGGATGAGGAGCTGGTGGAGCGGGCAGCGTCGGGCCGACTGGACGGGGGCAGAGCCGCCGCAGCGGAGGCCGCGCGGATGCTCGAGGACCCGCGCGCACGGTGGCTCGCGCAGGACTTCGCCGCGCAGTGGCTCGGCTTCCGGGAGCTGGAGGATGTCACCCCGGACGTCCGCAGGTTCCGAGCGTTCAAACCCGCCCTCCGCCGCGACCTGCGCCTCGAGGCTGAGGCGTTCTTCACGGACCTCATCGCCGAGGACCGCAGCGTGCTCGAGATCCTCGACTCGGACCACGCCTTCTTGAACGATCGCCTCGCGGCGCACTATGGCCTCACGCCCGTTGGGCACGGCGACATCCGCAGGACGCCCATCGCAGACCGACGCAGGGGCGGCGTGCTCGGCATGGGTGCGATCCTGACCGTGACGTCGACCCCCCTCCGGACCAGCCCCGTCCAGCGGGGCCAGTGGGTCCTCGAGCGCCTCCTCGGACGCTCCGCGCCCCCGCCTCCGCCCGACGCCGGGAGCCTCCCTGAGGACGACCGACAGAAGGATGGGCTCGGCCTGCGCGAACGACTGGAGGCCCATCGAGCGCAGCCCGCCTGCGCCGGGTGCCACGCCCTCTTCGACCCCTACGGCCTCGCCCTCGAGTCCTTTGACGGCATCGGTCGATGGCGAGAGGGACGAACGGGAGAGCCTCCGATCAGCACCCGCGTCACGCTCCCTTCAGGCAGCGAGGTCGATGGCCCGGTGGGCCTGAAGATCGCCCTTCGGCGGGACCCGCAGCGCTTCCTGACCACGCTCCAGCGAGCGCTCTTCACCTACGCGATCGGCCGGCCTCCGGGGCTGGGCGACGACAAGCACCTCCGCAGGGCCATGGAGGACGCCGCGCGAGAGGACTATCGCTTCTCGGCGCTCGTGGACGGTATCGTCAGCAGCCCGGCCTTCACCTCACGCCGGAACCCATGAGGCCCCTCCGCACCCCCCTCCCGCGCCGCACGCTCCTCAAGGGCGCTGGCGCGGCGCTCGCGCTGCCTTGGCTCGAGGCGATGGCCCCCTCGCCTGCAGCCGCCGCGCCCCTGAGGTACGTCAGCCTCTTCGCACCCAACGGGATGCTCCCCTCCGCCTGGCGCCCGAAGGGCACGGGCGAGGCCTTCGAGTGGTCCGCAACCCTGGAGCCCTTCGCTGCCCACCGCGATCGGGTGCTGATCCTCGGGAACCTCTTCAACAAGGCGAGCCGGGCGGGAGAGGGTCACTACGTCAAGACCACGGCCTGGCTCTCGGGAGCGCCCGTCCACCGCACCGGCGGTCGGGACCTGCAGGCCGGCACCTCCATCGACCAGGTGGTCGCCGACCGGCTCGCGGGACTAACGCCCATCGACTCATTGGTCCTCGGTATCGAGCCCGTGCGCAACCGGGTCGACATGGGGTACAGCACCGTCTACGGCGCGAACATCTCCTGGCGGACGCCGACTCAGCCCGCGCCGCGGGAGATCGATCCACGCCGGGCCTATGCGCGGCTCGCCCGCTGGAGCGGAGCGGTGACCGCCTCCGGATCCGCGGGCGCCCTGGACGTCGTGCTCGAGGAAGCGCGGGCCCTGCGCGGCCGGCTGGGCGGGGCAGATCGAGCCAAGCTCGAGGAGTACCTCGAGAGCGTCCGGGCCCTGGAGGGGCGACTCTCGCGGCTCGCCGACGCCGAGAGCTCGACGCCGGAGCCCCCGGCGGGCCTCGGGCCAGGCGAGACCCACACGCCGGCCTTCCCCGAGCGAGTCCGCCTGATGCTCGACATCATCGTCGAGGCGCTCCGCACCGACAGCACCCGGGTCGCCACGCTGATGTTCGGCAACTCCGTCTCGGGTCAGAGCTTCTCTTTCCTCGAGGGCGTGGAGGGCGGCCACCACAGCCTCTCGCACCACGAGAACAAGCCCGACCGGATGGCACAGTACGCCAGGATCAACCGGTGGCACGCGGAGCAGGCTGCCTACCTGGTGGGGCGCCTCGCCGAGCAGGCTGAACCTGAGGGGACCCTCCTCGACCGCACGGTCGTCCAATTCGGCTCTGGCCTGGCGGACGGCAACCGCCACGACCCCAACGACCTGCCGATCCTCGTGGCCGGCGGGCCCTGGCGCGGAGGTCGACACCTCCGGCAGCCCCGGCTCACCCCGCTGTGCAACTTCTACGCCGAGCTCCTCGGTCAGCTCGGCGGACCACCCGGCCCCTTCGGCGACAGCTCAGGCCCCCTCGCGGGGCTCTGAACCGTGGTGGACGGACAGCGAGCGCAGGGCCTGAGCAGGGCCAGGTTCGGGGCAAGGGCCAGGTTCGGGGCAAGGGTCGGTCCCGTGGTCCGCGACGGGTCCCTCCAGGACAGGTCCATCGGTCACTCGTCCGCAGGAGGCGAGGCCGCGGGACCCCCGTCCGCGGAAGTCACGCCCGCGGCGCGCGAGGTCCAAGCGCGCGAGATCCCGGCGGGCACGTCCCCGACGTGCGAGGCGTCGGGCGCTCAACCCACCGACGTCTATCCTGTTGAGGCTCGTCGATTCGAGGCGCGCCCCCTCGGAGACGAGCCAGCCCGAGATTCGTCCGCGGACCATTCGCCGGGAGAAGAGCAGCCTGCCCGCGGGCGTCGGACCGCGAGCCTGCGCGGACGTGGGGCGAAAGGCTCAGCAGCGCAGCGCACGCCTGGGGATCCTCGGGATCAGGAAGGTGGGCTCGGCAAGAGGGACGCCAAGAGCGTCGAAAATAATCGTGGCTTCGTACGTCACGCCATGGCCCGCTCTTCGCTTTCGATGCACGGCCCCAGCGAACGCCTCATCTCCGTCAACGGAGGTGATGCGTGCCAGCTGGAGCCCCACCGCTCGCGTGCCAGGGAGGCAGGGCTCCGGGAAGATCCCCTGCCCTCCTGGGCGCGAGCTCCTCAATCGCCCTCGCCGGACAGGGACGCTTCTCCCATGACCCCCCCCGACGAACTCCGACGGCTCGCGGACCACCTGCTGGGACCAGCGATCGCCGAGGCGCTGGCGGATTGGGAGTACTGTTCCACCTACGACGCTCTCGTCGGCGGCGGCATGGACGGAGAGGACGCCGTCCTGGCGATAGCGTTCGAGGTGGGCAAGTCCAACAGAGCCGTCCAGGGGGAGTTCCTCTCCTACTTCAAGGACCTCCTCATGGGAGGTCCGGGGGCACCTGTCGGCAGTCCAACAGGGACGTCAGCGGAGTTCGGCAAGACGGACCTCATGCAGTCGGTCGTGGGTGACCTGCTCCCCGGGTACAACTCGCTCTACTTCAACTCACGGGCGCAGTTTCTGTCC
Source organism: Planctomycetota bacterium (assembly GCA_965655435.1). Taxonomy (GTDB): domain Bacteria; phylum Planctomycetota; class UBA1135; order UBA1135; genus Saltatorellus. The sequence goes on along the minus strand of CBFHHK010000231.1, from coordinate 608 downwards.
CTCTTCCAGCAGCGCCTGCGCTGGAAGCGACTCGACCGCCTGAAGAGCATGGGGCCGACCTCCAGCAACTCGAGTGACCAGCTCAACCAGGTCGCCATGGCCGCGGGCCCAGACGGCCAGGCGTCCACGCCACTAACCAAGCTCCTCCAGGGTGAGTCCGAGAGCTTCCTCGCGCTGGCCATCGGTTCCTTGAGCGAAGCAGACAAACGCCTCATCCGCGCCGTCGTGGACGGCGAGTCCCGGTCCGCCCTTGCGGAGGAGCTTGGGATCACGAACGAGGCGCTGCGGCAGCGGCTCCGCCGCGCGCGGGCGGGGCTCGAGCAGCAACTGAGACTCCTCAAGGAGGAGCGGCCCAATGGGTGAGGGCCACGACGAGGTGCCGCCCAGCCAGCCCGAGGCCCGCGAGCGTCCGTCAGGAGGGGACCCCATGGGGGGCGGTCCTTTGGAGGGAGGTTCTTCAGATGTGACCTCCTCACAACGGCCCCAGCCGCCGGAGGATACGGCACCGGGTCCCCCGGCCACGAAGGGGGCGTCCGGCCACGAGCAAGGCCCAGCCGCCACGCCAGAGCCCTCCGACCAGGGAGGAGCCCGTTCCGCCCCGGTGTCCA
>CBFHHK010000230.1:0-6767 GCA_965655435.1 Planctomycetota bacterium | reverse complement strand
CCCCGGCCGAGCGCCCGGCCAAGGGATGGGCCGCTGAAGCGATCTACGATCGAGGGTGGGGGAGAATGGCTAGCCTCGCAAGGGGGCTTGATGCCCTTGAGGGCTTCCATGGCCACACGGGCCTTGAACTCAGGGCTGTGGGTTCGGCGCTTTCTCTTCATCGGGGGTCGGGTGCCCGCACCTGGCTGGGGCGCTCGCTCCTAGCTTAGGTGCTGGCTCCGAATGGCCCGACCACCTCTGATCCACGAGCTCACGCCTTGGGGCTGGGCGGCGGAGCGGCGCGTTGCGCTGGCAGACTGAGGAGCTACCGTTGCAAAGTCAACGGGCCAGCGACATGGGGTGGCCGGACACGTACAGCGCAGTCTCGATCGCCAAGTTGGAGAAGTTCGGCTGGGCACCTCGGCGCCCGCTTGGCTTTGCCTTCCACGCACCCACTGCTGAGGGCGACAGCCAAACGGTCACGTCCCCGCGCTGAACCAGACCACGCTCATACTCGCGCCAGTTTGTCACGCGATAGCGGGTCTTGTACTTCCGGTGGACGCGTGACTTCATCTGCTCAGGGTGCCCCAAGGGGCCGCGTTCTGCGGCCAACGCGTCCTCCTGAGCCTCAGGGACGGGCATTCATGCACCAACGCCCCGCAGGATGCCTACATCCACGCGAGCATGGCCAGCGGATCGAATGTGTAACCCACCATATCACTGTCGATGCTCCAGACGGTCCATCCATAAGGCGCGGGGGTACGGTAGCCTAATAGGCTGCTTTCGCCGCTGGCCAGTGTGCAATGCACCTGGGAACCTTCGCCGATCAATAGCGGCATGAAGTAGCCCGCCACTAGAAGGCTGACTGCAGCGATCTTGCGTCTAGCCTGTACATTCTCCCTCATCTGTCGCACCGTCTCGTAAAATCGCCCAATTGTCTTTCTATGTGTAGCGTATTCAGTGGACGAGCTACTGCTTACAGCCAAAGGACAGGCCCTGCTGCCCGTTGGTCCGCTCAGGCCATCAACGGTCTCGTTGAAGCCGAACCCGGTGTGTCCTGAGCGGCATTTCCATGTAGAGTCTAGGCCATCTACGGGCAATCGTCCATCATGCAGTCTCCCGGTGGCTCGAGGGGAACATCACTACCGGTGCATTTCACCCAACTGACTCCATGATATTCGACAACAGTAGTTCCAAGTCCATAACTGGCGTGCCCAATCGTTTCTGCAGTGCAACTAACTGTCGCGTATGTCAACCAGCGGCACTTAAAGAGGGCCGAGCAGACGCAGGCTGGGATGTCTTGGACATCTGTTTCGGTGAAATCTCCCTTCCCTGCAACATCGACCTCGACTGGTCCTTTCTTGAATTCAATGGAGAGAGAACCACCGAACTTGATGGCGCGCCGCATTTGACGTGAGGTGAATCGGCCGCCACACTTTACTGGCCCAGGCTTCTTCTTAGAGCCTGAGACAGCTAGCCCAGTGCTGCAGTTGCTCCAACCATGCCACCATTGCGAGATCCAACTCGGGCCGGAAAGAGGTGGTGCATCTGCAGTATCGCAGGGGGTGCCGGGTTCCTCTGGCGGACACTTTTTGAGGCCCGATGGTGCGCTCCCACCATCCTGGGACTCAGGGTGTGCGGTCGTACCGCTTCCTGGATCAGGAGCGCCATTCGACCCGAAGCTGGCAGACTCAGCAGTCACTGTCGTAAGCATTACCGGTCCGGTAATAGCACTCGGGGTCAGGCTTCCCGGGGGCAAGGCGAGCGACGCCACGGGCATTCCAACCTGAGTGGTGTTGCCGGGAGCGAGTGTTGGAACGTCGGTGACTTGTCCAACGGAACCACCGTTATAGAGCAATATTAGGTTGTCACCCTTCGTTAGTACACCAGACAAGCTAATCACGATAGCGCCGATACCATGAGGCCCTGGAGTTGTATACTGTGCGATATCCAACCCGGTAAGCGTAGGGGAGCCTATTCCTCCGGTCTGAATGAGGTCGAAAGAGCAGTAGCCGCCGATTCCATTGGTGGGAATCTTGTGGATTGTGAAGGAGATTCCAGCGCTCGGAATTTCGTACTCATACGGCATCCTGATCAGTAATCCCTGGAGGTATCCCTCGGCAGGTGGGGGATTCTGTATGTCAAGGTAGCTCGTGTAACGATCAATAACTTCATCATTGAGAAGCATCGCGACTTCAGCATGGAAGCGCAGTGGAGTCGCCGTGTCTGGACTTGAAAGGTTGGGAACTGCCCGCCACAGTGGCGTCCTTGGGTCGTAAAACAGGGATCGCTCGTCCGACGGCCCTTGGGCGAAGACTACTTTTCGAGCCTCCGGCACAGCGTACATTAGCTCGAATGAGAGATGGTCGTCACCATCTTCAAGCAGAGGCGCTACTTCTACAAAGTGTTGCTCAACTGACGTTCCCGAAGCAGTGTCCTGTCGGTGGATATAGATGTCTGCGACGTCGTCCGGCTCAGCCGGGATTGGCGCAGTGTACCCCGAGTCAAATGCATGGCTCCTCCATAGCGTCGGGCCAACTTGGACAGACACGGGCGCGCCCTTCAGGCTCCCCAGGAGATCCGTTACCGGCTCAACGTAAATCGAGGCTTGCTGAGCTGACGCGAGCACGCCAGACGCGCCGAGTGCGAGCAGAGCTGCACCGTGGCTCGCGACACGGGAAATTTTCTCTCTAAATCTAAACATGATGTTAACTTGGTCTGATTTTCTTAGATGTGATGTGGATAAGCGATCCAAGCTGCCACTTGCCAAGGCGCCCATCACCATCAACTCGAGCGGCATGAATCCGACGGCGAACGCGGACACTTCCGAGAGACCGAGCTTGGTGGATAAGCGATCCAAGCTGCCACATGGCGGAGCAGCGGATCGTGGGGGTGGTTGAAGGAGAACAGGAGGGAGGGGCGATGCCCGCCCCCGCCGAGGGCCCGGCCCACGGAGGGGCCGCTGAAGCGATCTAGCCCACTCGTCGCCACCTTCAACCTGACGAGCGCGGCGTCGGTGCTGTACTTCGGAGAGCCTTGCCGGATCCGGCTCGAGTGACTGATTGGTTACTCCGGAGGAGCTGCGTTCGGGTCCTTGAACATCTCCTGCAAGTCCTGAAGATCGACTTCCACCGACAGCAGTGTGAGCCAGTCAGAGCACTCCTTCCCTTCTTCGGTTCGTTGGAGTTCTTGATCCTCCGCGCCTACCTCTTTTTCTTCCGGGTTCAGGGGAGCGGGGCCGAAGTGGACAGCCTCGGTGCTTCGGGTTGCTCTCCCGAAGACTCCCTCTGTGGTGAGGCTCTTGACCTGCGAGAGCGCGGCCTGAATCTCGATGCTGTCGGCGGCATCGAGGGCCTTCGATGCAGAGCCAAGATCCTCGATGCTCGCTTCTAGATTCGCTTCCAACGATTTGGCGATCGATACGTCCTGCAGATAGGCGATCGCTTGGGATTGGATGGTCCTGGTCGTGACTTGCCGGTACTTATCCGGCGTCCACTGGCCGATCCAGGGAAGCCAGCCCCAGGCGAGAACGAACCACTCCCAGTTCTTGTTGTCAGCGACGCTGAGTTGGTGGATGTCGCTCCCTACCACGAGCGTTGATTCGCGCCACCCCACAGCGACGGTGTATCCCGAGCTCGCGGTTTCTTGACGGGACTTGAAGCCCAAGAGGCTGGCGAGGCTCAGGTTTCGCTTCGACTCGGTCGCCCATCGAAACACGACGACACCAGGTTGATTGACGGACTCACTGGCGAGGGTAGTCGTGTCCGTCAGCTGCCGTCGAGCTGTCTCGAGTTCCGCGTTTGCGCCCTCGAGCTTCGAAACCAGCGCGGCCCGCGTTGTCCTTTCAGCGTCCTTCTCGAGCTCTTCGAGCTTGCGCTCCGCCTCAGCCGAGCGGATCTTCGCCGAAACGAAGGCTGTGCCCGCGAGCTGCGCAGCCCGGAGCTTCTTTTTGACCTCCACGACGATCTCGGTGGGAGTATCTCTGGTGCTCGTGTGAGAAGGCAAGATCGTCAGGACCTCGTTGTAACTGTTGCCGTTCGTCAGGCCGAACATCGTGGAGACCGCACGGCTCGGCTTGTAGCGATACACCTGCCCCGGACGGAACGGCGAGAGCGTTCCGGTCAGCGAGACGATGCGGTTCTGCGCGGCGCGGTATCGACCCTCCCGATCCGTGTCCGAGGCCAGGTCGTCGATCGTGGTGACCAGTGACTTCGACGTGCTGCCGCAGGCGCCAAGGGGCAGGGTCCCAAGGAGGACGAACAGTAGGGTTGTGGCTCGCTTCATGGAGGGGGTTTGGGGATTGGAGACTGGACCAGCCCGCGAGCAGTTGAATCGGAGTTCCTTCCGCTGCCCGCGTCGCGCGCCGGCACTCCCAGAACGGAAGCGCTGACCTGGACCCGCCATCTCTTCGAAGAATCGGGATCGCCGGTGTGGATAAGCGATCCAAGCTGCCACTTGGCGGAGCAGCGGATCGTGGGGGTGGTTGAAGGGGAACAGGAGGGAGGGGCGATGACCGCCCCGGCCGAGGGCCCGGCCAAGGAATGGCCCGCTGAAGCGCTCTAAGGCCGACTTTGGGGGAAAATAGCTAGCCCAGCAACTGGTTCGACAGGAAAAGTCCTCACACTTCGCCTCGCCGCCGGCCTGTCGGGCTACGAAGTTCAGCCGGCGGCCTCAGGGAAGGGGCGTCGGCGTCGATCGGGGCGCGCTGCGGTCGCCCTGGGGCGGCGGATCAGGCGAAGCGCAGCTGGGGCTCGGGTCGGGCGGGCGCAAGGGGTGGCGACACGGTGGCGGCGGCCGCCGCACGTGGGGCAGCGCAGCACGTCGACCGCGAAGGTCCGCTGGAGGAACTCGGCCCAGCTGCGGCGCTGTGCCTTGGCGCAGGGGTCGGCTTTGGGCTCGCCGATGCCTGGCGCGGGACGGGGCCCGGGGGAGGGCCCGGTGCGGTGGGCGACGGTGCGGCGGGGGACGACGGCATCGCGCAGGGGCGAGGCGGGGGCGAGGACGCCGAAGTAGGTCCACTGGTGCTCGCGCGGGTGGGGGACCAGGGCGACGAGGGCGGAGTTGTGCGCGATAGTTGCTACGACTCCGTACTCCAGTGGTGTGCGGCACCGTATCTCAGGCACCTCAACCCCTCGGACTCTCGTAGAGCCTGGATCAACTTCCTGGGGCCGGTCACTGGCTCTCCCCGTGTCGCGACTCCGTTGAGGATGTCCGGGGCTTCGCTCACCAGAGTTGATGGGGCCAGTTTAGTATAGGTCAGTACAGACCTCGCACTGCGCTCAATACAACCACTCGTAGGAGTCCCGTTTCCACCGCTCAGACGACCGTAGGCTCGAGACCGGAGCGCACCAAACCTAACGCCAGGCTGAGCTCTTTGCGCACGAGCAGAGCGAGGCCTGCCCGTGCGCGAAACCTGCCAGTAGGAAGTACTAGAATACGCCGAACGAGTACTGGAAGTAGTTCTCTGCCCAGGTCGTGTTGAGATGCAGGCCTGCGGCCTTGTATGCGACATGATCGAGAACAGTGGCCCCCTCAAAGACTCCGTCATTATCGGCGTCGATGAGAATCAACCAATCGTCAGATGACAGTGCGATCATTAGGTGCTTCTCTCCCGTAGTGCCAAGGCGGGCGAGATGCATCCCGCTCGCCCCCACCAGATTAGGATAAGTCGCTGAGCTGGCGATCGTTGTGTGACTACTCCCTGGGACCAGCTCGACACGCACGACTTCGCCGGCATCTGCATCGAGCATAAGTGCGAAGCGCCCCTCAGGGTCAACGACTGCTGCTATGCACTCGACATCATGCTGCCCAACGAACGTACGCTTCAGCGTCATCTCGCCCCTTTGATTCGGAGGCACATATGTTGTGCCAACTAGATCGACGCTCGGAAAACTGAAGGAAGCGGGAGTCCCTACAGGCGTGGACGCGGAAGTCCGCGAGAAAATCGGTGCGCCATCGGGAGGTGTCACATCCCACCTCTCGATGAGCACTTTCCCCGGCGTTACGTCGGTCCGATCCCGGTTGGCGTATGGAGGTCCGAAGATATAGAACTCGTTTGCGTGCCGCGATGTGACCACGCGCGGTGCGAAGCCCACCGAGAATGTCGCACTGTCTCCGAAGACCCCCTCCTCTGTGCCGTCAGCGACGGGGATCGGTCCAGACAGGGCTGACTGCGGAATCTCCTCAGTCACCGTGACTGTAACGCCGCTAAAGTCCGAAGTAGCGCGAGCGACAACAGTCGCAAACGAACTCGACAAAGCCACGTGCCCCCCAATGCTTGGCGAAGTCAATCCGCCTCGAGTAGAGTTCTTGCCGAACTGCCCGCCCAGATCCCCGTTGAAGGCAGCGTCATCTGCGCTTGTGGTGCGATCCGCGGGACCAACGGCGACCTCGCGCGTCGTTACGATGGCCCACAGAGCGAGCCCTCCGACGACGAACAGCAGAGCGGTCGGAGCTAGAACGGTTGAACGAACGCTCAACCTGCTCGTTGAAGAGCTTTCAGTAGGTGCTTTAACCATCAGTCAGCCTCCTGGGGATAGAAGACCTCACAGATCTCGCAATAGTGCGGATAACCGCCGAATGGCGGATTGGTGAACCCGAACGTGCCCGGCTCGACGGTGGCCGGCCAACCCTGTAACATGCACCACTCGATCATCTGCTGGTAGTAATCTCGAAAGGGATCCACAGCTCCTGGCGGTATAGGTTTTTGAAGTGGATAAGCGATCCAAACTGCCACTTGGCGGAGCAGCGGGTCGTGGGGGTGATTGAAGGGGAACAGAAGGGAGGGG
>CBFHHK010000229.1:0-6779 GCA_965655435.1 Planctomycetota bacterium | reverse complement strand
GCCGAAGGCGGCGACGGGCCGGACGCTGCGGCCCAGAGCCCGGCGGCTCGCCCGGCGAACCGTCCCGCCTCGGAGCAGCGTGGGGCTCCCGCCGCTACCGCGCAGAAGGCCGGCAACCTCGGCCCTGAGTTCAGGGACGTCGGTCGCAATGATCCGTGTCCGTGCGGGAGCGGGAAGAAGTTCAAGAAGTGCTGCGGCAAGTGACGGGCGGCGCCGAGCAGGCGATGCCCGGCCCCATCACCTCGAGCCCCCGCGTCGGCCTCGGCCGGCGGGGGCTCCAGATGTTCTACGACGTATGCATCGGGCTCGTCTGGGCGGTCATGTTCCCGCTCTTCCTCGGCGCCGGAATCCTTCGACCTCGCCTCGCGCGCAAGGCCCTGTCGCTCTCCACGGCGGGGCTCGTGCGGCTGCCTCCGCCCTCGACAGCCCGCAAGCGGGTCCTCGTTCACGGCGTGTCGGTGGGGGAGATCAAGGCCTCCCAGTCCCTCGTCCATGCGCTCAGCGAGCGCTACGAGGTGGTGGTCAGCGCCTTCAGTGATACCGGGATGCAGGTGGCACGCCAGCTCTTCCCGCAGATCGAGGTCGTCCGCTACCCCTTCGACTTCGCCCCGATCGTGGCGCGCTTCTGGCGGCGGGTGTGCCCGGACTTCGTGCTGTTGGTGGAGCTCGAGGCCTGGCCCTGCTTCCTGCGCGCGGCCAATCGCCGTGGGGCGCCGGTGGCGGTGGTGAGCGGCCGCATCACGGAGCAGTCTTTCCGCCGCTACAAGCTCTTTGGAGCCCTGCCCGAGTTTGGCCGTATCTCCCTCTTCGCAGCGCAGGATGACGCTTACGCCGCGCGCTTCGCGGCCCTCGCGGGCTCCTCCGAGCGGGTCCTGGTGACCGGGAACGTCAAGGTGGACGGGCTCCGCGGCGCCGCGGGTGTCACCCCCGGCGATCGGCTGCAGGAGCTTCGTCAACAGCTTGGGCTACCCGTTGAGGGCGGCGCTCCCTTCGTGATCGTCGCCGGCAGCACCCACGAGCCAGAGGAGGCGGCGTTCGTGGAGGCGGCTCGCCGGGTGCTACCCGAGGCGAGGCTCATCATCGTGCCACGGCACCCGGAGCGGGCGGAGGCGGTCGTGGAGGCCCTCGCCAACGGCGGAGCTGGGGCCCCAGCGGCGGAGCGACTCTCCAAATTAAGGGCGCTCGGGCAGGCGGCCGATCCGCTCCGCCCGTTGATCGTGGACACCATCGGGGAGCTGGAGGAGCTCTACGGGGTGGCCGACGCGGTCTTCATCGGCGGCAGCCTGATCCCACACGGTGGGCAGAACATGATGGAGCCCGCGGCCCAGGGCGTCCCCGTGGTCTACGGGCCGCACGTGGATAACTTCTTGAATGAGACCGAGATGCTGGAGGCGGTGGGCGCGGCCTTGAGGGTTGAAGATGCCGCCTCGCTAGGGGACGCTCTCGGCACTCTCGCGGCCGATCCCGGCATGAGGCGCCGCATGGGGGATGCGGGGCGGTCGGCGCTCAGGGCCGAGCGGGGTGCGACAGTCGCGACGCTGGACGCCCTCAGGGCCCGTATCGGGCTCGCCTGAGGGTTCCCAGGACGGTAGAGTTTCCGGCTGGCAGCCGACCCCGGCTGTGGCAGCTCCACGCCTGATGGGCCCTCTCCGCCCGCCGAATCCAACCCACGACCCGCATGTCACGCAGTCTCTTCACCTCCGAATCCGTCTCCATGGGCCACCCTGACAAGGTGGCGGACCAGGTCTCGGACGCGGTCCTTGACGCCCTCCTCGAGCAGGACCCCTCCAGCCGGGTGGCGTGCGAGACCATGGTCACCACGGGGGTCTGCATCATCGCAGGGGAGATCACGACCAAGGCGGTCGTGAACTACCAGGACATCGTTCGTGGGACCCTGCGTTCCATCGGCTACACCGACGACGCCTTCGGGATCAACGCGGACACCTGCGCGGTGATGGTGACGCTGGACCGTCAGTCCCCTGACATCGCCCAGGGCGTGGACGACGACAAGGGCCTCCACGTGGAGCAGGGCGCGGGCGACCAGGGCCTCATGTTCGGCTACGCCTGCGACGAGACCGAGGAGCTCATGCCGCTCCCGATCCACCTCTCGCACCGCCTCGTGGAGCGCATGGCCGAGCTTCGTCAGAACGGCACCCTCGCCTGGCTCCGCCCTGACTCGAAGAGCCAGGTCACGGTGGAGTACGACGGCGACAAGCCGGTGCGCGTGCACACCGTCGTGATCTCCACCCAGCACGACCCCGAGGTGAACGGGAAGGCCGAGGAGGCCGAGGTGCTCGCAGAGATCAAGCAGCAGATCATCGAGCATGTCATTCGCGCCGTGATCGACGCGGACATGCTCGACGACGACACGATCTTCCACGTGAACCCCACAGGCAAGTTCGTCATCGGTGGGCCCCACGGCGACTGCGGGCTCACCGGCCGCAAGATCATCGTCGACACCTACGGGGGAATGGGCCGCCATGGCGGCGGCGCCTTCAGCGGCAAGGACGCCTCCAAGGTGGATCGCTCCGCAGCCTACGCGTCCCGCTGGGTCGCCAAGAACGTCGTGGCCGCAGGGCTCGCGACCCGCTGCGAGGTCCAGCTCTCCTACGCGATCGGCGTGGCGAAGCCCCTGTCGGTCCGGGTGGACACCTTCGGCACGGCCAAGGTCTCCGAGGACGCCATCAGCAGCGCCATCGGGCAGGTCTTCGACCTGACGCCCCGCGGCATCATCGACGCACTGGGCCTGAAGGCGCCGATCTTCCGCCAGACGGCTGCCCACGGCCACTTCGGTCGCCCGGGCTTCCCCTGGGAGGCCACCAGCAAGGTGGACGCCCTCAAGGACGCGGCCGCCGCGCTGGCCTGAGTCGTATTCTGGCGGGTCCCGTGACCGGCGGGACCCGACGCGGTATCCACCACCTCGCCCCTTCTCCAACGCCACTGATGAAGATCGCACTCCAACCGCCGAGCCAGCGCCGCGACGCAGGGTTCACCCTCATCGAGATTCTGGCCGTGATCCTGATCATCGGGATCCTGATGACCTTCGTGATCCCGAACGTCGTCTCTTCGATCGGCCAGGGCAAGGTGACGGCCTGCCGCGCCAACCTAGAGCAGGTCAAGCGAGGGTTCCTGGAGTACGAGACCAAGTACAGCCGGATTCCCAAGGAGTCAGGCGTCGGCTTCTTCGCCTCTCTCATCACCGACAAGGTCTGGCAGCCCGATGTGAAGAACGCGAAGACCCTGACGTGCCCTGCGGTCCAGCTGAGCTTCCTGACCCCCGATCAGGACGGGATCCCCGTCGAGGACTGGTACCTCCCTGAGAACAGGGATGCCATCGACGGCGGATGGTCCGCTTACGCCGGGCGTGATCAGCGCCGCAGCCCTCTTCGAGGGTTCAGCGGCCGGGGCAAGACGGCCCTGGTTGCGGACGACAACGATCCCGAGGGCAACCACGAGACCACCACGAACGTCCTCTGGGATAACCTCCAGGTACGCGCGCTCGAGCTGATCGACGCCCAGCGGGAGGGCTTGCTTGACGAGAGCGAAGAGGTGACCTTCATTCCGGTCGGCTCGGACTCGCCCTTCGAGGGCCTCCAGACCCTTTCACTCAGCAAGTAGGCGTCCCACGCTCTGGTGGACCCAGGCGGTGGCCTCAGCCCAGCAGCCCAGCCCGGCGATCCGGCCCGGCGATCCGGCCCGGTGGTCCAGACGGGCGGGTTCGGGCCTCGGCTCGAATCGGGACGGGCCCGGAGCCGTTTTTGAGTGCGGAGGGTCGGGCGGCGGTGCCGAGCCCTCCGATGAGTGCGGAGGGGGCATCGCATCACGATCCCCCTTCCTCCCCATGAACCCGCTCGCGCTCATCCGCTCCCTCCGCCCACACCAGTGGGTGAAGAACATCTTCGTTCTTGCGGCGCTGGTGTTCGCCCTGGGGGAGGTCGGCGTGGACGCCGCCTCCCAGCAAGAGCGGATCCTGCGGGTGCTCGTCGCGGCGGCGGCGTTCTGTCTGGGGGCCAGCGCGATCTACCTGGTCAACGACGTCATGGACGTGGAGTCGGACCGCAAGCACCCAGAGAAGTGCAAGCGCCCGATCGCCGCTGGTGAGGTCAGCGTGGCCCAGGCGCTGGTGCTGAGCGCGGTCTGCGTCGTGGGCGCCCTCTGGCTGGCTGCCGTCTCGACCCCCGTCGATGGCGATAACGTGATGGCGGTCGTCGGGATCTACATGGTCTCGAACCTGCTCTCCTCCCTGACGCTCAAGCAGATCGCCCTCGTGGACGCGTTCCTGATCGCCCTCGGCTTCATGCTCCGGGTGACGGCGGGCGCCTACGCCGCCGCGGCGCCGATCTCGGAGTGGCTGCTGCTCAGCACGCTCTTCCTCGCGCTCTTCCTCGCCTTCTGCAAGCGGCGCGCAGAGATCGACCTCCTCGGTGAGGAGGCCGCCAGTCACCGCAAGAACCTCGGCCAGTACACGCCGGCGTTCCTCGATCAGGCGACCGGAGTTCTCGCCGCCTGCGCCATCATCACCTACTCCATGTACACCGTGGACGAGGAGACGGCGGTCAAGTTTGGGGAGGACAACCGCCTCGTCTGGACGGTGCCCTTCGTCGTCTTTGGCCTCTTCCGCTACCTGCTGATGGTCACCCGCAAGGAGGCCGGCGGGAGCCCGACCAAGGTGCTCCTTGGCGGGGACCTGATCTTCGCCGTGAACGGGGTCCTCTGGATGGCGGTGGTCGCCTCCTGCCTCTTCTCGATCTGACGAGCCCGGGACCCGGGACGGGCTGTGCGAGGACCTGGGGCTGATGCTCGGCCACGCGTGGAGGCCTGCCATGGCCGTCGATCCGGTGGGAGAGGAGACCCCCTGCCGAGCTCCTCGCGGTGAGCGCTCAGGCGGCGCGAGCTCGGGCCACCCAGCGGCGCGCTAGCCAGCGGTTGGCCACCCCGGGTGGGGCATCGAGCGGTGGGGGGGCCGCGCGCTCTCGAGCCCACCGGGCTCGAGTTCGCCACTCGAGGGTCCGGGGCCGCGGGAGGTGCCCTGGCCTCGGATGCCGGAGGGCTGGTCCCCCTGGGGTGGGGACCGCAGCGTTCCCCACGGCGTTCTCAGCCGGCCCGGCGCAGGGGAGGCACGCGCCGAGGAGACCCTGCGCCGAGGACACCATGCAGGGGGAGGCCAGCGGAGAGGAGCCTCGTCAGCGCCGTGGTCCGAGCCGTTGGTGCGCTGCGATCGAGCTCACCTCGACCCGGCGAGGTGACCGCGGAGCAGAGCGGCGCGGCCGCTCCGACGTGCGCTGGCCTGCTCTGCGGTGTGGATGATCGCCTGCCTGGGGCCGAGCTCGGACCATGCCACCCGTAGCTCGTCTCCGCCCGTGCCCTCGATGTTTCCCACCCAGGCCCCGACCAGGGCCTCGGCGCCCGCGGGGTCGCCGAAGGAGCGGGTCATGGTGTCCGCGAGCCAGGTCAGCACCTCGGCCTCGTCCCCGGCGCCGAGGTCAGCATCGAGGCCTGCACCGAGCAGTCCGGCCGCCGCGGCGAGGCGCAGGTCCGTGGGAGCGCCTGCCTCGCGGAAGGACTCGAGCAGCAGGGGCGCCGGGGCCGTGGCGCTGCGCCCCGCGGCGCGGATAATGGCCACCCGGACCTCGTGGGGAGGCCCCTCATCGAGGCGCGCGAGGAGCGCTGGAAGGCACGCCCCCGGGGCCACCGCCGCCAACGCCTCTGCTGCCGCGCCGGCCACAGCGTCGCTCTGGTCGTGCAGGGCGAGCCTCAGGCTCGGGGCGGCCCCCGCTCCGCGCTGCCCCATGCGCTCGAGCACCTGGGTGACGTGCAAGCGGACGTAGTCGTCCTCATCCTCCAGCGCGGCCCCGAGCTCCGCGGCGGCCCAGGGGCCCAGCCGCGAGAGGATGAACCGGGCGTCATCGACCCCGCGTAGCTGGAAGTGCTCCCCCGAGAGGTCCGAGATGAGGCGCCAGACCGAGGCGCGCAGGGCGTCGGGGGCCGGGGAAGGTCGGTCGACGCGCCCCGCTGCCCAGTCGACCATGACCCCGTTTGCGTCCTCCACGGTCACGTCGTCACGACCGACCGTCGCGCGGACCACCTCGTAGAACTGCTGGTTCGCCGCGGCGGCGTCGTCGCTGGCCGGTCCGCTCGCGATGGCCGACAGGGCCGCGAGCCCGGAGAGGTTGCCGTGGGACGCCAGGGCGCGCGCCGCCCAGATGAGCGCCTGGGTGTCCTTCTCGTACTTGAGGCGGCGCAGCAGGGTGGTGACCACGGCGCCGCTCCCGTCTGCCTCGCCGGTGGGGACCAGCGCCCACGAGGCGAAGGCGCGGACGGTGGGGTCATCGTGGGTGAGGGTGAGCTCGGCGAGGGCGCCCGCGACCGGTGCGCTCGGCGCGGCGCGCGCGAACTGCATCAACACCTTGAGTTCGTCGGCGGGGCGGTCCCGTTCCCGCAGCCCGGCGGCCATGGACGGCGAGAGCTCCGCGGAGGCCGCCACCACGTCGGCGAGGGCGGTCTTCAGGTACCGAGGATCGCTCAGCGCCATGCCCACGAGGCCATCCCTGAACTCCACCATCTCCGGGTCCAGGGGCCCGGCCGCGGCGCCAGAGGCGGGGTCCGGGGTCGGGGCGGAGGTGACGTCGAGCGGGGCGTCGCCTTCCTCGGCTTGGCCTGCGCTCTCGCCGGGCATCAGGCCGCGGTTCGCCCGTAGCTCCCTGGCGCTGAGCACGCCCTGCCGCCGGCTGACCCCGAGCTCCGCGAGGGTGGCGTCGAGGACGTCACGGGTGGGCCTC
>CBFHHK010000228.1:0-6844 GCA_965655435.1 Planctomycetota bacterium | reverse complement strand
AGCACCTGCGCGCCCAGGGCTACGCCACGGCGGGATTCCTGGACAACCCCTGGCTCGGGGAGACCTTCGGGCTCGCCCGGGGCTACGAGCACCTGGAGATGAACGCACGTCCCGAGCGGGTGATCCGCTGGTTGGAGGAGCCGAGGGAGCGGCCCGTCTTTCTCCACGTGCACTTCTTCCAGCCCCACGGTCCCTACGAGCGTCGCGACGTCGAGGCCCTGGGCGGCCCCCGCGCGACGCCGACGACCCGCGCGCGAATCGGGGACCGGTTCGGCGCGAACCGGATCCGGGACGGTGAGGTCCCCGGGACCCACGGGCTCTCGCCGGAGGAGGTCGACTGGCTCCGGGAGCTGTACCACTCCGAGGTCCGGGCCATGGACGCGGACGTCGGCGTGGTCCTCGATCACCTCGCCGCGCGCCACCGCTCAGGGCGCCCCAGGCTGATCGCGGTCGCCGCCGACCACGGTGAGGAGTTCGACGAGCGCGGCTCCCTCCACCACTCTCACACCGTGCACGAGGAGCTGGTGCACGTGCCCCTGCTGATCTATCCGCCCGGCGGTCGCGCACACGGCCCTTCCCAGGTGGACGAGCCCGTGGGGCTCGTGGACCTGGCGCCCACGATCCTCGACCTCGCCGGCCTCGCCCCACTCCCGAACCTCGGAACTGGCGTGAGCCTCGCGGCGCTCATGGGCGCGGGCTCGGATGAGACCGAGACGAACCTCACGCTGCGCGCGCCGCGGCTGATCGTCAGCCAGCGTGAGCGTCACGCCGGCGGTCGGCGGCTCCTCGCGGCCCGGCTTGGACCCTGGAAACTACATGTCCGCACGCCGCCGGCGGAGGCCGGCGCGGCGCTGGCCCCCGACGAGGAGCTCGGCCTCGTGCTCTACCGGCTCGACCTCGACCCGTCGGAGTCCTCGGACGTGGCGGCCGACCACCCGGAGAAGGTGCGAGAGCTCCTGGGCGCGCTCCGCCAGTGGGACGCGCGCACCCGGGACCAGGCCGCCCGGCTCGGGAGCAGCTCCAGCGGGGGCCCCATCCCGTCGGACGTGGACGCCGACCTGCGGGCCCTCGGCTACGGCGGCGGCCGCTGATCCAGCGACCGCCCGACAGGCTTACCTGCTCTGGCTTACCTGCTCTGGCTTACCTGCTCTGGCTCACCTGCTCTGGCTCACCCGCTCAGGCTCACTCGCCCTCAGGAGCAGCGAGGGTGACGAGCTTGTCTCCCGCCCCCACCGCGTCGCCGGCCGAGGCGTGCAGCGCCTTGACGATCCCGTCGCCGGGCGCGCCGATCTCGTTCTGCATCTTCATGGCCTCGAGGATGAGCAGCGGCTGGCCCTCGACGACGGCCTCCCCCACTTCGACGAGCACCTCGACGACCACGCCCGGCATCACGGCCTTGAGCAGACCGCCGCCCTTGTTGGCCGCCCGCGCCGCCAGGTTGGCCGCGCGCTCACGCTCGTCCTCCAGCTCGCAGTCGTAGCGATGGCCGGCGATCGTGATCGCGATGTCATGGGGCCCGCCCTCGATGGACATGGCGTAGCTCTTGCCACCGTGGATGAGGACGATCTGCCCGAGCTTGTCGGCCTCGGCGTACTCCACCTCACAGCGTTCGCCGTCGAGGTGGACGATGAGCTCTCCGAGGCGCTCGGTCAGCTCGACCTCGTGCGTGGTCTCTCCAAATTTGACGAAGGTCTTCACGGCTGCACCTCCGAGGCGGCGGCGACGCCGGCTCGACCCACGTGACCCGTGAGCTCCCCGCGTGTTCGCGCCTGCCAGCCTGAACGCCCGGCGGCGCTCGGCGCCAGCGCCTTCCGTCGCGCCTGGTGGTGCCGATAGATGGCAGCCGCCACCGCGGCGAGCCCCTCGTACTCCTCGGGTGACTTGATGGTCAGGCCCTCCAGGAAGTGCGTGTCGTAATCGCCCGAGATGAAGCGCTCGTGCATCAGCACCTGGAGCGCGGCCGGCAGGCTGGTGTGCACGCCGCCCACGTTCATCTCCCGGATGGCGCGAATCATCCGGGCGATCGCCTCCTTTCGGTCGGCACCCCAGACGATGAGCTTGCCGAGCATGGGGTCGTACTCGAGGCCCACCTCGAGGCCGCGATACATGGCGGTGTCCAACCGGACCCACGGCCCGCCGGGCGCGCGGAGGTTGTGCAGGACACCGGTGGACGGGAGGAAGCCGTTGAAGGGGTCCTCCGCGTTGATCCGAACCTCGATCGAGTGGCCGTGAATGGACAGGTCCTCTTGGCCGTAGCCGAGGGGCTGACCGTCCGCGACCCGCAGCTGCTCCCGGACCAGGTCCACGCCCGTGATCATCTCCGTCACAGGGTGCTCCACCTGGAGGCGGGTGTTCATCTCGAGGAAGAAGAACTCCCCGCCAGACCAGAGGAACTCGACCGTGCCGGCGCCGCAGTAGCCCACCGCGTGCCCTGCCCGGAGGGCGACGTCCCCCATGGCCTGTCGCGTCTCCTCGTCCAGGATGCTGGAGGGGGCCTCCTCCACGAGCTTCTGGTGTCGGCGCTGGACCGAGCACTCGCGCTCGAAGAAGTGCACGCCGTTGCCGTGCCCGTCGAACATCACCTGGACCTCCACGTGGCGCGGGGAGTCGAGGTAACGCTCAAGGTAGACCCGGCCGTCGCCAAAGGAGGCCACCGCCTCGCCGGAGGCCGTGCGGAAGGCAGAGGCCATCTCGCTCGGCTCTCGCACGATCCGGATGCCCTTGCCGCCGCCACCCGCGGCCGCCTTGATCGCGATGGGGTAGCCGATGGCCTCCGCCTCGCGGGTCGCCGCCTCCACATCGTCCACGGGATCCACGAGCCCAGGGACACAGGGGACGCCAGCCGCCTTCATCTCGCGGCGAGAGGTGATCTTGTCCCCCATCGTCGTGATCGCGTTCGCAGGCGGTCCGATCCAGGCGAAGCCCGCCTCCGCCACCCGGCGCGCGAACTCTGCGTTCTCGCTCAGGAAGCCGTAGCCCGGATGAATCGCCTCGGCGCCGGTCTCCCGAGCGGCCGTGAGGATCTTGTCCATGTCGAGGTAGCTCTCGGAGGGCAGCTTGCCGCCGAGGGGGACAGCCACGTCCGCCATGCGGGTGTGAAGGGCTCTTGCGTCCGCTTCGGAGTAGACGGCGATGGACTCGATGCCCATCTCTCGAGCGGACCGGATCACGCGCAGCGCGATCTCTCCGCGGTTGGCAATGAGGATACGTTTGAACATGCGTTCGGGGTCGCGGGCCGAGGGGAGGGGCGCAGCGAATGGCCGGGGATTGTCCGTAACCGCCACCGCCCACGCCATAGCGAAGGCGCTGCAATCCGTCGCATCGCTCGCTGGCCGGCGAGCGAATAGGACGCGATGGGACAACGCTCTACAGAAATGCGTCCAGGGAGGCCTGGACAGGCCGCGTGCCTCTGGCTCTGCGCGATCGCGCTGGCTAGCTGCACCTCGACGCGCTCCGTGGACGAGGTCCTCGCCGCGCCCCCCCGAGTGATCGAGCAGGCGGTCGTGGACGAGCCGGCCGTGGAGCAATCTGCAGTGGCCCAATCGGCAGTGGCCCAACCTGAAGTGGCCCAACCCAAAGCGGAGCAGCCCCCTGGAGCGGAGCGCGGCGGAGTCGAACCCGCCCAAGGGACCGCGGCTGAGCCAGGCTCGCGCCCCGCAGGCGGCGGGAACGAGAGCAGCGAGGCTCCCGCCGCCACGTCGGCCCTCGAACCGGCCCCCCCGTCGCTGACGCGCCTCGCCAGCCTTCGGCTGCGGGAGTCCACGCTGGCTTGCTCGACGCTGCTGCCCAGGGCGCGCGCCGAGGACGCCAGCTATGAGACCCTCATGGCCACGGCTCGGGCCCTGGTCCTGAACGCGGACCTGCGCCTCCAGTCCACCCTCGCCCTCAAGTCGCCCCCCGCGACGCTCCCGACCCCCGAGGCCCTGATCGACCTCGAAGACGAGGTCCCCTCCGCACTGAAGTCCGAGATCCGCTCCCTCGCGTCCGGGTCCGCCAGGTTCGCCCGGCGAGCCCTCGCGCTTCGTCCGGGGGACCCGGCAGCGGAGCTCTTCAGCACCCTCGGAACCGGGCTGCGGCTCTGGTCGATGCCCACGCTGCAGGCGCTCGCGAGCGGAGCGGCGACCACGCTGCCCGGACAGATCAAGCGGCTCGCGGCGGCTTCCCCTGACTTCGAGGGGGCCTCTCCGCTGCGGCTGAAGGGGCGCTTCCAGTCACGTGCACCGTGGCCCTTCAAGGACCTCGAGGCGGGCCGCGACACCCTCGCGGCGGCGGTTGAGGTCGCCCCCATCCCCCTCAACCTGCTGTTCCTCGGCGACGCGCACTGGCTCTGCGGAGAGTCGGAGGCCGCGCTGGAGCGCTGGCTCGAGGCCACGATCGCGAAGGCCGACGCGGAGACCGAGGCCGCCGCCCCGTTCATTCGTGAGATCGCCCGCCTGCGCATCGAGAGCGCGGGGGCCGCGGCCAGCCGCTAGGGCGGGCTCCGCCGCGGGTAGGAAGCCCGCTGCGATCAGAGCCCCACACGGAGCACCACGTCAGCGAACGCCGGGCGAGAGGGCGTTGCTTGCGTCCACTTCCACGGCGCGGCGCCCCCATGAGCGGCGCAGGTCATCGACGCGGCGCTGGGCTACGGGCAGGGCCTCTACCAGCTGCTCCAGCGGTGCGATCCCGACACGCTTTCCGCGCGCGCGGCGCTCCAGCACCTCAGGCTGGGCGGACACGAGTACCAGCGCGTCCGCCGACGCCAGCGCGGCGTCGGCGCCGCCGAGCTGAGCGTCCACGATCCGAGGTCCGCCCCCCCCCCGAGCCGAGAGAGAGGCTCCATCGCCGTCCGGCTCCTGCCCCGAGACCAGCCGCGCTGGCGCACCCCCGTCGGTGAAGGCCGCCGCCAGGTCGGAAGCGAAGCTCGTGGTGCCCGCGAGGGGCAGGCCGGTGACCACGATCCGCTGCGCCCCGTCCAGCCTCTCCTTGCAGGCGGCGACCGCCGCCGCCCGCGCCATGCAGGCAGGCAAGAGCTGCTCCATCCCGGCGAGCACCGCCTCGGCCTCCACGCCGTCGTCACCGCCGCCGCAATAGCCCCGGGGGATGTGCACGTGGGGTAGGCCGTTCGCCCAGGCCGCGTCGCGGTCGCCCGCGCGATCGCCCACCATCACAGCGCGGCGGGTCCCGAAGGTGTGCAGCAGGTCCTCGATCATGTCTCCCTTGTCGCGGACACCGGGCGAGGCGAGGCAGCGCCCCTCCTCGATCCAACGCCCGAGGCCCGCGCGCGTCAGCATGAGCTCCAGGTACTCCGGGGAACAGTTCGAGGCGATCCCGAGGTGCACGCCCCGACCGGAGAGGTCCGCGAGGGTCTCCTCCACCCCGGCGAGGAGCGTCGCGCCATGCCGGTCAAGCTGCGCGTGCCCGGCGTCCGCGCAGGCCACAAGGAGGGCCCCGCGGGTCTCGCCGTCGAGGTCATCGAACGTCGACTCGAAGGCCTGCTGAAGGGGCATGCCGACCATGGCCATCCACTCCGCCGCCCCCGGGACCTCCCGGGTGACCCCTCGCTCCCGGAAGACGTCCAGCGTCGCGGCTCGCGCCACATCGGGCCAGAAGCTGTCGGTGGCCACGAGGGTGCCGTCGAGGTCGAAGAGCACGGCATCGAAGGGAAATCTGTTCACGGGGCCGCATGGTAGAGCGACGCCTCGCCGGTACGATCCCCCCCATGACCCTTTGTGTCCTGACCCCCGCCATGCTCCTCGCGCTGCTCCCGGCCGCCCTTCCTGGGACCCCGCCAGGGGCCCCCGTGTCCGGGTCCTTGCCCGAGTCCCCAGCTGCATCCGCCGCTGAGGCCTCCGCGGGGACGCTTCAGGCTGCGACCGGCGCCGCCGCCGTGACGACCACCGCCACCCGTGCGCTCAATCAGGCGGGAGGGCCCGCCAGCACCGCGGACGTCAGCGCGCTGCTGACGGAGCTGTCCCGGTCCCCGCGCGTGGTGGGCACCGTGGGCTACGAGCGCGGGCTCGACCGGGTGGAGGCGGCGCTGCGCGCTGCGGGCCTGCGCCCGGAGCGCCTCGAGGTCGAGACGCCGCGGGCGATCCCGACGCGCTCGGAGGTGCTGCTCTTCGACGACGCCATCGCATCGGTGGCCTTCGCGGGCCTCAAGGAACGCTGGGAGCCCGACGCCTCACCCTCCGGCCCCCTCCCCGCCGCCTACGCCTGGAACGCCTCCGCGACGAGAGCACGGGGGCCGGTGGTCGAGCTCGGAGCCGGGCTGGAACGCGACTTCGCCGAGGCTGAGGGCCTACGGCTGACCTTGGAGGGCACGGTCGCGCTGGTCACGGTCCCGGCCGCCCCGGTCAACCGCAAGACCTCCCTGCGCGCCATCGCCACGCGCGCGGCGAGCCGCGGCTGCGTCGGCGTCCTCGTCGCCCCGCTACGGCGAGGCGCCACCCGCGATGACTTCGTCCTCGTCGACGTCCGGCCCGCCCCCGGAGGCGCCTCCGCTGACCTCGTCCTCCCCCTGCCCTGTGCCCCCATTCGGAGCGTCGAGGCCGGGATGCTCCGATCCCGCCTGAAGGTCCGACGCGTGCGCGGCGCCAACGGCAAGGCGACCACGATCCGGGTGGGCCCGGGGCCCGTCGAGGTCTC
The DNA here is from genome assembly GCA_965655435.1 of Planctomycetota bacterium. Classification (GTDB taxonomy): domain Bacteria; phylum Planctomycetota; class UBA1135; order UBA1135; genus Saltatorellus. Next base: position 217 of record CBFHHK010000228.1, on the reverse strand, counting down.
GCTCACCATCGAGTGCCCCGTGACACAGGTGAAGGCCAGCGCCCTGCGACTCGACGTCCCGTCCAAGCGGGCCGAGACCCTTCACCTGGTCTCCTCCGATCAGCGCACCAGTCTCGCGCTCGGCGGGGCGCCCGCCCTCGCCGTCGCCGTCGGGGCAGCGGCCGCCCTCGGCCCACCGAACGACGCCGACACCGCCACCCTCTGGTTCGGGCCCCAT
>CBFHHK010000227.1:0-6874 GCA_965655435.1 Planctomycetota bacterium | reverse complement strand
GTGCCTGACCATGGGCGCCCGGGACAGCTCCAACGCCCGCAACCTCTGCTACGAGGCAGCGGCCGCCGTGCCCCACGGGCTGACCCCCGCCCAGGCCCTGCGCTCGGTGACCCTGTCGCCCGCGGAGTTCCTGGGCATCGACGACCACGTGGGCTCCCTCGACAAGGGCAAGCACGCCACCCTCTTCGTGGCGGACGGTGACCCCTTCGAGCTGGGGACCAAGATCGAGCACGCCTTCGTCCAGGGTCGCAAGATCTCCCTGGAGGACAAGCAGACCGCCCTCGACGCCAAGTACCGCGAGAAGTACCGCCAGCGCGGGACCCTCAAGCGGGACTGACGGGGCAGCAGCACTGCGCACTGGTCCAGGAGTGCGCGGGGCGTCGCGGCCCCTGCAGGGCCTCCTGTCTGCGGGTCTCGGCGTTCTGATCCACGGGGCCCCTGGGCGCCGCTGGGTCGTCGCCTGCGGGCCGTTGCAACGGGCGGCCACCTGCTGCTAGAGCCCCGCCGCTCAGGGGTCCCCCGTGATTAGTGCCCCGTGCTCAGTGTTCAGTTTTCAGTGCTCCTCGGGTCTCGCAGCAGTCGTCTGCCGAGATGGAGGAGGAGACCGAGGACGACGACGCCCACGGCTACGGCCCAGACCATCGGTTCGGCGGCGGCGTCGGCGATCACCTCGAGCACGCACACGCCCCAGCCCCAGGCGAAGTAGAGGGAGCCGGAGAAGGAGCGGGTCCGCCAGAGTTGCACGGAGGCGTAGAGGCCCACCAGCGCCACGGCGAACGTCAGGACGTACAGGCCGGGGCCGTAGGCCCCCTGACCGAGCAGGATCGCCGCGAGGGTGATCCCGGCGACCAGGAAGAAGCTGCACTGGCGCGGCGTGAACATGGACGGTGGTACGAGCGCCCCTCCCAGGTCTTCACGGAATCGTGTGGGAAAGTCGGGGTGGCCGGTGGGGCGCTCTTCAGGGTCGATCGCGGCGGGGGCAGGGCTCCCCGAAGGGAGCGGCCCGCGCGCCCCACGTGACCCCAGCGCGGGGAGGGCCAGGCCGCTCGCGGGCGACCTGGCCCATGGGATCAGAGCTCGAGGAGCAGGTCGTCGCCCTCGCCGTTCTCGTCGATCCCGTTGGCGCCGATGGACCAGACCCTGACCTTGCCGCCCTCGTTGGAGTACTTGAACGCTCGACCCCAACCGTCGGTGACGAGATCCTTGATCGTTCCCTGCTCCGAGGGACCGTCCCCTTTCAGTTCGGCGAGGCTGGCGGGGGCCTTTCCGTCGTTCTGGACCTGGAACATCTGGATGCCCATGGAGAGGCCCGTGAGGCTGGTCTGCGTCTGCCCTGCCGGTCCAGGCGCCGCGCCGTTCTCCAATTCCAGGGGCTGGCCAGCGAAGTCGACTGCAACCTGTGCGTCGTCCCATTCATCTCCCGCTTCGTCGAAGCCGGTCGCGGCTCCAAAGACGCTCGCGCCGCCGATGACAGCGAGACCCATGAGCATGGAGACCTCGGGGCCGATGGAGGACTCGGTGATGTCCATCCGGCCACCCACGAGGGCCAACGAGTAGCGCTCGCTCGGGCTGAAGTGACGGGTGAGCACGGTCATGTCCGGGAGCGCCTCCAGCTGGAACGGCAGCTCGCCGCCGCCGCCCGCCAGGCCGCCGAGCATCGGGGCGAGGGCCTTCAGCTGGGTGTAGAGGTTGCCCATGAAGAGCGGCCAGTCGGCGAAGTTGACCATCGAGGCGCCGTCCGCGATCCCGGTCTCGACCAGGCCCGCATGGAGCGTCGCATCCTCGCCGGCCTTGAGGAGCTTGGCGACCCGGCGGACCTCGCGCTTGGCGTGGGTGGGCAAGGTGGAGAGCAGCACGCGGTCGTCCATCACCGTGATGGTGGGGCGGAAGAACGTCGAGGGGTCGATGGGGAGGCCGCCCATGAGGCCGCCGGCCCCCATGCCGCCATCGCCGCCGGCGTCGGCGAGGGACCAGCTGTAGAGGGTGGCCCCTCGGTAGTCGGTGCGCTGGCCCTCGATCTCGCCCAGCTCTTTGATCATGCCCACGAGGCCGTCCATCCCGCGGGTGAACGTCTCGCGGTCCTCGAGCGCGGCGACCGCCATCAGGTTCGGCGCCGACAGCAGCGAGCGGAGCTTCGGAAGGCTGTAGGAGATCGAGTCACCGAGCGGCGCGATCACGTCGCGGTCCACGCGGAAGCCGAACTGCTGCTCCAGCTGGGACATCATGGCCTCCACGGACTCCGGGTCAGGGGCAGCCTCGGTCACCATGCCGAGGAGCATGGCGGGGTCGAAGCTGGCGACCGCGGTGACCAGGGCGTCGGGGTGGGCGAGGCCCAGGCTCGAGGCCTCGATGGGGGAGCCGCCGATCATGTCGAGGCCGGGGCTGGGAGACTCGCCGGGGACCCACCCGCGGGTCGAGAACCGGCCGCCCTCGAGGATGCTCACGTCCCAGTGGCCGCCGCGAATCATGGCGGAGGCCGGGGCGCCCATCATGAGCTCGAGCATCGAGCCCCCGGGGCCGAGGAGGAGCGTCTCCGTGAGCCCGGCGCCGCTCTCCATGGACTCCATCAAGGAGTTGATCCCCGCGTACGGCGAGACGTAGGCCTCGAGCATCTTCACGCCAGCGCTCTCTCCGAGCCTGGCTCGACCGGCGGCGATCTGGTCGCTGACCATCCCGCGCGCCACGCCGCTCATGCGCTGGAGCTCGGCGTCGATGTCCTCGATGCCGGCGATCAGCACGGCGCGCGTGCCCCCTTGAACGATGTACTGGGGGAGCGAGCCCTCCATGCCGACCATGCTGTTGATCGTGGCGCTGGCGGCCCCGAAGGAGCTCCCGTCGCCTTGGAGCGTGAGGGCGCGCGTCGAGAGCTTGGGCTTCATGCTCTCCGGGAGGCCAGCGGAGTTCGCTGCCGTGTAGTCCATGAGGACCTCGACCCAGGCGGCGCACGAGGCCTCATCCTCGAAATCAACCACCCAGCGGATCGCGAGCTGGGGCTCCTCGGACGGGAAGCCCAGGGTGAAGAGCGCCGAGAGCAGGTCGGCGCCCCCGAGGAAATCCAGGGACATGGACATGGCCCGGACGCCCTGGTGCATGTCGAGGATCGGCGGGAGGTCGCCCTCCATCCCGCGCAGCTGCTGGACGAGGAGCTCGACCGGGTCCACTGGCCCGCTCCCCATGACCTCACCGATGGCGCTCTGGAGATCAGCGTCCGCCATCATCTTCGCCATGGCGGTCTTGCCGTAGCTGCCCATGGTCCCCTGGAGGTCCGGGACGCTGAGGACGAACTCCGCGGTCTCAGGGTGGAGCCCCGGGCTCTCCTGGGGAGTCAGGGGCGTGAGCGCGGCGGCGAGGGCAAGCGTGAATAGCATGGGGATCGGGGTCTCGGGGGAGGGCTCTTGGGCAGGTCGGGGTCTGAGGGGAACCTAGCTGTTGGGGCCGGACCCAACGATGGGTTCCGTTCCGCTTTCGCGCGCCGGCGCCAATATTCTAGTTGGCCGTTCCTTTTGTCACTGCGAGAGGCCGCTGCGAGGGCTGAGCGGGCCTGGCAGCGTGGACGAGCTCTCCGCCCCGATCGCAGTCAGGGCGAACGGGGCGGAAAGCGGTCTTGCCCTGGCCAGAGCCGGTCAGGCGCCCTGTAGCGGCGGAATTCTGCGGCCCTGGCCCGCCTCTGGAGGGCTCCGCCTCCGTACCCTCTTGCCCGGATTCCCCTCACCGGCGTCGCCCGTCCGGGCGCTTCGGGTGGGGGGACCGGGCTCGCTGGCCCCTCATTGATGGGCTAGCACCAGGCTCCCGGCCGCGCGCCTCCCTGGCGCCCGCCGAGCTCTGCTGAACCACGATCAAGCGGTGCCTCCCCGACCGCTACCGGGCCAACGGGCCCACGACCCACCGATGACCATGAGCGTTTACACCGAATACCTCGAGCAGATCGAGACCCGTAAGGGTCAGGGCCTTCACCCCAAGCCCATCGAGGACGCCGAACTCGTGGAGGCGCTCATCGCCCAGATCGAGGACACCGGGCACGAGCACCGAGAGGGCTCGCTTCAGTTCTTCATCTACAACACGCTCCCTGGGACAACCAGCGCCGCCGGCGCCAAGGCGCGCTTCCTGAAGCGGATCGTGCAAGGAGAGGTGTCGGTCGCGGAGATCACCCCAGGCTTCGCGCTCGAGCTCCTGTCCCACATGAAGGGCGGCCCGTCGGTGGACGTGCTGCTCGACCTGACCCTCGGGGACGACGCCGGGATCGCGCGCCAGGCGGCGGACGTGCTCAAGACTCAGGTGTTCCTGTACGAGGCGGACACGGACCGACTCCAGGCCGCCCACCAGGCCGGCCACGCCATCGCCACGGAGATCCTCGAGAGCTACGTCCAGGCCGAGTTCTTCACCGCCTTGCCTGAGGTGGAGGAGACCGTCCAGGTGGTCACCTTCGTGACGGCCGTGGGGGACGTGTCCACCGACCTGCTCTCCCCGGGAAGCGACGCACACTCTCGCTCGGACCGCGAGCTCCACGGGCAGTGCCTCTTCGAGCACGACAAGGAGAAGCAGGACGCGCTCAAGGCCCTGCAGGCCCAACACCCCGACAAGCGCGTGATGCTCGTCTCGGATAAGGGGACCATGGGGGTCGGGTCCTCGCGGATGTCAGGTGTCAACAACGTCGCCCTCTGGACCGGTGTCCAGGCGAGCCCCTACGTCCCGTTCATCAACATCGCGCCCGTGGTTGGCGGGACCAACGGGATCTCCCCGATCTTCCTCACCACAGTCGGCGTCACCGGCGGCATCGGGTTGGACCTCAACAACTGGGTCAAGAAGCTCGGGCCGGACGGTGCGCCGGTTCTCGACGAGGACGGTGAGCCCGTGCTCGAGGAGGTCTTCTCGATCGACACGGGGACGGTCCTGACGATCAACACGCGGACCAAGAAGCTCTACGACGCGAGCGGCGCGAAGGAGCTGTGCGATATCTCGCCGGCGTTCACGCCGCAGAAGCTGGAGTTCATCCGGGCCAAGGGCTCCTACGCCGTCGTCTTCGGCAAGAAGCTGCAGTCCACCGCGGCCGAGATCCTCGGCGTGGAGAAGCCGGAGGTGTACGCCACGGCGAAGGAGATCTCGCACGCGGGCCAGGGGCTGACCGCCGTGGAGAAGATCTTCAATCGGAACGCCGTGGGAACGACCCCCGGCGCCGTGCTGCACGCTGGCTCGGACGTGCGCGTGAAGGTCAACATTGTCGGCTCCCAGGACACGACCGGCCTGATGACGTCCCAGGAGCTCGAGATGATGGCGGCGACCGTGATCTCGCCCACGGTGGACGGGGCCTATCAGTCCGGCTGCCACACGGCGTCGGTCTGGGACCAGAAGGCCCAGCGCAACATCCCGAAGCTCATGAGCTTCATGAGTGACTTCGGGCTGATCACCGCGCGGTCGCCCGAGGACAAGTATCCGGCGATGACCGACGTCATCCACAAGGTCCTGAACGACCTCACGGTGGACGACCGAGCCGTCATCATCGGGGGCGACTCACACACCCGCATGTCGAAGGGGGTCGCCTTCGGCGCCGACTCCGGGACCGTGGGCCTGGCCCTCGCGACGGGGGAGGCGACCATGCCGATCCCCGAGTCCGTCAAGGTTACCTTCAAGGGCGCGCTGAAGGACCACATGGACTTCCGGGACGTGGTGCACGCGACCCAGGCGCAGATGCTCCAGGAGTTCGGGGACAACGTCTTCCAGGGACGGGTCATCGAGGTGCACATCGGCACCCTGCTCTCCGATCAGGCGTTCACCTTCACGGACTGGACGGCGGAGATGAAGGCCAAGGCCTCGATCTGCATCTCCCAACCGGCGACCCTCATCGAGTCCCTCGAGATCGCCCGGGATCGGATCCAGATCATGATCGACAAGGGGATGGACAACGGGGGCGCCGTGCTGGCTGGCCTCGTGGCCCGCGCCGAGGCGCGCATCGCCGGGCTGCGTTCGGGAGCCGAGCCGGCTCTCTTGCCCGACGCCGACGCCCGCTACGCCGCCGAGTTCACCGTCGACCTCGACATCATCAACGAGCCGATGATCGCGGACCCGGACGTGAACAACGACGACGTATCGAAGCGTTACACCCACGACACCATCCGCCCGGTCTCGCACTACGGCGGCACGAAGGACGTGGACCTCGGCTTCGTCGGGTCCTGCATGATCCACAAGGGCGACATGCAGATCATCGCGCAGATGCTCAAGAACATCGAGGCGAAGGAGGGCTCGGTGACCTTCAAGGCGCCCCTTGTGGTCGCGCCGCCGACCTACAACATCGTCGATGAGCTCAAGGCCGAGGGCGACTGGGCCATCCTCCAGAAGTACTCGGGCTTCGAGTTCGACGACCTGCTGCCCAAGAGCACGGCGCGAACCGAGTATGAGCCGATGATGTACCTCGAGCGGCCCGGCTGCAATCTGTGCATGGGCAACCAGGAGAAGGCGGCCAAGGGCGACACGGTCATGGCGACCTCAACGCGCCTGTTCAAGGGCCGCGTCGTGGCGGATAGCTCCGAGAAGAAGGGCGAGTCACTGCTCGCCTCGACCCCAGTCGTGGTGCTCTCCACCATCCTCGGCCGCACGCCGAGCATGGACGAGTACATGGCCGCGGTGGACGGCATCAAGCTGACCAGCTTCGCGCCTCCGGTGAGCTGAGCCCGAATCGGCGGGGGGTGGTGTTCGGGTTCCCACCCCCCCGGCCCGGCCTCGGGAAGGGTCCGCTACCCGCGGAGATAGTCGCTGAGGGCCTCGTCGGTCGCGGGGATCGTGACGGCCTCCTTGGGGCGATCGATGATCGCCGCGAGGCGGTCGGGCATGTCGGGTGCGCGGCCGATGATGGGGGCGACCACCTCGCCGAACTTGCACG
>CBFHHK010000226.1:0-6915 GCA_965655435.1 Planctomycetota bacterium | reverse complement strand
AGCGAGGATCCCGCCCACCTCGCCGCGCAGATCCTCGACCTCATGGCCTCAGACCAGCGACGAGCGGGCCTTGGCCGCGCTCTCCGAGCCCACGTCGCCGACAAGTTCCAATGGCGCACCGCGGCGGCCCGCTACCTCGCGCTGGTCGAGCGCTGACCGGCGCGCTGGCGCTCCGGCTGACCTCGCCGCCCCACCAAGCTGGCAGCGGCCTCCAGGCCGGTCCGGCTCCCTCCTTTGACCCAGCCCTGACGATGCAACGCTCCCTCCTCCTCCTCTCCGTCGCGACCGCCCTCACGGCCTGCTCCACCCCGCGGACCGACCGGTTTGGTTACGAGCCGCAGCGCGTCGACGGGGACCAGCTCCCCGCCCGCATCGCCTTCGGGTCGTGCGCGGACCAAGAGCGGCCCCAGCCCATCCTCCGCGAGGTGGTCGCCCGGGACCCGGAGCTCTTCATCTACCTCGGGGACAATATCTATGGCGACACCGAGGACATGAACGTCCTCGAGGGCAAGTACCGCACCCTCGCAGGCCGTCCCGAGTTCCAGGATCTCCGCGACCACTGCACGACGCTCGCGATCTGGGACGACCACGACTACGGCGCCAACGACTCCGGGTCGGAGTACCCCGGCCGGGAGGCCTCCCGCGAGATCTTCCTCGACTTCTGGCGTGAGCCCGCCGACTCACCCCGACGAACGCACTCCGGGATCTACCACGCCGAGCGCTTCCAGGAAGGCGGACGGACGCTGCAGGTCATCCTCCTTGACACCCGGAGCTTCAGGGATCCGTTGATCACCAACGGGGAGGTCCCCGACCCGCCCTTCAAGAACCAGTACCGCCCGAACCCCGACCGCAGCGCCACCCTCCTCGGAGACGAGCAATGGAGCTGGCTGGAGGCGCGCCTCAGGGAGCCCGCGGACCTGCGAATCATCGCCACCAGCATCCAGTTCGCGCACAGCTACAACGGCTGGGAGAGCTGGACCCTGATCCCCGCCGAGCGGCGTCGCATGGTGCAGCTGCTCCGCGACACCGCCGCCAGCGGCGTGGTGTTCATCTCGGGGGACGTCCACTGGGGCGAGATCAACCGGCAGCAGGCGGCCGGGCTCTATCCACTGCACGACGTCACCGCGAGCGGGATCAACCAGGACTGGGACACCATCGAGCCGAGCTCCCGCCGGATGGGCCCGGCGGTCGCCGAGCACAACGTGGGGTGGATCGAGGTGGACTGGGACCAGGACGATCCCGCGGTTCGCCTGATGACCATGGACGTCACGGGCACGGTGCGGAACCAGGTCGATCTGCAGCTCTCGGACCTCGCGGTCCCGGCTCCCTGAGCGAGCCGGGACCGCCCGCCGCTCGCCCCAGAGGGGGCTCCGGCGACGGACGTCGGGTCAATGGCGGCTGAGCACCTCGGCGCCGGGCCCTACAGGGCTGGGCCATTGCGGGGTGAAGCACTGCGGGCTGAGCCCTGACCCAACCGGTGCTGGCTGCGCTTCGACGGTGGCTCACGCAATGAGGACCTCGTGAGCGACTGGGCGCGCACCGACCCGACCCGCTTGTGATTCCACGCAGCTCTTGACCCCAGACAACCGGAGACTGGCCAGCCGGTGACTGAGCCAGCCGGTAATTGAGCCAGCCGGTAATTGAGCCAGCCTGTGACTGAACGAACCGAGGACTGAGCCCAACGAGAAGGGAGCCGAGCAACGGCTGGCCCAGCCGACGGCTCCTCCGTCCGCTGCTCGAGGGACTCGCCAGCTGAGGCCCGCGTGCGCGGGGGGACGCGAGCCGACTCGCCCAGCATGCGGGGCTCACCCCACGCCGGGCTCTTCAATGGGAGGGCCCCCGGGCGCCCCAGCCACAGGGTGGCGGGGCTCCCGAGGGCCGCTTCGCTCAGACGCGGGGTCAAGGGACGCGCGCCACCTGAGCGGCTGCCCGTCGTGCCGTCGCGCCGTGTAGCCGTCTAGCCGTGAAGCCGACCGGACGACCGGCTACTCGGGGAGCGGCCGCACTCGGATGGCCTTGTACCAGACCTCGGAGCCGGGATCGTGGGCCTGAAGCGCGAAGGTGCCTCGGTCCACGAGCCGCCCCGCGAAGGAGTCCGGACGCTCCACGCCCTCGGGTTCGGTGTAGTCGATCACCTCGTTGCCATTGACCGTGATCTGGACGCGCTGCCCCACCACCTTGATGTGCATCGGGAACCACTCGTCATCCTTGGCGGGCGGCTCGCGAAGGTCGTCGATGCCGTAGAGCCCGCCGGTCCGCCGCCAGTCCCCCTGCGTGTTGTTCACCTGTACCTCGTAGCCCTTGAAAGGCCAGCCCTCCTCCTGGAAGAGCGTGTGGAAGTAGATCCCGCTGTTCGAGCCCGGCTTCGAGCGCACGAGCGCCCGGAGCTCGAAGTTCTTGAAGGAGTGGTGGTACACCGGCCCGTTGTAGAAGACGTGCGCTCGGTCGCCGTTGACGATGATGGCACCGTTCTCCACCCGGACGCTCTCGGGGCGCTCCGCGACCTTCCAGCCCGAGAGGTCTCGCCCGTTGAACAGCGACGCGAAGCCGCCACCGTCGCCGAGCTCGCGGAGGCGGAGGTTCTTCCAGCCCACCCGCCACTTCGGATCACCGCCCACGGAGTGCACCTGGAGCCCGATGAAGCCGGCGGGTGACACCGCGTCGGTGACATGGGCCACGGGGACCCCGTTCACCCAGGTACGAATGGACTGCCCGAAGCAGATGACCCGGTAGCGGTTCCACTCGCCGGACTTGAACGCGGCACGACTCGCGGGCTGGTCGCGGTCCTTGCTCAGCCACCCGCGGCCGGCCTCGTCATAGATAAAGCCAGCGTGCCCGTTCGTGGCGACCTCCACCTGGTATCCGTGAACCCTGCCGTTGTTGAACGCGGGGTTGGAGTGGCTTCGAATCTGCACCCCGCTGTTGAGCTGATCGTCGAAGAGCTTGACGTCGAACTCGAGCTCGTAGTCGCCGTAGAACTTGTCGCTGCAGAGGAAGGAGTTCGGACTCCCCGCGCTCGTCGTCCCGATGATGGCCCCGTCCACGACCTGGTAGCTCGCGGTTCCGTTCCTCTGTGTCCAGCCCCCGAGCGTCGATCCGTCGAAGAGGCTGACCCACTCGCCTGCCGCCGGAGCGACAGCCTCCAGAGCCGGGGCAGTCGGTTTCGGGGCGGCCGCCATGGAGAGGCCATGAAGTGCGAAGAGAACGGGAAGAATCATGATCAGGGCGGAAGGAGACGGAGAGGCTCGCCGCGGATGGATGAGCCGTACGTCGAGCCTAACAACCCGAGCCAGGTCGGACGGCGCTCCCCCGCGAAGGCGCCCACGCCCACAGAGCTGGCGCGGCGACAGCACGCGCCTCGATCGGGTCCCCGAAGCAGCTGTCGACCAGGCGATGCCGCCGAGGGGGCGCCGCCGCGCACCGCGCCAGCCGCCGGGCAATGGCGGCCTCTCGTGGCCCTGGTCCCAGCGGTCCAGCAGGACCGCCGTCTGGGGGAGCGGACAGGCAGGCGGAGGGGCGATCCAGCGAGTGGCCCGGGCAAGCCACCCGGATCGCCCTGATTGCCGGGCGCTCCCGTGCAGGAATTTCAGACTGCACTACCATCAAGGAGCGGGAACTCACCTCCTGCCGCCCCTTCTCCTTTCCCTTCCCAGGACCCCCATGCATCGACGCCTCCCTGCCCTACTTGCCACCGCCTCGATTCTGACCGCGAGCGCCGCGGCGCAGAACGACGAGTGCGCCACTGCGACTGCCCTCACCCTCGGCTCCGTCGTCTACGACACCAGCACCGCGACCCAGAGCCCCGAGGTCTGGCCCTGCGCTGGGACGGGCGCCCCCGACCTGTGGTATTCCTTCACCGCGCCCAACGCAGCCACCTTCGTCTTTGACACCTGCGGCAGCAGCTACGACACCGCGATCGAGCTCTTCGACGGCACTTGCGCGGCGCTGAACTCGCTGATCTGTAACGACGACAGCTGCGGGCTCCAGAGCTCTGCCAGCACAGCGCTCAACGCAGGCGATAGCGTCTTCATCCGGGTGGGCGGCTGGAACGGTTCCACGGGCAGCGGGCTGTTGACCGCGTTCGAGGTCACCATCCCGCCCCCGTCTGGATCGGTGTCGTCCTGGCTGACCGCAGTGGGCGCAGGCACCCCGGCGGCGTATACGAACTCCAACCTGCAGGGACCCATCGACGACGACATCGGGACCCCTTCGGGCGCCAACGGCATGACCTACGAGTTCGTGGTCTACGGGTCCAACAACGGACTCAGCAACGCACTCATGGGGGCGGTCAACACCCCCACTGGAGACAGCGCAGGCCTCAAGTTTGAGCAGTACGCCAACTCCGACCAGTACGGGATCACCCAGTTCGGGGTGGTCGACCTGTACTACACCAACGGGTTCAACATGCCCAACGCCGACGTCCACCTGGTCTTTGTGGCGGATACCTCGCTCGGGCAGACCGAGCTGTTCGTGGACGGGCTGAGCTTCGGGACCGTCCCCTACGCTCCCGTGCTCCAAGGCATGCAGGGCATCGGCCAGATCTACAACCCCGGGGGTGCCCCCTGGGACCCCATGGACCAGGGCCGTATCCACGGGGTCGCGGTCTATGACGGCATGCTCAGCCTGCCCGAGATCCAGGCCCACCGAGACGCGTATTTCTCGGGCAGCCTCGGAACGCGCTACTGCGACCCCGGCGCCCTGAACTCTGCGGGCACCTCGGGCACCATGCTCGCTGCGGGCAGCCTGACGATCTCCTCGAACGCCCTGACGATCGCGGCGTCCGACCTGCCGAGCAACTCCTTCGCGTTCTTCCTCACCAGCCAAACCCAGGGCAATGTGTCCAACCCCGGTGGAAGCCAGGGCAACCTCTGCTTGGGCGGCGCCATCGGCCGCTATGTCGGACCGGGCCAGATCGTCAACTCGGGGGCTACGGGTGAGGTCTCCCTCGCGCTCGACCTGACCCAGATGCCCCAGCCGACTGGCTTCGTCACCGTGCAGCCCGGTGAGACCTGGAACTTCCAGGCGTGGTATCGGGACGCGGTCGGAGGCACAGCGACCTCCAACTTCACGGACGGCCTCGCCATCACCTTCCAGTGAGCCTCACTGGCCAGTGACTCTCGCCGACAGGTGATGGTCGCCGACAGGTGACTCCGGATCCGGGCCCCACCGGGACCCAAGACTGCGCAGGCCGCGCCCTCGATCGGAGGGCGCGGCCTGCTTCCATCTCGCCTACACTTCCCCCCCCCATGATCTGGACCATCTACCTCTCGGGCGAGGTGCACACCGCCTGGCGCGAGGAGCTCAAGCAGCGAGCCGCCGAGCGCGAGCTCCCCGTGCGCTTCACCTCGGCCGTCACGGACCACGCCGCCAGCGATGCCGCGGGCGATCACCTCCCCCCGGCCAGCGAGGGCTATTGGCGGGACCACAAGTCGGCGAGCGTCAATGCCATGCGCACCTCGACCCTCATCCGCCAGTGCGACCTCGCCGTGGTGCGCTTCGGGGAGGAGTACCGGCAGTGGAACGCCGCCTTCGACGCCGGCGCCCTGGCCGCCCTTGGCAAGCCCTACATCACCCTGCACGGGCCCAAGCACGTGCACGCGCTCAAGGAGGTGGACGCTGGCGCGATGGCCTGGGCGGAGACGGTGGACCAGGTGCTGGAGACCCTGGCCCACGTGACGGGCTGACCTCTCTCCCCGCTGGCCCTGCCGTTGGTCCCGCCGCTGGCCCTGCTGCTGGCCCTGCCGCTGGCCCTGCCGCTGGCCCAGGCAGTGAGGTCACGTTACGTCCGAGTAACAGCGGGGTGCTGGAGGGCCCCCCACGGCCCCCCGCGACAGTCTGGCACGCGACTTGCCATTTGGCGGCCATGGTCGCACCCCAGAAGCTCCTCTTCGTCGCCAGCTCCATCCTCCTTGCTGGTCCTGCCCTGGCGTCGCCGCTCCAGTCCTACGAGGGCACCGGGAACACCTTCGGCGGGCGCCCGCCCGGACTGGGAGACACCCTGCCGCCGCTCATCGGCCCGACCGATCAGGCGCCCCCCGAGGCCGGCCCCTCGAGGCCGCCGCTGAAGTTCGGTACGCCGCCCGACGCCCGACCGCGGCCCACGACACCGGCCGCCGGGCCAGGGGCGCCCCTCGCTCCCGGGGCCCCCTCCACGGAGGACATCGAGAGCTGGGTCCAGTGGTGGCGCTTCAACGGCCCGAGCGTGATCGCGGCCGCAGAGCCCCATGGGCCGGCCGTGATGCACCGCGCAGGGGATGAGTTCTTCCTCGGCCGTGGACAGGGCCGTGTGGCCCGCCAGGGAGCGGGCATCCCGACGAGCATCGTCCGCGCGGTGGTCGCGCCTGCGCTGCTCCGGATCGTGCGCGGCGACCCCAACACGACGGAGCTCTCCGCGAGCCTGATCGCCCTCGCCAAGCTCGGGAGCGCACGGGCAGGCGAGCCGCTGCTCCCCGAGCTCATGGGCTTCATCGCCCACCCCTCCCTGCCCGTGGCCGAGGCGGCGGCCCTCGGGATCGGGATCCTGGGCGAGGACCGAGGCGCGGCCACGCTCATGGAGCTCGCCCTCGACACCTCGATCGGGCACGGGCTGTGCGGCCGCTCCACCACCCCGGTCCGGCTGCGCTCCTTCGCCATCTATGGGCTCGGCTTGATTGGCGCGCGCTCCATGGACCGGGAACTCCAGGGGCGGCTGGTGGCGACGCTGCTCCCGCTCCTGGAGGCCGACGACGAGGCGCGCCCCGACGTGGTGGCGGCGGCGATCACCAGCCTGGGGCTCACCCAGCTCCCCTGGCGCTCCGCGCCAGGACAGGCCGGCGTCACGCGACCCGAGCTCATCCGCCGCCTCGGGGACTTCCTTCAGGGGGACGCCCGCCGCGTGGGTCGGACCCGTCAAGCGCACGCGCGGGCGCAGATCCC
>CBFHHK010000225.1:0-7022 GCA_965655435.1 Planctomycetota bacterium | reverse complement strand
CGGCGTCTCCATCGGCGCCCGTGACCTCCTGGCGGGGCCGCTCCTCGAGCCCGGCCTCGGGGTCTTCGGCCTGGTGGTCTTCGGGGCGCCGCTGGGGCCGGCCAAGGCGGACCCCGAACAGCTCATGGGCGCCGCGCCGCTGATCGGCGAGCGCCTCGCCTCCGTCGCGGCGGAGCGAGCGGAGGTGGCGCGGGAGCTGCAGCGTCTGGATGGGACGGCCGAGGCGGCCAAGGAGCTCGTCCGCATGCTCGGCCGGGCGCGGGGGAGCGACGCGTGGGAGCTGCTCGAGCGCGCCGTTCGGGACGCGCAGCTACTGGAGATCGATCGCGCGGTGGGGCGGCTGCTGGAGCAGGTGGAGGTCGCCGGCCGCGGCGAAGACTGCACCGTGATCCTCTGCGCCACCCGCGGCCACCTCCGCCGGCCGACGGAGCTCACCGTGGGTCGACGCTTCGCGACGGAGCTGCTGGAGGTCCCGCTTTGGATCCGGTGGGCGCGGGGCCAGGGGAGCGAGGCGCCGGTCGTCGAGACCGCCTCGGTGCTCGAGTCCAGCCGCGCGCTGGATCGCGCCTTCGACCTGGGCTTGGAGCCCTCGCTCTACCCTTCGGTGGGGTCGGCCTACACCTCCTCCGCGGGCCTCGACGCCCACGCCTTCGTGGCGCCGGACCGACAGGAGGAGCGACTGGGGATTCAGTCCAGCGCGCAGGCCTTCGATCGCGCTGGAGGGGTGTCGACCCTGGAGCTTCGCCCCCTGCTCCACGACGACCCGTTCCGGGCTTACACCCGCCTCCCGGAGCTTGAGTTCTGGTGGACCGGGGACGAGGACCCTCCGGCCGTGCGCTGGGAGAGCGGCGCGCACCTCGCGCTCGACGTTCAGGCCGGCGGCGCGCCGGCGCGAAAGGGCCGCCTGACGTTTGATCCCTCGGGCCGGGGGGCGGCGTGGGGGCGACTTCGACTCGGTGACCGCGGGGCCTCGCTGCGGGTCTCCGTTGAACCCCGGCGCCGCGGGGCCAAGGCGTCCGGCGCTCTGGTCCCGGACGCCGTGCTCCTGGGCGGCCCCACGCTGGCGCAAGGGTCGACGCTCTACCTCGAGGGCGGGGGGGGCGAGGCCGTCGATCCGGAGGCGTCGCAGGGGCCTTGGCTCCGGCTCGAGAAGGAACGCAGCGTCTGGTGGCGGGCCCGGGTGGAGGGTGCGGGGCCCGCAGAGGTGCTGGTGGGCTGTTGGCCGCCCCGGAATCTCTGGGACGGGCTGGAGGTCGAGGCCTCCGCGCCGGTCCGGCGCGTCGAGGTCCCCGGCCGGCCGGACCTGGCGAGGCTGGTGGGCGAGGCGCCCTTCGATTTCGCGGTCCGCAAGGAGGCCCGGGAGCGGTTCGCCCTCAGCTGCTCGGTGGGAGGGAGCGACCTGGCGCCCGACCGTATCGCGGTGGACGGCGAGGCCCTCGGGGGGCCCGACGGGTTCGCGTTCCGCCTGGACCACTGGAGGGTGCTGCCGAAGCGGCCTGGCCCCAACGTGGAGGACCTGGGGGACGGGGTGCTGTACATCAGGAAACGAGAGGGACCCCCGATGTCTCCGCGGGCGAGCGAGGGCTTCACCCTCGACCAGCTGCGCTTCCTACGCACGCTGCCCCTGGGCGAGTAGTCTCTGCCCCGTGAAGCGCATCATCCTCTGTCGACCCGCCGGCCCCCGCAATGTGGGCGCCGTCCTCCGCGCGGCCCTGAACTTTGGTCCGGCCGAGGTCGTGATCAAGGGGCTCGGCCGCCCGTCGCTGTTGGTCCACCCCGACTTTGACCTCATGTCCCACGGCGGCGAGGACGCCCGGACCGCGATCAAGGTGGTCGAGACCATGGAGGAGGCCCTCGAGGGCTGCCACCACGCGGTGGCCTTCACCGCCCGCGCGAGGAAGAAGGAGCGGCGAGTGAACTGGCGCGAGCGCGCGCCGGAGCTCGCGCCCATGGGCGACGACGGCGAGCAGCGGCTGGCGCTGATCTTCGGCAGCGAGGAGAGCGGGCTGACCCGCGAGGAGGCGGCGGTGGCGCAGGAGCTCGCGCACCTCCGCACGGCTCCCGAGCACACCTCCCTCAACCTCGCCCAGGCGGTGACGGTGGTGCTGCACAGCCTGTTTACCGGGGACGAGGTGCACCAGCGAGAGCCCAAGCCCAAGCGCCTGGACCAGCGGGAGCGGACGTTTCTGAAGGAGCGGATGACCGCGGTGCTCGCGGGGCAGGTGGCGTTCACGGAGTCAGCCGCGAAGGACATCACCGGCGCGATCGAGCGCATGGTCACCCGTGCGCCGCTGGAACCCCGCGACGCCCGTGCGTGGCACATCATCCTGCGCTCCCTTGGCTCGAAGGCGACCCCCAACGAGTTCGGCCTCGAAGAGCAGCCTCGGGACGCGAGACGCCGCGACGCCCTCGCACGAAACGAGGAGCGCCGCGGCGACGAGGACGCTTGAGGGAGCGGGTTACTGGAAGGTGATCCCGATGGCGCTCGAGAAGTTCGAGGACGAGGCGCCGGCGCTGGTCGCGTCCCTGTGCCAGAACTGCCAGTTTTGCCGGTCACCGGGCAGGAGGACGGTCGAACCACCGCCGGCCACGGGGACGGCAGCCAGGTCGGGCTGAAAGAAGACGGATCCCTGTCCGGCATTGAGGACCTGCGTCGAGTACCGGCCGGCGGCGCCGAGGCAGAGGTTGCCCAGGGAGCCGCCGGGGTTGGCGGCGAAGCCGGTGTTCGGAGAGGTGATGAAGTAGCCCAGAGCGTTCGCCGGCAGGTCGACCACGTAGAGGCTCACGTTGTTGTCCGCGGCGACGTCGCTACCGGAGGCACACAGGGTCGCGGGGCGCCCCGAGTTATTCACCTCGCCGGCGCAGCCTTGCTCCCCGATGAGCGGGAAGAGGGTGATGTCTCCAAAGCAAGCGGTGAGCGCGTACGTGTTGAAGCCTGAGCCGCCCTTCATGAAGATGCGGAGGACCACCGCCTCGGCGGCCGAGGGGTTGGTCGCGTTGACGTAGGAGACGGACTCGTTGTCCGTGGTGGAGGTGGAGCTCGCGAGGACGTTGCCGGTGCACCCGCCGTTCTGGAACTCGAGGATCTCGACGTCGATGTCACCGAGCGAATGGTCGAAGAGCAGGTCCACCTGGATCTGCACGTCGGCGCGCTGTAGCCGCGCGACGAAGTAGTCCTCGTCACACCCCGTCACGGTGAGGCCTGGCGTGGTGAAGGAGGTGATCGCGATCAGGGAGCCGCTCTGGCAGCTGTCGTTGTCCTCAAACGGATCATCGACGATCTCGACCACGTCGATCTCGAGCTCGTAGGGCGCCGAGTTGGCGGCGGCGTCCTCGACGAGCACCACCAGCTGGCGGGGGGCACCGCCGCAGTCGAAGTGATTCAGGGGCTGTCCCGCCGCGCTGGCGAGGGGAGCGCCGCACCCGAGCTCGAAGAGCGTCAGGGTGGGCGAGGCCGCGGAGGAGACGGCCTCGATCTGAATCGACGCGTTGGCCGGGACGTCGAAGGCGAAGTAGTCCGGCTCCGGGCCGATCGTTAACCCGGGCGTTGTCCCCGGAAGGACGAGCGGGGGGGCGGCGCAATCGTCGTTGGGTTCGAATGCGTCCTGCGGGAGACAGAACGTAGCGGACTGGAGGGTGAGGGCGACCGTGACAGCGGCGCAGGCTCTTTGAAACATGGACTCGGAGTGTGGTGGGGGGCAGGCTCCAAGGAGGAGCCATCGAAGGCTAGTCGGGTTCGGGGCTCGGTGCGGCAAATTGGGGTTCGGCATCTTGTGGCGGTTCAAGAATGAGATGTGAGCCGCTCGAATTGAGCACGATGAGGCCTCATTTGAGGGTGGAGACCTTGGCCGGCGGACTAGGATCTCTCCACTTCAATGGTTCATCTCAGCCGTATCTACACCAAGTCAGGCGACACCGGCACGACCCAGCTGGGCGACGGTTCCACGCTCCCCAAGCACCACCTGAGGGTGGCCGCATACGGGAACATCGACGAGCTCAACAGCGTGATCGGGCTCATGCTGGTGCGGGACGTCGAGGGCGCCACCGCGGCGAGGCTCCGCCAGGTGCAGAACGATCTCTTCGACGTGGGGTCCGATCTCTGTGTTCCCGGGGAAGCCGGCGAAAAGCTCCGGATCACGGCGTCCTATGCGGAGCGCCTGGAGGAGTGGATTGACGAGGTCAACAAGCAGCTCAAGCCGATCAACTCCTTCGTGCTCCCTGGCGGCTCGTCAGCCTCCGCGTGGCTGCACCTTGCACGGACCGTCTGCCGGCGTACGGAGCGCTCGATCGTGGAGCTCTTTGCCCGCGAGGAGGGCGGCCGCGTGAACGGTGAGGTCCTGAAGTACGTGAACCGGCTCTCCGACCTCTTCTTCGTCCTGGCCCGTGAGGCCAACGACGGCGGGAAGAGCGACGTGCTCTGGGTGCCCGGCCAGAACGGCTGAGAGTTCCCGTCTGGGATCGCGAGACCTCAAGGACCACACCGAATACTCCGATGGGCTTTCCGCTGGATCACGAGACCCCGAGGGCGTGGGTCTCCCTTGTTGAGAGGGAGCCTGAGCGGCTCCTCGAGGATCACGCTCACTGCGAGTTGAAGGCGGCCTCCTCGGCGCACGCGCTGATCGCCAAGAACCCGGAGCGCACCGAGCTGGTGCAGGACCTCGCCGACATCGCGATCGAGGAGCTGGAGCACTTCAAGATTGTGGTGGCTGAGCTCGAGTCGCGCGGGGGCCGGCTCGGGGAGCAGACGGAGAATCGATACGCGGCCACCCTGCACCGCCGCTCCGCCGAGAGCCGGCAGAGCCTCGTCCTGGACCGGCTCGTGCTCGCCCACCTGATCGAAGCGAGGAGCCTGGAGCGCTTCCACTTGCTCGCGGAACACTCGAGGGACGCGCGCCTGCGGGAGCTCTTTGCCGAGCTCCTCCCCTCGGAGGCCGCCCACCAGGGCTTCTACGCCAAGGCCGCGCGGAACCTGTTCGGGCGGGAGCAAGCGGA
This sequence comes from Planctomycetota bacterium, assembly GCA_965655435.1. Classification (GTDB taxonomy): domain Bacteria; phylum Planctomycetota; class UBA1135; order UBA1135; genus Saltatorellus. The sequence goes on along the minus strand of CBFHHK010000225.1, from coordinate 2,030 downwards.
GGCTCGCATTGCGTCCCTGCGGCGGGTGGAGGGCGAGGTCATGTCCGAGCTCCCCTTCTCCTACACGGTGCACTCCGGGATGGTCGATGCGCCTGCTCTCGTCCCGGCGGAGCGGTGACCGGGCCCCGGCCAGAAGCGCGCCTGGTCCTCTTGGATGGGCGGGTGCAGGGCGTGGGGTTTCGCTGGCACGCGCGGCTTGAGGCTCGGGCGCTGCAGGTCTCGGGGTGGGTCCGCAACCTCGAGGACGGCGGGGTCGAGGCGCACTGTGAGGGGGATCCCGATCGGGTCGAGGAGTTCTTGGGCTGGCTCGAGATGGGGCCGGCCGGGGCAAGGGTCGATCGCGTGGACGTCCGCCGCGCCGAGGTCGAGGGCCATCCGGGCTTCGAGATCCGATGATCTTGAGGCGAGAGCGCTCGGGCCGTGATCTTGGGGAGCGAGGGGCCTAGGCTCGGAGGTATGGCTCTCAACGTTGCATGGATGCTGTTCGCCGGGCTCCTGTTCCCTCAGGAGCCCGTCCCGGCGCGACCCCAGGACCTGACCCCGGCCAGTTGGAACACGGTTGGCGCGGCGCTCCCGGCCCTCGAGCTGCCCCGGATTGATGGTCGCGGGACGGTCAACCTCGGCGAGCTCCGCGGCCGAAAGCTCCTGTTGATTCACTTCGCCTCCTGGTGAGCGGGTTGCCGGAGGGACGTACCGGTCTGGTACGAGAGAGTGCGGCCCCTGGTGGAGGCTGGCGAGCTGCAGGTCATTGGCATTGTCCAGGAGCAGCACCCTGATCGTGCGCGGCTCTACCAGCAGTGGCAGGAGCTGGACTTTCCGATCCTCTGGGATCCGTTCAATCTTGCCGGCGTTGAGGTGGTTCCGGACCTCACCGCCGTGGACGAGCACGGGGTGATCCGCCTCGATCGGCCGGCGCCGAAGCGATTCGAGACCGAGTTCGTGGAGGGCTTCGTGCGCCGCAGCTTCGCGGCTCCGAAGGCAGCGACGGCGCCCGGGGTCTTCTTCGAGGTGAATGACTCCGCGCGGCTCCGTGGCGACCTCTCCGGAGAGGAGCGGGCCCGGCGAGCCACGGCCCGGCTGATGTTGGCAGGGCCTGATGCCGGCACCATCGACGGCGAGGTCGAGGCCCTGGTCGTGGCGGCGGCAGAGGGCCGACCTCGCGACCGCTTCCGCGCGGGGGTCGGCTTGCGGATGCGGTTCGACGGGCCGCAGGCGCGGGCAGCAGACCTCCAGGGCTCGATCGACGCGTGGTTTGCGGCGCTCATGGACTCGCCCAATCAGTACATCTGGCGACGTCGGATTCAGCAGTGGGGGCCTGCGCTGGACAAGCCCTATCCCTTCTACGAATGGGTGGACGTCGCCCGCGCGGACATTCGCGCGCGCGGTGAGCGCCCGGTGCCGCTCCGGGCCTCGCTCTCCGGCGCCGAACGAGCCCGCAGCTCGCGGAGGGTCCCGGTGCCGCGCGGTGAGGCCGTGGAGCCGGACCCTGAGGGCCGGGTGACCTCGGACCCCGGCAAGCTCGTACGGCTGGAGTACGCGGTAGCCCTGAACACCGCGGTGGTGGGACCGAGGATCCGCGTCCCCCGGGGCTCGCTCAGGCTCCACGTGATCCTCCGGCCGCGGCCTGGTTCGACCTGGCCCGTGGACGCGGACCCGCCGGTGCTCTGGTTGGAGCCCGGCGACGGGTGGCTCTGCGCCACCCAACTGGTGCGTTTCCAGGCACCTGGACCGGGCGGAGAGCGGCGCGCCCTCATGGCAGACCTCGAGCTCTCGACGCCCCTCGTGGCGCTGGCTCCGCCGGACCCCAACGCCCCGCCGCCCGCCTCAACGGCGACGCTCCGTGGCCACGTCCTCTACTCCATCTGCGCGGCGGACGGGACCTGCGTCTTTCGTCGGCAGGAGCTGGAGGCGGTTGTCCGCTTCCCCGAACCGCCGCGCGGTGGGCCCAGCGGAGGAGAGCCCAGCGGAGGAGAGCCCAGCGAAGGAGAGCCCAGCAAAGGAGAACCCAGCGAAGGGGACTCTGGCGAAGG
>CBFHHK010000224.1:0-7071 GCA_965655435.1 Planctomycetota bacterium | reverse complement strand
CTGGCCGCGCTCGCTCGTCCCCACGTCGAACACCTTCGCGATCCCCTCGTGGTCCATCAGCGCCAGCGCCTGTCGCTCCTGTTCGAACCGACGCACCAGCGCCTTGCTGTCCATCCCCAGCTTGATCAGCTTCAGCGCCACCCGCCGCTGTACCGGCTGACGCTGCTCCGCCAGGTACACCGTCCCCATGCCCCCCTCGCCCAGGGTCCCGAGGATCCGGTAGGGCCCGATCCGCTCCGGCCCCTCCTTGTCCTCGTCCCGATTCGAAGCCCCCGCGACCCCGCCAATCAGGTCATTCGTCCCCGCCTCTCCGGACACCGTTCGGGACGCGTCGAAGCGTCGCCTCAGCTCCGACGCGAGGTCCGGGTGCACGCTGCACAGCGCCGCGAGCCGTGCGTCGGGGTCGGGGCTCCCGAGGCATTCCGAGAGCAGCTTCGCGAGGGGGTCGGGGGCGGTATCGGACATGTGGAACGGCAGGTTGAGAAACCCGCGCGCCGGCAGCGGCGCGCGCGGTCCATGGGCGGGGGCAGTGATGGGGCAGCGGACGGCGCTCGAGGGGGCAGCGGACCGTCAGGTGGCTCGTTCTGCGGCGCCAAGCGCCGCGCGCGCCAAGCTTAGCAGCGGACAGGGGATTACACTCATCTCCGACCGGGCATGCCCCTGGCGAGGCCGAGCGGGTCCCCCGCGGACGCTCTCCGCCAGCCGCCAGCGCTAGTCGGTCGAGGAGCGACGCGAAGCCCACCGCTGGGCCTCCGCTGGCTTGCCCCACTGCTGGTACAGCTCGACGAGCTGCTCGACCACCGCCTCCTCGAGCTCGGCCCCCTCGACCTCGGACTCGGCCTTCACGCGCCCCTCGACCAGGCTCCGGTGCGCCGCGAGCAGCTCCGCCTCCGCGGCGTCCAGGTCCTCGCCTTGCGCCAGGATCGCCGCGAGGTCCGCGCGCAGCAGCGCCAGGTCGAGCTGCTCTCCCTGCGCGGCCTCGGGGGGACCGAGGCAACGGCGTGCCATCGCGACCGCCTGATCCCTGCGCCCGACCCCCGCGAGGTCGGTGACCATGTCTCGAACCCAGGCGACCCGCGTGTCCCGCCTGCGCTTGATCGCGCCGCTCTGCGGCACCCGGAGGAGTCGCGCCTCCGGCGCCTCCCCTGGCCGCAGGCGCAGCCGGACCCTGAGGAGCCGGGCGGCGACGGACACCGAGAGGGATGCCGGCTCGTCCTCCACGGGGAGCACCTCGAACACGCTGGCCAGGAGCTCCTCGGCCTCCACGAGCTCGCCCTTGATGATGAGCTGGTCCGCGAGGCCCACCCGGGCGTTGCGGACCTGGGAGCCCCCCGGCGGGAAGCGCTCCTCCGCCAGGGCGAGGTTCGCCCGCAGGCACGCCTCACCCACCACCTCGCGCCCGTTGTCGACGCACCAGTCAGCGAACCGGCTGGCGGCCACCAGCAGAAAGCCGAACTGGAGGTCGGCCGCCTCCAGCAACCCGCTCCTCGCGTAGCTCTCCCGCGCCCTCCGGACCGCCTCCTCCCGCCGGCCCTCGCGCCAGTCCTCCTCGATCCTCTCCATCAGCTCGAGCAGCTCGTCCCGGGTGAGGTCAAGCTCCGAGGCGTCCCGCCTTTGCCCCGTGACGTCGCTGACGATGAACCGGTTCATCGTCCCCACGATCGTCATGAACTGCTCGTCGGCGCTGGCCCGCTCGCTCAGCAGGATGTTGCTCCGGGTCCCGCTGGCGATGTTGATGAGGTCCTCCCGCTGGAGCTCGGTGAAGATCTCGGTGGCCGCGTCGAGATTCGCCATCGCCTGGTCGGCGCCGACCTCGGGTTGCCGGAAGAGGTCGGCCAGGTACATCAGCATCAAGCCAGTGGAGACCTCGTCTGGCAAGCTCGCCTCCCGGTGGACGCGCAGGGCCTCCTCCCACGCCTCCCGGGCCTCGTCCATCAACCCGAGGCTGGAGAAGACGTTGCCCACCGTCTGCATGAGGCGGACCTGCACGGGCGGCTGGTCCTCCAGGTCACGGCCGACCCGGTCCGCGAGGGTCCCAAAGAGCGCGCGGACGGTGAGGTCCGGGTCGGGGTTCTCCTCGGGAGAGGCCGTCTTCATGACGTTCTCGAGGAAGCCCAGCACGGCCTCAGCCTCCCGTCGGGCGTCCTGCTCGTCCTGCGCCAGGGCGAGGTTCTTGGCCGCCTCGCTCTCGGCCCGCTTCCACTGGACGAAGGTCCCGGCGGCCCCGCCGAGCAGCGCGAGGAACAGGAGCGCCGCGACGACGAAGCGCCGGCGGTGCCGCTGGATGAGCTTCTTCACCCGGTAGGCCGCGCTGGGCGGCCCCGCCTCGAGCGGCTCGTGCTGCCGGAAGCGCCGGAGATCGTCGGCCATGGCCGAGACGCTGGGGTAACGCCGGCTTCGATCCCGCTCCATCGCCCTGAGCACCACCCAGTCCAGGTCGCTCTGCAGCGCGCGGCGCAGGCTCGCGGATGAGGTCCGGAGCTGGGTCGCCCGGCTCCGCGCCTCGGCGTGCACGCTCTTCAGCTGGGTGCTGGGCCGCGGCGTCGGGGCGTCGCGCAGCATTCGCTGCATCCCCTCAACGCCCGCGGCTCGCAGTTCCCGCGAGCTGAAGGGGAGGCTGCCCACCAGCAGCTCGTAGAGGAGGACCCCGATCGAGTACACATCGGCCCGCGTATCGATGTCCGCGTTCGACGGATCCGCCTGCTCTGGCGCCATGAATTCGGGGGTGCCCATGATCGCCCCCAGCTGAGTGAAGAACGTGTCGTCCGAGACCCCCCGGTTCAGGGCCTTGGCCAGCCCGAAGTCGATGACCTTGACCTGGACGCGGCCGTCGGTGTCGGTGACAAGGATGTTGCCGGGCTTGAGGTCCCGGTGGATCACCCCCTTCTGGTGCGCGTGCTGCACCGCCGCGCAGACCTGCTCCAGGAGGAGCAGGCGCTGCTCGAGGGAGACCCGGTTGAGCTCGCAGTAGGTGTTGATCGGCGCACCGCGCACGAGCTCCATGACGAAGTAGGGCTGCCCCGTCTCGCTCGTCCCACAGTCGAAGACCTTCGCGATCCCCTCGTGGTCCATCAGCGCCAGGGCCTGGCGCTCCTGCTCGAACCGTCCCACGACCTCCTTGCTGTCCATCCCGAGCTTGATCACCTTCATGGCGACCCGCCGGCGTACGGGGTGGCTCTGCTCTGCGAGGTAGACCGTCCCCATCCCCCCCTCCCCGAGGGTGTCGAGGACTCGATAGGGGCCGATCGCCTCGAGCGGGGCCCGCGGCTCCGACCCGCCGCCGATCAACCCCGACGTGGCCAGGCTCACCCCCTCCGTGGGCAGCGCCTCGACGCGGGCCCGAAGCTGCGAGGCCAGGTCGGGGTGTTCGCTGCACAGCGCCTCCAACCGAGCTGCAGGATCCGTGCTCTCAAGGCACCGGGCGACGAGCTTCTCTAGGAGGGCGGTTTCAGACATGCAGACGGCAGGAGAGAGCCTCCTCGGGGGCGTGCAGGGTCAGCGAGCCGCGGGCGGAAGGCCTCTGCCGACCTCCCGTCTCACGCGACGGTCTGAACGGCGGAGGGCTCCAAGGCTAGCAAAGGGTCAGGAACCACGCGGGCGTCCCTCAGCTGCGATCGGGCGTCGAGGGGGCTCGGGGCGGCGGCCATCCGCGGCACCCATCAGGAGCGACACGGGCGTCCATCGGGCCGCGCGGCGCCCGCTGTTGGACCTGCGCTGCGCTCCCCCGCCGCCGCTGCTCGCCGTCCACCGGCTCGATCCTTCTCCTCTGGACGTCGACCCCCGCCATCCCAACCCCCTTCGGCCATCGACCCGTGAGCGTGGAGAGCAGAGCCCCCTCCTCCGCGTCGAGGCCAAGGCTCGGCGTGCGTGGAACGGCGCACACCGCTGCGTCCCTCCACCTTCACCCGGAGGTTGGCGTGGCCAACAGACCCCGGCCTCCGCCCACCGCCCACCACAGGCGCGAGGCGGGCCTTGGGTCCGCTTCATCCGGCCACACTCTCCCTGCTCCCTTCGCCGACTCCCTCCTCCCTCGCCGCCTCTCGCCGCCTCTCGCTGCTTGGGCTCCTAATCCGCCGGTGGGCGTGAGGGCGTCCCGGTATTCTGGTGGTCCGATGAGCACCACATTCCCTGCGCCGATTCTGAAGGCCGCCGCCGAGAACACCCGAGCCATCGTCTCCATCGCGCTTGAGCACGGGGCCGGGGCGTCCAGCGTCGTGGTCTGGGACGGGGAGAGCGAGCTCTCCCGGGGGCTCACGGAGGCGTACCGGCTCAGCCTCCCGGAGGCCGAGTTCATCGAGTTCGACGAGGCGAAGCGAGAGACGATCCTGGCCACCTTCGAGCGGCTCAGCCCCGGTGACCTCGTCGTCATGATCCAGTCGACGAGCTTCCGGCTGGACGCCTTCCGCATTCGGATCGAGCTGTTCAACCGGTCGTTGAAGGTGATCGAGCACCCGCACCTCGCGCGGATGTGCGGGGAGGAGGCGGTGACCTACATCGAAGCCCTCGCCTACGACCCGGACTACTTCCGGGGCGTCGGCCACGCCCTCAAGGCGCGCCTCGACGGTGCCCAGGTGGGCGTCGTGGAGAGCGCGGGCGAGCGCCTGACCTTCCCGGCAGGGTTCGAGTCCGCGAAGATGAACATCGGCGACTACACCGGCATGAAGAACACCGGCGGCCAGTTCCCGATCGGCGAGGTCTTCACCGAGTCGAAGGACCTGGAGGCCGTCCACGGGACGCTCGTCATCTCGTTCTTCGGCGACACGTCCTTCAACCTCAACCGCCCCCCCCACCCCATCACCCTGGTGATCGAGGAGGGCCGTGTGACCGGCACCCGGAACTCGACCGACGAGTTCGACGAGGTCCTCGCCAACATCCGCCGCGACGACGGAGAGGTCTGGCTGCGCGAGCTCGGCCTCGGCCTCAACCGCGCCTTCACCAACGAACGGACGGTCCTCGACATCGGCAGCTTCGAGCGCATGTGCGGCGTGCACGTGTCCCTCGGCTCGAAGCACGCGATGTACAACAAGCCCCAGATCCGCAAGAAGACCGCCAAGCACCATGTGGACGTCTTCGCCGTGACGGACCGCGTGCTGCTCGACGACGGGGTCATCTACGAGGACGGGAGCTGGGTGGTCTGACAGGCGCTGGGTGGTCTGACCGGCTCCGGGTGGCCTGACAGGCGCTGGGTGGTCTGATCGGCGCTGGGTGGTCTGATCGGCGCTGGGTGGTCTGACCGGCTCCGGGTGGCCTGACAGGCGCTGGGTGGTCTGATCGGCGCTGGGTGGTCTGACCGGCTCGGAGGAGCCCGCTCCCGGCCCGTGGCCCCCGGCGGAGGCCGGGGCGACGTGGACGCCAGGGGAGGGGCCGCCACCACTCGCCCCGTCCCCACACACGCTCCCCCCGGGCTCGACGTTGCCGCCCGGTCCCGTCGTCCGGGTCGCCGCTGGGCGCGTAAGCTCTGGCTCGCCCGGGTCCGGATCGCCCCGTCCTCGAAGGTCGCCCCGGGACCGCTCCTCTCGCCACCCCGATCCGCGTGCTCACTCCAAGCCCCCTCCAGCACAGGCCCCGTGGCCGCGCCGCCCTTCGGCCGCCCTCGGGCGCCCCCGCCACCACGCCCCCTCGGGCCCTCGCGCTCACGGCCTTCGCGCTCACAGCCCTCACGCTCGCGAGCTGCGGCGACCAGGCCGAGCCCAACAGGGTGGAGGCCGAAGCGGACCCCACGACGCCGCGCGGCCACTGGTACATCTCGACGGACGCGTCGGAGGTCGACGCTCAGGCCGAGGCCGCCCAGGCGCTGGAGGCCATCGGCTACGCCTCGGGAATGGAGGAGGCGGCGTCGCGCACCGGGGTCCTGCGCTACGACGCGACGCGCGCGCAACCGGGGCTCAACCTGTACGTCTCTGGTCATGGGGCCGAGGCGCGGCTCGTCGAGATGGACGGGACGCTCGTCCACCGCTGGGAGCGAGCGCCGCTCACCATCTGGCCCGATCGGACCGACTTCGACTTCGGCTACTTCCGCAAGGCGCGCCTGCTCCCTGACGGCGGCCTCCTGGCCATCTTCGAGGGCAAGGGCCTCGTCTGCCTCGACCGCGATTCGAACGTGCGCTGGGCCTATGACGGGCCGGCCCACCACGACGTCGGCGTCCTCGCCGATGGGACGATCTTCGCCCTCGATCGCGAGGCGCGGGTCTTCGACGACCTCGATCCGGAGCGCCTCCTGCTCGACGATCGCGTCACGTTCTTCTCACCGGAGGGCGAGGTCCTGCGGCAGGTCTCGCTCATGGGCGCGCTGATGCGCTCACCCTTCGCGGACCTCGCCAGGGGCCGGATCCGGAGCAAGATCGACGAGATCCTCGCCCGCCGGGAGACCGCGCGCGAGCGCTACGCCGCGGAGATCGCCGAGGACCCGACGATCCTGGAGCGGTTCCGCTTCGAGGGCGACATCTTCCACTCGAACAGCGTGCGGGTCGTGACCGAGGACGTCGCGGCCGCGATCGACGGGCTCGAGGCCGGCTGGTTGCTCCTCTCCGTGCGCGAGCTGAACGCGCTGGTCGCCCTGGAGCTCGAGGGAGAGGCGGCGACGGTGCGCTGGTACCTCGACGGCTCGTGGCGGCTCCAGCACGAGGCCGTCCCCCTGCCGACCGGCAGCATGCTGCTGTTCGACAACCACGGCGCGCGGCGTCCCGACGTGCGTGGCCGCTCGCGTGTCATCGAGGTCAACCCGGCGGACGGCGCGGTCACCTGGGAGTACGGCGGCGCGGGCGCCCGTGGCCTGTCCTCGCCCGTCGGCGGTTCCTGCCAGCGCCTCGCGAACGGCAACACGCTCGTCATCGAGTCGACCGCTGGGCGGGCACTGGAGGTGACGCGTGAGGGCGAGGTCGTATGGGAGTTCGTGAGCCCGCATCGCGCCGGAGAGGACGACGCGCTCGTCGCCTTCCTGCCAGATGTGGTGCGCGTCGATCCCAGCACGGTCGCGGCCTGGCTCAAGCGCCGCCGCTGAGGCGGGCTCCGCCCCTCGCGGCCACAGGACCTCGCGCCCGCGCGAGCCTCGGTCAGGCCGGGTCGCGCCCA
>CBFHHK010000223.1:0-7085 GCA_965655435.1 Planctomycetota bacterium | reverse complement strand
GCACCATATGTCGCGCAGGGGGGGGCGCCGCGGGCCATGTGGGGAGGGGCGCGGAGGGGCGGGGCCGAAGCTGCTCGGCGGCCATCCACGCACCGCCCCGCAGGCGCCCCAGCGTCTACCGGTCGCCGGTGTGGCGCACGCCGCCGCCGGAGTGGTCCTGGCTGGGGCCCACGCCACCCTTGGCGCCAGCCCCCTTCTTCGACTTGCCGCCATCGAGGAGCTCGAGGGTGCCGGCCTCGATGAGGGCCTTGACCGGAGGGTGGTCCGTCGCCTTGTTGGCGATCTTGGCCTTCCCGCCGGGGCTGAGGAAGAGGCGCTTGCCAGCGGGGAGCGGGACGCGGACGGGGGCGGTGGTGGTGTTCTTGATCTCCATATGGCTCGCAAGGCTACTCGGAAGGGGGCCAGCAAGGCACCGTATGCGCGCTTCGCCGGCGCGCGTGCTCACATGGAACCATTGCCTTACCTCTCCGGATACCCGCCTGAGCTCCAGGAGCAGGCGAGGGGGCTCCTCAAGGCGGGGGAGCTGGGGCCGCTCCTCGCGTCGCGGTATCCCGGGACGCATGAGGTCCGCTCCAACAGGGACCTGCACGACTACGTGCAGGAGCTGAAGGCGCGTCACCTGCGGACCGCGCCGCCCCTGGGCAAGGTCCTCTACGACGACCGGCTCCGGGTGGTCGAGAACGCCCTCGGGCTCCATACCACCGTCACGCGCCCTCACGGTCGCCGGGTGCACAAGCGCCGGGAGCTCCGGGTCGCAGGGCTCTTCAGGGACGTGGCTCCCGAGTTCCTGCGCATGATCGTGGTGCATGAGCTCGCGCACACGAAGCACGCGGATCACTCGAGGGACTTCTACCGGCTCTGTACCCACATGGAGCCCGACTACCATCGCCTGGAGCTGGACCTGCGGCTCCTGCTCACCGCGCAGGACGCCGCCGGGTAAGCCCGTGGCGCCCCGTGCCGACCGGTGCGCCGAGTGGGTGGGCCGAGAGAGTGGGCCGAGTGAGTGGGCCGAGTGAGTAGGCCGAGTGAGTGCGACGAATGGGTGCGTCGGGTGGGGCCACTTGGCCCTGCGCTGCACCTGAGGGGCGAGGGCGCCGCGGCTTCGGAGCCGTCCCGCCCTTGTGGCTGAGGGTTGACGGGAGCCCCTCGCATGGTGCGCCAGACTCCCCCTACGGCCCGGTGACAGGAGGCGAGGGGCCAGTGATCGGGTCGGTCAAAGGGCCGCGTTGACGCCGAGGCGGATGAGGTCGGTGTCTCCGGCGCCGAACGGGCCGCCGCCGAGGTCCTGCCTCACCGAGATTCAGCCCGATTGAGGTTCAGCCGAGGATGAGCCCCATCGCATGGCCCTGGGCGTCGTCGTTGGCGCCCCGGTCAATGACGTCGGCGCCCTCGGTGTGGCCGTGGTCACTCGGGGTCGGGTGTGATGGCCCCGAGCTGGGCGATGACGTCGGCGGTCAGGTCGGGGACAGCGCGGCCGTCCTTGCGCTTGATCTTCTTCCAGGCGCTGCAGTGCCCGTCCCGCCGCATGACCAAGCGGCTCGCCGCGCTGACCCGGCGGTGGGCGGCGCTCTCGAGGATCTCACCCAGGGGTGAGGTGGGGTCGATCTTCTCCTTGCGCATGCGGGTGCGTTCCTCGGTCGCCTCCATCACCTCGCCATAGCGCACGGCCATGGGGTTGGAGAGCTGGCTCACATCGGTGAGCCCCGAGATCGAGTTGGTGGCGCGGGCCTCGTAGCTGACGGCTGCCTCGGCTGGCCGGCCGGCGCCCTGGATGACGATGAAGGCCACGACCGCGAGCGCGGTGGCCAAGAGGAAGAGCGGTGAGAGCCTGGCGGTTCCTTGCGAGCTGAGCATGCCTTCTCGTGGGTTCGGTCATCGGCGAGGGGCGCGGCTCGCTCGCCTGCTGTTCTGCTGGATGGCTGGACCGCTCCTCGGCGGTCCCTCCCTGGGCGGGGTGCGCCCGGGCCGCCGCCACCCCGCGCGGGTGCGTTGGCTTGGGGACAGGCTATGCACGAATGGCCGCCGAGCAAACGGAGAGCCCGTTTTGGCGGCTGAAACGTTTTCCGGCCAGCCCTCGCGGTACCGAGGGGACCGACGGGCGTGCCCCATGGAGGGGCGGCGCGCCGGTCAGCGGGGCGGGCCGAGCAGGATCATCCGCCGCAGCGAGACGTCCACGCCGCGCTCGAGGGCCTCGGCCGGCGTGAGCCAGGCGAGGGCCAGGGACTCTTCGGAGAGGGCCTCGCGGGCTCCCTCGGGGGCGACCGCCAGGTAGCGCACATCCAGGTGCACATGCTCCGGCTCGCCTGGGCGTGCGGGGATGGTGTGCACATCAAAATCCACGGGCGTCTCGGTGAGCGAGCCCGGGGTGATGCCGCTCTCCTCCACGGTCTCTCGCAGCGCGACCTCCCTGGTGTCGCCCTCGCCGTCACAGTGGCCGCCGAACTGGAGCCAGAGCCCGAGCTTGCGGTGATGGTGAAGCAGGACGCGCGCCCCATCGTGGCTCCAGAGCAGGCACGAGGCCGTCAGGTGCCCCGGGAGGCAGCGCCGGGTCAGGGCCAGGGGCCCGTGTTCGGCGAGGAACCCGTCGATCTGGTCGCGGAAGCCGCGTTGGAGCTCTGACAGGTCCGCGTCCGCGGTGCCGCGCAGGCAGGCCCGCGCGCGGTCGAGCTCCAGCGCGGTGTCCGCGCCGGAGCCCCCCGGGGAGGGAGACCCCCCTGACCCTGCGCCGCTCACGTGCGGTTGAAGCGCCGGTGGGCGCCCTTGCGCTCCTCGATGTCCTCGCCGCGGTTCTTCTTCCAGTCCTTGTAGGACTCGTAGTCGCCGTGGTGGAAGCGCACGATCGCCACGCCGTCCTTGTCCAGCCCCTCGAAGGCGAGGATGTGGGTGGCCACGCGGTTCAGGAAGTACCGGTCGTGGGTGACGATGATCATGCAGCCGGGGTAGTGCTCGATGGCCTCCTCGAGCACCCGCAGGGTGTCCAGGTCGAGGTCGTTGGTCGGCTCGTCCATGATGATGAGGTTGGCCGGCTCGCGGAGCATCTTCGCCAGCATGACCCGGTTCCTCATCCCGCCGGAGCACTCCCCGACCTTGCGCTGCTGGTCCTCACCCCGGAAGTTGAAGCGCGCCACGTAGGCGCGGCTGTCGATCACCGTGGAGCCGAAGGGCAGCTGCTCGTTGCCGTCGGTGATGTTGTCGAAGACGGAGACGTCGTCGTCGAGCACCGTCCGGCTCTGATCGAGGAAGCGGAGCTGGACCGTGGAGCCGAGCTCCATGCTGCCCTCGTCCGCGGTCTCGTCGCCGATGATGATCTTCATCAGGGTCGACTTCCCCATGCCGTTGGCGCCAATGACGCCGAGCTTCGCCTGGGGCGGGATGGAGAACGTCAGGTCGCGGAACAGGGTCCGGTCGCCGTAGCCCTTCTCAAGGTTATTGACATCGAGGACCTTGTCCCCGAGCCGCGGGCCGGGGGGGATCCGCAGCTCCACGTTCTGCGCCATCTCGTCGGCGCGGGCCTCGGTGGCGAGGTCCTGGTAGCGCTTGAGGCGCGACTTGGACTGCTTGGTCCGGGCAGCGGGCGTGCGGGAGAGCCACTCCTTCTCGCGCTCGAGGACCTTGGCCCGCGAGGCGTCGTTCTTGCGCTTGACGTCGAGGAGCTTCGACTTCTGCTCGAGGTAAGCGCTGTAGTTGCCCTTGTAGGGACGCGCCAGTCCGCGCTCGACCTCGAGCATCCAGCCCACGACGTTGTCGAGGAAGTAGCGGTCGTGGGTGATGAGGATGACCGTGCCCTCGTACTCCTGCAGGTGGGTCTCGAGCCACCCGATCGACTCGGAGTCGAGGTGGTTGGTGGGCTCGTCGAGCAGCAGCAGGTCGGGGTGCTCGAGCAGCAGCTTGCAGAGGGCCACGCGACGGCGCTCTCCGCCCGACAGCTTGGTGACGCCGGAGTCCATGGGAGGGACCTGAAGGGCATGAGCGGCCTGCTCGAGGCGGCTGTCCAGGTCCCAGATGCCCTTGGTGTCCATGTCTGTCTGGAGGCGGTCGTACTCGAGGGAGAGCTTCTCAGCTTCCTCCCCCTCGGCGTCGCCCATGATCGTCATGACCTCGTAGTAGCGGGCCTCGATCGCACGCAGCCCGGAGACGGCCTCGTCGATGTTCTCGCCGACGGTCTTGTCCTCGTCGAGGGGCGGCTCCTGCTGGAGGTACCCGATCGAGAGCCCCTGGATGGGGCGGGCCATGCCCTCGATGTCCGTGTCCTCGCCGGCGAGGATCCGGAGCAGGGTGCTCTTGCCCGCGCCGTTGGGGCCGATGAGCCCGATGTTGGCGCCCTCCAGGAACGAGATGGTGATGCCCGAGAGCACCTCCCGCTGGTCGTAGAACTTCTTGAGGTCCTGGAGTTGGTAAATGATCTTGGCTTCGCTCATGGCTTCTCCTGGGCCCCTCCTGGGGGGCTCTGAGGCCAAATAGAATAGCGGCGAGGCGCTCGGATCGTGAGCCGTTGAGGGGCCCTTTCCGGGCCCGGGCGTTATCCTCTCGCGCCACAACTCCCCGAGCCGCCGCCCCACCCTCCCGGGTTCCCCTCCGCGCCGGCCGCCGATCTGACCTTCCAGCGACCCTGACCCGCCCTCGATCCGCCATGTCCAACACGAGCACCGACACCAGCTTCCTGACCTCCCTGGGGATCACCGAGATGAACCAGGGCGCCTACGCAGGTGAGTGGCTGGAGTGCACCGGGGAAATCCTCGAGTCTCGCTCGCCCGGCACCGGTGAGGTGATCGGACGGGTGCAGATGGCCACCGGCGCCGAGTACGAGCGCGTGGTCGCAGCAGCGGAGGAGGCCTTCCAGCGCTGGCGGACCGTGCCCGGCCCCCGGCGCGGGGAGATCGTGCGGCGCATCGGGAACGCCATGCGGGAGCACAAGGACGCCCTCGGGCGCCTGATCACGCTCGAGATGGGCAAGATCGTCCAGGAGGGCTGGGGCGAGGTGCAGGAGTGCATCGACATCGCCGACTTCGCCGTCGGTCTCTCGCGGCAGCTGTACGGGCTCACGATGCCGTCCGAGCGCCCTGGGCACACCATGCGCGAGCAGTGGCACCCGCTGGGAACGGTGGGCGTCCTGACCGCGTTCAACTTCCCCATGGCCGTGTGGGCCTGGAACTCGATGCTGGCGTTCACGTGCGGGGACGCCTGCGTCTGGAAGCCGAGCCCGAAGACGCCGCTCACCGCGATCGGGCTCACCAACGTGGTGCGGCCGATCCTGGAGGAGGAGGGCTTCGGCGCGCTCTGCGGCCTCGCCATCGGCGGGAACGACGACGTCGCGCAGGCGATGATGGATGACGCGCGCCTCCCGATGGTCTCCTTCACGGGATCGACCGCCATCGGCAAGCTCGTGGCTGGCCGGGTCGCGAGCCGCATGGGTCGCCTGATCCTGGAGTGCGGGGGCAACAACGGCCTGGTGGTCATGGACGACGCCGACCTGGACATGGTCCTGCCCGCGACGCTCTTCGGGGCCGTCGGGACCGCCGGTCAGCGCTGCACGTCGACGCGGCGCCTCCTGGTCCACGAGAGCCTCATGGAGGAGGTCACCGAGCGCCTCGTTCGCGCCTACGACGACGTGGTCATCGGGGACCCGATGGACGAGGGCACCCTCTGCGGGCCGCTCATCGACGAGCAGGCGGTCCAGAACATGGAGAGCTCCATCGCGTCCTGTCAGGCCGAGGGCGGCACCCTGCTGAGGGGCGGCGGGCGCGCGCCGATGGAGGGCGCCCTGGCCGGCGGCCACTACGTGGTGCCCGCGATCATGACGGCCCGTAACGAGTACCAGACCGTGCAGGACGAGACCTTCGCGCCGATCCTCTACCTGATCCCGATCAAGGATCTCGACGAGGCGATCGCGCTGCACAACGGCGTGCCCCAGGGGCTCTCCAGCGCGATCTTCACGGCTGACATGAAGACCGCGGAGCGCTTCCTCTCGGCCGCCGGCTCGGACTGCGGGATCGCCAACGTCAACATCGGCACCTCGGGCGCCGAGATCGGCGGGGCCTTCGGAGGCGAGAAGGACACGGGCGGCGGCCGCGAGTCCGGCAGCGACGCCTGGAAGGCCTACATGCGGCGTCAGACCAACACGGTCAACTACTCCGACAACCTGCCGCTCGCGCAGGGCATCAAGTTCGGTTGATCCGGGCTGAGCCCTGGGTTCGGGGGCGCAGCCACGCCTGCGCCCCCGCCCAGGAGCTCCGCACCGCTCAGCTCATCGGAGGCCCTGTGGGGGAGCCCTGTAGGGAGCCCTGTGGGGAGCCCTGCCGGAGAGCCCCTGTCGGAGAGCCCCTGTCGGGAGGTCCTGTCGGGAGGTCCTGTCGGGGACTCCCTGCCGGTGAGTCCCGTCGGAAGACCCCTTTGGAAGACCCTGTTCGAGGGGCCCGCTGCACGCCCCTTCCGACAAGGAAACGGCTCAGGGCGCTCAGGGAGGTGCCGCTGCCCGGCCTCCCACCCGGGAGCACGGGGTGGTCCGTCCACCGGGCGCCCAGGGCCTCAGGCGGACGCCGCCTTGGTGTCGCGTCGTACAGCAGCGACCTGGGGCCGACGCTCGCGGTGGGGCCGCCTTGCCTCCTCACGGACCCATGACCCCCGGTGGGCCGCGCCATCGAAGGCGAAGCCTCGGGGCCGGCCCGCTTCGTCCCAGGGCTGCGCCGATGTCTGAGATCGGCCCGCCGGTGCCAGGGGGCTCGGGTCCTGACGGCCACCCTCAGCCGCCGCTCCGCGGCCTCCGGGCCTCTCGGTCGCCGGGCCTCTCGGTCGCTGGGTCCCTCGGTCGCTGGGCCCCCCGGTCGCGGAGATCAGCGGTCAGGGGGCCAGCGGGCCCCACGTGAGGGATCGGTGTGGGCCCCTCGCGTCACCTCCGCAGCGAGGCTGCCTCCGACGCGCCACGGTGCTGGGCGATAGGTGAGCGGTGCAGAGGCCGGAGGAAAGCCCCGAGGGTCGCTGGTCCGCCTTGCTCGACCTCAAGCTGTGGGGGCAACCGCTCCCTCTGTGGCGCCCGCTCTAGCGCCGAGAGGGCCGGGTCAACAGGCGCGCCCCGGAGGCTTGAGGAA
>CBFHHK010000222.1:0-7276 GCA_965655435.1 Planctomycetota bacterium | reverse complement strand
ATGGACGAGGAGCTCGTGCCCCTGCACGTGGCCATCGACATCAGCTACAGCGAGCAGGCCGCCCTGGCGGACTGGATCCTGCCCGACGCCACGGCGCTGGAGCGCTGGGACGCGCACTCCACCAACAACTACGGCCTGCGCCCCTATACGGGGATCCGCCAGCCGCTGGTGGAGCCGCTGGGCGAGGCGCGCCCCGTTCAGATCATCCTGCGCGACCTCGCGCGGACGATCGGCGGCGGCATGGAGGCCCACTTCGACTTCGAGGACCTCGAGGACTACTACCGCGAGTGGTACGCCGAGGTGCCCGGCGACTGGGAGACCCTGAAGCGTGAGGGCATCTGGACCGACCCCGAGCGGCCGCTGGACCACGAGCTCTATCTGCGGGAGGTCCCCGCAGATGAGCTGGTGAACCACAGCGTCGACCCGGAGACCAAGATCGTCACCGCGGACAAGGGCGCGAAGCGCGTGGCCGTGGGCATCGAGATCGACGGCAAGATCGTGCGCGGCTTCGAGACCCCGACGCGGCGGATCACGGTCCAGGAGCCCCTCTACCCGCTGGCCGCAGCTCACGTGGGCCTCCCGCTGGATGACATCAACGCCCTGGAGCTCCCCACCTGGGGGCCCGTCCCCGAGCACGTGGACCTCGCCGAGGACCGCTTCGTGCTGACGACGTTCAAGTGGAACGTGCACACCCAGGGGCGCAGCGCCGGGTGGAAGTACAGCTCGGAGATCGTGCACACCAACCCGGTGTTCATGAACCCGAAGACGGCGGCGATGCTGGGACTGGAGGAAGGCGACGAGGTCACCCTCACCGTGTTCCGGCCGGCACAGCACACCTA
The DNA here is from genome assembly GCA_965655435.1 of Planctomycetota bacterium. Lineage (GTDB taxonomy): Bacteria > Planctomycetota > UBA1135 > UBA1135 > Saltatorellus. The sequence continues at coordinate 6,437 of CBFHHK010000222.1, read as the reverse complement.
CCGCGCCGGCGAGGACGAGCCCGTGGGCACCTTCACCCAGAAGGTGCGCCTGCTGGAGCGCGTCCACCCCAAGGTCGTCGCGGTCTCGCACCACATGGGGCACTGGGAGCAGGGCAACGTGGCGCGCGCGGACATGGAGACGCCCTCGAAGGGCGAGGCCGGCTTTGGCGCCGAATGCGACGCCGACGTCACGGACCGCGTGTGGTGGTCCAAGAAGCGCGGCGGATCCGGTGGCGGTCGCCACCTCAACGACGCGCTGCCCATCAACCCGACGCCCCTGGTCGGCGGCCAGAGCTGGTTCGACAACGTCGTCGCCATCGAGAAGGCATGAGAGAGCTCGCGCCGCTGTACGAGCTCCTGGCTCGGCTGCTCACCGCCGAGGTGGACGCGGCGCTCCTCTCCTCCCTGAAGGCTCCGGAGGCCAGCGCGCTGTTCGAGCGCCTGGCCCCCGGGTTCCTCGCCGAGGAGCCGGATCTCGACGACCTCGCTGGGGAGTTCGCTGCCCTCTTCCTGATCCCTGGTGGGGCCCCGCCCTTCGCCAGCGCCTGGGCTCCCGAGGGATCACCGGAGGAGCTCCCGGAGCGCATCGCCACCTTCGTCCACAAGGCCATGGAGGTCCTCTCCGTGGAGCAGAGCGGCGCGGCCGGCCGCCTGTCCCTGGATCACGCGGGGCTGCTGTGCGCGCTGGTCGCGAGGGGCCTCGCAGGCGACGCGGACCAGCAGGAGCTGGCCCGACACGTTCGCGAGGAGGCGCTCGCCCCGTGGGCACCACGCTTCGGAGAGGCGCTCGTGGCCAAGGCATCCAGCAAGGTGTACGAGGCTACGGGAGCGCTGCTGGTGACCCTGCACGGGGATCGCGCGGGGGACTGAGACGGCCTGCTGGCTGAGACGGCCTGCTGACGGAGGCCTGCTGACTGAGAAGTGAGGACTCGGGGCCTGCTGACTGAGAAGTGAGGACTCGGGGCCTGCTGACGGAGAAGTGAGGACTCGGGGCTGCAGACTGAGGCCTCAAGGCTCGGCCTGCGACCACAACCCCAGAGCCTCGGGTTCACGAGCTCCCGAGCCAGGACCATGCGCCCCCCCGGGGTATCCGCTGCCGGGCTTCCGACTGCAGTGGTCTTGGTTCCAGGCCGGCTGCCCCCGGACCCGTGCGCCGGCCTCCCCAAGCTGGCCCGATGCAGCGCGGGTAGAGCGCCTTCTCGGCGAGCTCCAGAGCGCGGCTCCGCCCCCTGAGGGCGGAGCACCCCCAACCCGAGCGACTGGAAATACGTTCGACACCGCCGGGCGACCGCGAGCCCCCTGACCAGCCGCGCGAGGGCCAATCGGTTCACAGGCAAAGTACTTACGAGCCAAGAGTCGAAAGAGACCCATATGTCCTTTGAATGTCCCGGAGACCGATGGTATACCCCTAGGGTACCCGCGCAGGCAGGTTCTCTCCCCACCATCACTGCCCCGGACACGTGCCTCTGCCAGGGCCGTGTCCGTCGCCGCCCGCCCCGAGGTCGAATGGAGCCCCGCGCCCAGCTCTCGGCACCCCGATTGTCCGCTGCCCACGCGCGGCGGGCCCTCCGCGCCGGACACCAAGCGGGCCGAGCACAGGCTCCCTGCTGACCGACCACAGGCTTCCTGCTGACCGACCACAGGCTTCCTGCTGACCGACCACAGGCCCTCGGCTGACCAGCCACAGGCCACCCCCTGTGGGGGTCTCCGAGCCGCCGTGGCCTGAGCCTTGAAGCGCCCACGCGGCTCGACACCGCCCGAGCGAACGGCGAACCGTCATCGCCCAAGAGCGCCGCGAAGATCGACAGAGGACAACGGCTAGGATGCGGGCATGCTCCTTGCGATCCTCGGGCTCTCTCTGCCGCTGCCGCTGGCCGTACCTCTGGCCCAGGCCCAGGGCAGCGTCGACCTCTCATCCCTTCCCGCCCGAGGTCTCGACCCCCTCGCCCCTCTTGCGGCGGACTGGCTCGTCGACAGCGCCGCGCGCGAGGCCGAGGTCTACCGCGACGCGCAAGGCCAGACCATCGTGCTCGACAACGGGCTGCTCCGCCGGTCCATTCGCATGGCGCCCAACGCGGCGACCGTCGGGCTGGACGATCTGATGACCGGGAGGTCTCTCCTCAGGGCGGTTCAGCCGGAGGCCATGGTCACCCTCAACGGAGTCCCCCATGTCATCGGTGGATTGACGGGGCAGCCCAACCTCGCCTACCTGGACCCTGAGTGGCTCGCGACCATGGAGGCCGCCCCCGGAGCGTGGCGTGTCACGGCCTTCGAGGTCGGAGCGCCGAAGGAGCGGCTCGCCTGGGCGAGGGTCCGCCACCACGCGCCGGGCGCCGCATGGCCTCCCCCTGGGGTCTCCCTGCGCCTCGACTTCAAGCAGGCGCCTGGGGACAACAGCGCGCCGCGAGGCGTGACCGTGTCCGTCCACTACGAGCTCTACGATGGCGTCCCCGTCCTCGCCAAGTGGCTGACCGTCTCCAACGCCGGCGACCAGCGGGTTCGCGTGGACGACTTCACCATCGAACGCCTGGCCGTGGTGGAGCGAGATTCCATCGTCGAGTCGCGCGAGGGTGAGCCCATGGACCCGCCGGACCTGCGGGTTGAGACCGAGTACTCCATGGGGGGGCTCTCCTACAAGAACAGCCGCCGGCACGGGTACCGCTGGCTCAAGGACCCCGACTACACGAGCCAGGTCAACTACCTCAAGGGGACGCCCTGCCTCCTCGACGTCGGACCGGAGAACCAGGTCCTGCGTGAGGTGCCGCAGGGAGAGACCTTCGAGTCCTTCCGCGCCTTCATCGGCGTCTATGACTCCGAGGACGTCACGCGACGCGCCCTGACGGACGGGCGCATCTACCGCACCATCGCCCCTTGGGTGACCGAGAACCCGCTCATGATGCACGTGCGGCACGCCGACCCGGAGTCGGTTCGGCTCGCCATCGACCAGTGCGCGGAGGTGGGCTTCGAGATGGTGATCCTCACCTTCGGCAGCGGGTTCAACGTGGAGGACACCTCCGACGCGAACCTCGCCCGCATGCGCGAGTACGTCGCCTACGGCGACGCGAAGGGCGTGGAGGTCGGGACCTACTCGCTGCTCTCCTCCCGGCGCGTGAACCCCGCGGAGGACAACTGCATCAACCCGCTGACCGGAGCGCCCGGGGGCGAGGGCATGATCCACGGCGGCACCCCCTCGCTCGCCTCCGGCTGGGGCCAGCGCTACCTCCAGACGCTGCGGACCTTCTTCGCGCAGACCGGCGCGATGCTCCTCGAGCACGACGGCCCCTACCCCGGGAACCTCGACGCCGCGGCGCGCCCCCCCCTGCAGCAGGGCGTCGAAGACTCTCGATACGTCAACTGGATGCTGTCGCGGGACCTCTACGCCGACCTCCGGTCCAGGGGCGTCTACATCAACGCACCGGACTGGTACTTCCTCGCAGGCACCAACAAGTGCGGCATGGGCTACCGCGAGGTGAACTGGTCCTTGCCCCGCGCCCAGCAGGTCATCCACACGCGCCAGAACATCTTCGACGGGACCAAGTACAAGCTCCCGAGCATGGGCTGGATGTTCGTCCCGCTCACCCAGTACCACGGGGGCGGCGCCGCGGCGACCGTCGAGCCGCTGGACGAGCACCTCGACCATTACCGCGCCATGCTCGCCGGCAACCTCGGCGCCGGCGTCCAGGCCTGCTACCGAGGACCGCGCCTCTACGACACGCCCCGGGTCAGGGACGCCGTCAAGGCCCACGTGGCATGGTTCAAGGCCCACCGGGACATCCTGGAGAGCCCCATCGTCCACTCCGCCTCCCGCAGGGCGGACGGTCGAGATCTCGACTGGGTCCTGCACGCCAACCCGGACCTCGCCGAGGCCGCGCTGCTCGTGCTCCACAACCCGACCGACCGGCCCATCCAGCGATCCTTCGTCGCCGACCTGTACTTCTCCGCCCTGGAGGGCGCTGCGCTACTCGAGGGCGGCAGCGGCGACGAGCTCCCCGGGGCACGCCCCCTCGGCGAGGTCACCGTGGACGCCAGAGGTCGGGCGACGCTCGAGGTCCAGGTCCCCGCGCACGGCATGGCGTGGTTCAGCTTCCGTCGTCCCTGAGACGCGCGGGCCCGCTCCAGCCAGCCAGCGGCCCGGGTGGCCGGAACCCGAAGGGCCGGCTCTCTCGTCCAAACGGCGCCCGGCACCCCTGAGCCAGTCGCGCCGGCCCCGGAGGTCAGGCAGCCCCTTCGGGGGATACAGCCGCAGCGGATGCGGCGGCTTGCCGGCGCCGAGCCAGGAGCCCCGCCGCGATGAGCGCCGCCCCCAGCCCGTAGAGGATGGGCGCTGGACTCCAGGGCCGCGGCCCCGACCCGATGGTTGGTTCGGCGTAGTAGACCTCTGCAAAGCGCGCGTCCACGTCCACACCGGAGGCGATCCACTGGGCCTCGTTGAGCCTCAGCTCTTCCCACCATGCCTCTGCCTCGGCGAGCTCGGTGACGAACTGAGCCTCCAACTCCTCCACCGTGAGGCTCCTGGATTCTCCCGACTCGGGGGTCTGCATGGAGAGCGCCAAGCGGGCCTTCTCTCGATAGGCAGCCGCAGCCTCTGCGTCACCGCAGGACTCCGCCGCTCGCAGGAGGGCGCGCGCGGCGAGCCCCTTGGCGTCCTCTTGGAAGTCCGCGAGCAGCAGGTCGCTGAGCGCCTCGTGAAGGATCGGAGAGGCGTGGTTCCCGAAGCGGATCATCCCGGCGAGCCCGGTCACGGCTTCCCCGATCGCCGCCGTCTGCTCCTCCGGCGCGTTAGGGTCGACCTCCAGCCGTGCGGCGAGGAAGGCCCAGAAGTTGGGCGGCAGCGTTGCCCCGACCTGGCTCGCCGACGCCGCGCACAGGGGGAGCCTCACCTCGGCCGCGCCGGCGCGCTTGATCAATACGTACTGAACGAGCAGGAGCTGGAAGACTTCCCGCCCGAAGTGAGCCTCGGGGTTGATGTTCAGCGCCTGCTGAATGAAGCCTGCCCCGGCCTCGAGGTTGCCCGCGTGCACGTGGAACGTCCCGAGGTTAGCCAGGGTCTCATATCGACCGGGGTCCTCCTCCAGCAACGACTCCATCAACGCGATCGCTCGCTCGTCCTCGCCCAGCTTCGAGTGAGCGACCGCCAGATCATCGATCAGCTCGGCCTCCGCCTCACCGCGCTCCAACCGAGCCGTGCGGTCCGCCACTCGCCAGCGGTAGTAGGCGTCGCTGTGCCGCAGGAACTTGCCAGAGACCACCTCGAGAACGCTCGGGAAGCGCTGTCGCTCCATCAATCGTGTGTCCCGATCCCACAGGCACGCGGACACCACCGCCGCGTGCACGGCCCCCGCCGTCAGGAGGACAACACCCAGAAGAAGGCTCCGCCGCATACGGGAAGTCTACCTCGCCCCCCCGCGCCCAGCGCTCACGCCTCAACGATCCATCTGGGCCAGCATCCCCCCCCAGCTCTACGCGCGAGCCACGCCTGCAGCCCCAGCGTCGCCACCCACCCTGAGGTCCCCCAGGCCCCGCCGCGGGGCCAAGCCCTCAGGCCGAGCCCTGAGGCCGAGCCCTGAGGCCGAGCCCTGAGGCCAATACGGGCCGGCGACGTGCCGCTCCAGCTCGATCATGGACGACTTCGACCGCACGCATGCTCCCCCGCATTCCCGCACCCCTCCCGGGCAACAAGGAGGAGTGCGGCCACACCGGACCACTCCCCTCACGTGGGGTCGCTGTCACGCCTCCAGCTTGCGACCCCACCCGCTCTCGGTGGAGCGCTGCATGACCTGGCGCAGCTCCTCCAGCGCGGCGGTCTTCCTCTTCACGGATCGCTCCATCTGATGAAGCTCTTCCGCCAGCCGATCGAGGGCGCTCTGCTGTCGCCCGAGCCGCTCCCCGGCCTCCGGAGGGAGGTCTTCCTCCGAGTCAACGTTGTGCTCGTTCAGCGACTCAAGCAGCGCATCGCTCGCCGCAGCGGACCAGTGAGCAAAGCGAGACCGCGCCTCACGCAGCTGAGACTCCTGTAGGTCCAGCTTGGCCTCGGCAGCGCCCAGCGCAGACCTCGCCGGCCCCGCGCCTCCCCCTGAAGGGTCGGGGGGGAAGAGGTCCTTCGGTGAGGATCGCAACGGGCGGGCATCCTCCACCAGCCGGGCCGTGTCATGCGGCTGTGCCACCCGCCCTCCCTGACCAGACCGGTCGGACGCGGGCCTCTGCGCTCCCGGGCGCTTCCCGCCTTCGGCCTCGTGCATGCCGCCGGGAGGCGCGAGGCGCGGCCCTGCGGCACCGGCGGTTTCCATTGGCTTCGTTCTCGCCGCGCCCTTCCCGGCGGTGTCCTCACCGGCGGCCTTCCCGCTCGGAAGCGGCCCCGCCGCTCCCCCGACCGAGAACTCCAGGAACCGGCTGGGGGTCCGCAGGGGCTCTCGCTTCGCCTCGCGTCGCCAACCAAC
>CBFHHK010000221.1:0-7312 GCA_965655435.1 Planctomycetota bacterium | reverse complement strand
AGCACCCTTCATGGAGGAGGATGTTCGCCGGCTGCAGGTCAGCGTGCAGGCACCCCGCGTCGTGAATGAGCTTGACCAGGGCGCCCGCCGAGTCGAGCGCGCGCCGGAGGTCCCCCGCCGCCAGCTCGCCGCGACGCACCGCTCCGAGGAGGTGCCCGAGATCGAGGGTGCCACTGACCCGTTCCGTGACGAGGGTCAGCTCAAACCCCCGGGGAAACGCCCGGACCGCGCGCGCCGCGAGCACCCGTGGAGTGGGCACACCCGCATCACGGAGCGCCTCGGACAGGTTCAGCTCGTCGAACGGGCGGGCAGGGTCCTTGAACCTGCGGCCCGTGACGACCCGCGCGAGGCCGCCGTGGCTGAAGCGGCGTGCGAGGCACGCGACCCCGTCGAGGTCGAGCCGCCCGAGGGGCTCCCGGCCCGACTCTGCCGCGTCCTCCAGCTCGGAGGTCCCTCCAGCGCGATGCCGGCCGTCAGGCGAGAACCCTGAGGCGAGCAGCGCCTCCAGATGAGCCTCGCGACAGGCCATCACCCCGCGCTCTCCCTCGACGACCCGGAAGCCGTCGGGGAGCGCGGGTAGGCGCTGAACGAGCCCCATGGTGCGGGGGACTACAGCCCCGCGCCGAATCCAGAGGGGGCGGAACCCGACTCCTCTTCACGTTCAGACTTGCGGGCCTCGGGCTTGCGCTCGGGCTTCGGCTCAGACTTCGGCTCAGACTTCGGCTCAGACTTCGGCTTCGGCTCGGCCTTCCTCGGCTCGGACTTGGACCGCTCTTCCTCGGCTGCGCGCTTCGCTGCAGCGCCGGCGAGGCCCACCCCGAACGAGGAGGACTCTGCGGGGGCCGCGTCCGTCTCTCGGGGCGCGTCCACGCGGGGCTCGCGGCGGGGTTCCTCGCGGCGGGGTTCCTCGCGGCGGGGTTCCTCAGCGCGGGGTTCCTCAGCGCGGGACTCTTCTCGGTCGCGGCGGGGCTCGCCCCGCTCCTGCTCGCGGTCCGAGTGCGACGAACGCCCGTCGTCACGCCCCCCACGCCCACGACCTCGGCCGCGGCGAGAGCCGCGGGGCCCGTCCGCGTTGCGCCGTCCGCGTGAACGCCGGTTCTCATCGCGCTCGATGCCGTCGTGCTGGATGTCGCCGACCTCGAGGAACTCACCGGGGATCTCATCCGCGAGGAAGAGCGCGCCGCGGTCGTAGAACTCGGTGCCTTCGTCGAAGGCCTCTCCGGCGAAGACCGTCACCACCGCGTAGTCGCGAGCGATCCGGCGCCCCGACTCCCTCGCCTCCTCCTCGGTACGAGCGAGGTGCAGGAACGCGCGGCGACCGCTCCGGAGGCCGCTATCTTCGGCCCGCGAGGCGTCGCGGCTACCGACGCCGATGAACAGCTCGTCCGGCGGCTCGGTGGCCTCACCGGGGTCGATCTGGATCGAGTGTCCGTAGAGGGCGCGGATCTTGCCGTCCTTGATCTCGTAGCGGGGCCGATCGCTGGACTCGATGGCCTCAGCCACGTCCTCCTCCTCGACCGTGGAGCCCGTCCGCTCCTGGAGGGCGTAGACCACGTCCTCGAGGTCCCCCCAGCCAAAGCGGTCGAGCTCGAGGTCGAACTCCTCCGGTTGGTGGCGGAGCATGAAGGCGAGAGCGCGCGTGATTCGTTCGTTGAGTGAGCCGGTGTTCATAGCTGAGATCGACAGGGTCGGGCGGACAGTCTAACCAGGTCAGGCCGTGGCGGGAGCCAGCGGCCCCTCCTCTCCCTCGGTACGCGCGACCACCGCGGCAGCGCAGGAGTCCGACCACACGTTGACGACCGTCCGCATCATGTCCAGGGGCCGGTCCACCGCCAGGAGCAGCGCCGCCCCCTCGAGCGGCAGCTCCAGGGCGGAGAGGATGGTGAGCATCATCACCAGCCCCGCTGAGGGGATCCCCGCTGCGCCGACGCTGGCCAGCAGCGCGAGCACCACCACGAGCGCCTGGGCGCCCAGGGTGAGCTCGAAGTCTCCGACGGCCGCGTAGTACTGGGCCAGGAAGATGACCCCGATGCACTCATAGAGGGCCGTGCCATCCATGTTGATCGTGGCGCCCAGCGGCAGCGTGAAGGAGGTCACGCGGTTGCTGACCCGGCCCCGCTCCTCGACGGTCTTCAGCGTCACAGGCAGGGTCATGGAGGACGACGAGGTGCTGAAGGCGGTCATCAGCGCGGGCGACATGGCACGGAACCAGTCCATCGGGCGGATCTTGCCGATGGACCGCAGGAGGATTGGCAGGGTCACCGTGGCGTGGATCACCAGCGCGAGGGCGACGGTGAACATGTAGAGCAGCAGCGCCTTGAAGGGCGCGAAGCCGGTGCTCGCCACCACCTTCACCAGCAGCGCGAAGACGCCATAGGGCAAGAGCTTGAGGATGCCCTCGGCCATGGTCATCACCACCTCGAAGAGGCTCTCGAAGAGCTCCTTGACTCGCGTCTGGTGCGGCTCTGCGGTCCGGGTGATGAAGAACCCGAAGATCAGCGCGAAGAAGATGATCGACAGCATCGCGCCGTTGTCGGTGAGCGACGCGGCGATGTTGCTCGGGATCATCCGCTTGATGACCTCGATGAAGCTGGCGTCCGGGCTCGCCCCCGCGGCCGTCAGCGGGGACAGCCCGAGCGTCGCGCCGTCTCCTGGCCGGATGATGTTCACCAGCAGCTGCCCCACGATGATCGCCAGCACGCTCGTGGCGACGTAGTAAGCGAAGGTCTTCCCCCCGAGCCGCTTGAGGTCCCCCATGGAGCCCACGCTTGCCACACCGGTGACGATCGAGGTCAGCACGAGCGGCACGATCAGCATCTTCAGCAGCGCGAGGAAGATGTCCGCCGCGAAGGAGAATGGGGCCACCGCCCGGGCCCGGGGGCTGTCCGGCGCGAAGGTGACGGTCACCGCCACGGCGCCTCCCATGGGGTCCACGCCGCCCGCCGCCGCGGCCTCTGCGTTCCCCGAAGGCACCAGCCAAAGGACCTCACCGTTCGAGAGGTCCTGGACGACGCCCTCGGCCAGATCAGCCGCACTCCCGAGCGCGATCCGGCGTTCGTCCTCGGAGCCCCTCGCGACCACGGCCGCCTCGAACTCCCCCCCAGGCGCAAGGCCAGCCTTGGCGCCAGGGCTGCCGCTGGCGACCCCGGTGATGGCCACGCCGCCGTCCGACCCCTTGACGCTCAGGCCGGAGTACGCCGGGGCGGCGAGAAACGTCTGCATCAGGAGACCGACGAGAGCGCCGGCCGCCATCCAGAGGAGGACCTTCCAGTGGAAACTCATGGGAGCAGCCTAGCCAATACCCGGTGCCGACGCCTGCGCGGAAGGGGACGCGACCTCGATTCCGCACGGTCCCCCACTGGCTCTCCGGCCGGCGACCCGGCCCGGTGCTCGGCTGACTGGCCGGCTCCCTCGCTGGCTCCCACGCGGACTCCCTCGCTGGCTCACTGGCCAGTCAGGGCGGCGCGCGCGGCCCTGACCCGGGCCGCGGCCTGCTCCGCCGTGGGTGCGGTGGCCGTGAGGTGGCCCATCTTCCGGCCAGGCCGCGGCTCGGCCTTGCCATAGAGGTGGAGCGAGACCTCGGGGACGGCCAGCGCCGCCGCGAAGTCCGGCGCCCCGTTCGACCACAGGTCCCCCAGGAGGTTGGACATCGCAGCCGGCGGCCCGACGCGCTCCCCCGAACCGAGGGGCAAGCCCGCGACCGCCCGGACCTGCTGCTCGAACTGCGAGCAGCTGTGGGCGTCGATGGTCAGGTGACCCGAGTTATGCGGTCGCGGTGCGATCTCGTTCACGAGGATCGTCCCGTCTCCGAGCCGGAAGAGCTCCACGCACACCACGCCCACCACATCGAAGCCCTCCACGACGGCGCGCGCGATGCGCTCGACCTCGTGGGCCACCGACGGCTCGAGGGCTGCAGGGCAGACCGTGACGTCGAGGATGTGATCCGTGTGCTCGTTGGCGAAGGGCTCATAGATCGCGACGTCCCCCCCCACACCGCGTGCCACGATGACCGAGATCTCCTCCTCGAAGGGCACCAGCCCCTCGAGCACGCAGGGGACTTCCCCCAGTCGACCCCATGCGGCGGCGAGCTCGGAGCCGTCCTCGATCCGAGCCTGGCCCTTCCCGTCGTACCCGAAGCTGGAGGTCTTCAGGACCCCGGCGCCAGGGATCCGCGCTCGCGCGGCGTCGAGGTCCGCCGCGCCCGCGATCGGGTGGAACGGGGCCACCGGCAGGCCGATGGACACCAGCCCGTGCTTCTCGCGGGTTCGGTCCTGGACGGTGTGAAGCAACGAGCCGTCAGGACGGACGAGGGTGTGCCTCGCAGCCGCCTCACCCGCGATGGCCGGCACGTTCTCGAACTCAAAGGTGACCGCGTCGACCCCTCGGGCGAACGCGGCGACCGCGTCCTCATCGTCATACGCCCCATGGACCGCGACGTCTGCGATCTGCGACGCGGGGCCACCTTCGTCGTCGGAATAGACGGCGAAGCGGTACCCCATCTCACGTGCGGCGATGCCGAACATGCGCCCCAACTGGCCGCCACCAAGGACGCCGAGGGTGCCCCCCGGCTCAACTCGAGCGTCTCCGTGGGTCATCGCTCAGTCCAGGGGAGCCGCGAGCGCCGAGGCCGCGGCGTCCTCGCCGTAGGCCTCCAACCGCTGCGCGACCTGGTGGTCGTGGGTCGAGAGGATCCTGAGGGCCAGCAGCGCCGCGTTGCTCGCGCCGGCGTCGCCGATCGCGAGGGTCCCGACGGGGACTCCCCGGGGCATCTGCACGATGGACAGCAGGGAGTCCACACCGCTCAAGGCGCGGCTGCGGATCGGAACGCCGAGCACCGGGAGCGTCGTCCAGGCCGCGATCATCCCCGGAAGGTGGGCGGCGCCTCCGGCCGCTGCGATGATCACCTCGACCCCGCGCCCGCGGGCGCCCTCGGCGAACTCGCGGAGCCGGTCCGGCGTCCGGTGGGCGGAGACGACCCCGTACTCGCACGCTACGCCGAAGGCGTCCAGCGCTTCAACGGTGGCGCGCATGGTGGGCCAGTCGGAGGCGCTCCCGAAGACGACGCTGACCTTTGCCGCGCCGGAGGGGGCGGCGGTCAGGTCCTCGGGGAGCTGTTGGCTGAGGGTCGGGGGCTGATCTTCGGACATCGAGGGAACCTCGGAGGGACGGTCGGGCCGCGCCAGGAAGCGGGACAGAATAACGACCCGGAGCTCCCTTGTCCTCCTGCGTCCCCCCGCGTCAGGCCGCGGCGCCCGGGCCGGCCTCCGTGGGCGCCTCTGGGGTCGAGTCGCTGGCCTCGAAGTCCGCCCTGAGGAGCCGTCCGAGCAACCCGTCACCGGCCTGGAGCCGGATCGAGAGGCGCTCACCGGTCACTGGGTCCTGCCATTCGAGGTCCTGCGAGGCCCTGGAGCGGCCCTCGGGAGCCTTCTCGGCCGCGCGCCCCGCAGGGCTTCCCTTCGGGTCTTCCGCCGAGCCTCCCGCCGGGCCTACCGCCGGGCATTCAGCCGGGCATTCAGCAGGGCATTCAGCAGGGCCAGGCTCCTTGAGGCCAGCCCCCCCCGACCCCGCCGACGGGCCACCGGGCCGGTGAGGCCACTCGACGGGCGGGCGAGACCTGACGCCTCGCTGAAGGGACGGGGCGGGCGTGAGGGAGCGAGCTGCGTGGGCGTTTGGCATGGGGAGTGAACGGGATCGGGGTCCGCCTCCTTGGTGGGAAACGAGCGCCGCGTCTTTCACGCCCCGGTCTTTCGAGCCCCTGCCTGATGGGACTCGGCCTCATGGGACTCTGTCTCCTGGGACTCGGCCGTTCGGGCCCCCGTCCTTCAGGACCCGTCCTCCCCGCCCTCAGTAGCGCGCCATGGTGGGGTCCACGTCCCGGGCCCAGCGCTCCACGCCGCCGGTGAGGTTGAGCAGGCGCTCGAAGCCAAGCCCGGAGAGTCCAGCCGCGGCGTTCGCGCTCCGGACCCCGTGGTGGCAGATGCAGACGGTCTCCGCCTCCGGGTCGAGCTCGTGGTGCCGGACGCTGAGCTCGCCGAGGGGAATGTGGGTCGCGCCGGGAATGGCACAGACCGCGAGCTCGCCCAACTCGCGAACGTCGAGGAGGACGAGGTCCTCGCCGGCGTCCAGCCGAGCCTTCAGGTCCACCGCGGAGATGGGAGTGATTGAACCGTCCATGGTCTCAGCGGCTCGGTTGGAGCCGCGGCAGGGGTCTCAGCAGGAGTCTTCAGCGGGGGTCTTCAGCGGGGGTCTTCAGTCGAAGGCGAGGGCGGGACGGTCGAGGGCCGCGGGAATCGGTGCGCCGAGCCGGGAGAGCACGGTCGGCGCGATGTCCATGACGGAGAAGGTCCCGTCCTCGCTCGTCACCTTGCGGCTACAGAAGAAGATCCCCGTCACGACGTTCGGGTCGTTGGACGCGTGGTCGCCGGACCACAGGTTGGAGTTGTCGCTGTAAGTCGGCTTGGGCACCACCACATCCGCGTCATCTCGCGTGACCGGCAGGCCGCCGCCGACCGTGGACCACGACACGCGGTAGAACTCCGCGAAGCCGAGCATCAGGTCCGAGCACGGGTAGTCCTTGGATCCCCACGCGATCGGCCCCTCATAGACGTCCTGGATGATGGTCGCGCTGGACCCGACCTTGCGGCCCTCGTCCTCTGCGGCGAGGAAGCGTGTCTGGATCCGCTCCAGCACTCCGCGGGCGTCTTCGAGCTTGACGATGCCCGCTGGCTCCCGGCCCTCGAGGTTGAGGAAGACCATCCCCAGGCCGAGGCTGTAGGCCTGGGTCTTGGACCAGTCGATCGCGGCGAAGCCGCCCGCCGTGCTGTCCAGCCCCTCCTTCAGCGTCAGGAAGCCCTCACTGGCCAGCCAGTTGTTCACGTGCATCCCGCGGCGATAGCTCGTGAAGCCGTGGTCGGCGCAGAGCATCAGGGTGTCGTCGTCACGGAGCGCCTCCATGGCCTCCCCCACGATGCTGTCCATCTGCCGATAGATGGCGGGGATCGCGTCCCTCAGCTCGATCTCCTCACCGAAGAAGGTGACCTTGCGCGCCGCCTCCTCCGCGTCGTACATGGGGTGCTCGGGATCGTAGAAGCGGTACATCATGTGCTGCACCCGGTCGGTCGTACTGAAGACCGAGTAGAGCACGCGCCAGTCCTCGTCCTCGAGCATCCGCTGCATGAGCTTGCGGCGGAAGGTCATGGTGAACTCGACGTCCTCCAGGAAGACCTCGGGATCCAGGAGCTCGTCCTTGATCTGGTTCGTCATGCAGCCCCAGCCGAGGGTCTCGAACGTCGAGCCGATGCCCTTCGCGAGC
>CBFHHK010000220.1:3304-7329 GCA_965655435.1 Planctomycetota bacterium | reverse complement strand
TTCGCCCCATGCCGAGCCCCACACGATCCCGTTGTGGGCGCTCGCAAACAGGACCCCCGCGGCGAGCATGGCGCTCCGCATGAGCGGCACGGTCACCTTCTGGAGGCGCGACTTCCGGAGCTGACGTTGGGCCCTCGCCTGCGGACTGTTGAATGTCAGCTGGGCGAGCAGCGCCTCGTGGTCCGTGTGGTGGGGGTGGTCTTTCGAGGGCCCGGTGCCGGTCACGGGTGTCTGTCCCACGGGTGTCTGTCCGACGGGGGTCCAGGCCTGAGGCTCCACTAGGGAACCATATCGGCGCCCCTACAGACCAGAAGAGGCCGACTCGCCTGGGCGAATCGGCCTCTTCTGGTCTCGAGAGGGGGCGGCCCTTGGCCGTCAGCTCTCCGAGTCTGCGAGGGCGCCGGTCTCGGTGACCGCGACGCTCTCCCAGTCGAGCTTGGGGCAATCCCCGTACAGATCATCCAGCCCGTAGTACTCACGAGCCTCATCCTGCTGGATGTGGACGACCACGTCCGAGTAGTCCACGAGGACCCACCAGCCGAGGTCAGCGCCCTCGGCCCTGGAGTGGATCTCGCCCAGGCGCTTGAGCCTGTGGTGGACGTCCTCGTACATGGCCCGGACATGGGGGCGACTGGTGCCGGTCACGACCACGAAGTAGTCGGCGACCTTGATGGCGTCGCTCACGTCATAGACCACGAGGTCTACGCCCTTCTTTTCTTCCACGATACGAGCGACCGTGGCTGCGAGTGTCTTGGTATCGATAGCAGTTCTCCGGGGCCCCGCGCCGAAGCGCGGGGCCTCTTCGCTGGATCAGATGAACCAGGGGAGGAAGACGAGTCCGACGACGGTCATCAGCTTCACGAGGATGTTCAGCGACGGGCCGGAGGTGTCCTTGAAGGGGTCACCAACGGTGTCACCGACGACCGCGGCCTTGTGGGGCTCCGAGCCCTTGCCGCCGTGGGCGCCGCCCTCGATGTACTTCTTGGCGTTGTCCCAGGCACCGCCTGCGTTGGCCATGAAGATCGCCATCATGATGCCCGCGACGAGCGCGCCGGCGAGCAGCCCGCCGAGGGCCGCGATGCTCCAGAGCCCGCAGAGGATGGGAGCGGCCACGGCGATGAGACCGGGGATGACCATCTGCTTGAGCGAGCCCTCCGTGGAGATCTCGACGCAGCGGGCGGCGTCCGGCTTGCCGGTGCCCTCCATGATGCCGGGGATCTCGCGGAACTGACGCCGGACCTCTTCGACCATCGCCTGGGCCGCGTTACCGACGGCCTCCATGGTGAGGGCGGAGAAGAGGAACGGGAGGATCCCGCCGAGCAGCAGGCCGATGAGGACCTCGGTGTTCGTGAGAGAGAAGTCGAGGGCCTCCTGGCCGGCCCCCTTGAGGAGCAGGTCCGCGCGGAGCTGGAACGCGCTGAAGAGCGCCAGCGCCGTGAGGGCCGCCGAGCCGATCGCGAAGCCCTTGCCGATGGCCGCGGTGGTGTTGCCGACCGCGTCCAGGGCGTCGGTGCGCTCGCGCACCTCCGGGGGCAGCTCGGCCATCTCGGCCAGGCCGCCGGCGTTGTCCGCCACCGGGCCGTAGGCGTCGACGCCCAGGGAGATGCCCAGGGTCGAGAGCATGCCGACGGCGGCCAGCGCGACGCAGTAGACGCCGTAGCCGACGCCCTCACCGCTGTTGCCAGCCCAGTCGGCCACGAAGATGGCGAGGCAGATCAGCAGCACCGAGAGCGTGACCGAGCGCATGCCGATCGCGAGGCCCTGGATGATGTTGGTCGCCGCGCCCGTCTCGGACTTGCTGGCGATGGTCTGGACGGGGCTGGTGTCGGTCGAGGTGTAGTACTCGGTGACCTTGCCGATCAGGACGCCGACGCCGACACCGGCCACGACCGCGACGAGGAGCTTGTAGCCCTCGACGCCCTCGGGGAACTCGAAGTAGCCGTAGATGAGCGCCGCGGTGCCGCCGATGGTGACGAGCGAGGCGACGATCAGGCCGCGGAACAGCGCGCTGTGGATGGCGTGCTCGTCCTTGGCCTTGACGAAGAAGGTGCCGGCGATGGAGGCGAAGATGCCGATCGCGGCGACCGCCAGGGGCAGCAGCGCGAGGCTCGCCATGTTGGGGTCACCGGTGAAGGTGATGGCCGCGAGGGTCATGGCCGCGATGATCGAGCCGACGTAGGACTCGAACAGGTCGGCGCCCATGCCAGCCACGTCGCCGACGTTGTCACCGACGTTGTCCGCGATGGTGCCGGGGTTCCGGGGGTCGTCCTCGGGGATGCCCGCCTCGACCTTGCCGACGAGGTCGGCGCCGACGTCGGCGGCCTTGGTGAAGATGCCGCCGCCCACGCGCGCGAAGAGCGCGATCGACGAGGCGCCGAAGCTGAAGCCGAGGACGTACTCGAGCCCCTTGGCGTCGAACTCGGGCGCGTAGAGGGTGATGAAGATCACGAGGCCCAGGAGCGCGAGGCCCACCACGCTCATGCCCATGACCACGCCGGAGCCGAAGGAGACGTCGAGCGCCTCGGCGAGGCCCGTCCGCGCGGCCTGGGTGGTGCGCACCGCCGAGCGGGTCGCGGTGTGCATCCCGAAGTAGCCGGCGATGGCCGAGGCCGCGGCGCCAGCGACGAACGCGATGGCCGTCTTCTGGCCGAGGCCCTGGTCGGCGTCCGAGAAGAAGATCGCGACAGCGACGACCGCGACGAACACGGTCAGCCACTTGTACTCAGCCTTCAGGAAGGCAGCGGCGCCGTCCTGAACCTGCTTGGAGATCTCCTGCATCTTGGAGTCACCAGCGTCGGCTTTCATGATCGCGCCGTACTTCGCGATGGCGAACACGAGCGCCGCGATGGATGCGGCGCCAGCGATGTAGATGAAGTCCATGTGCTCTTGGTGCGCGCGTGGGGCGCACAGTGGGGGTGGTGGAAAGGGGGTGGGGCGGGGAGCCGGAGCGGAGGGCCCTTCACCCAGGTTTCCGGCGCTAATACGATAGTGGCGGGCGCTTCCGGGTCAATCGGAAGTGCCCGCTCCATGGCCGGGAGTGCCTTATCGAGCGCGCCTCAGGGGCGGTCGCCGTCAG
This sequence comes from Planctomycetota bacterium, assembly GCA_965655435.1. Lineage (GTDB taxonomy): Bacteria > Planctomycetota > UBA1135 > UBA1135 > Saltatorellus. Next base: position 4,253 of record CBFHHK010000220.1, on the reverse strand, counting down.
GGGGGGGCTCAGGGCCCCTCGAGCGGGCGCTGTCCGGCGTACGCCTTCCTTGGCCCTGCCAGCGCCGAGAGATCCACAGATGGCTGAGGAGCATGGCGCCCAGGGCCAGCACGACGAAGCCCAGGATCTGGTGGAGATCCTCGATCTTGGACTCGAGCAGGGAGAACTGCTCACCGGACTTGCGGCCCAGGAGGATCAACGTCGGCGTGAGGATGATGGCCCCGAGCCCGTCATAGGCGATGAACTTCGCATATGGCATGCCCAGTGTCCCGGCCGTGAACCACGTCGGCAGGCGGAGGCCAGGGATGAACCGGCAGATGAAGACTGCCAGGGCACCGCGCTGCTCGAAGCGACGCTCGATCGCCCGTAGGCGCTCGGGGTGAACGACGCGGCGGATCGCCTTGAGCTCGAGGGCGCGTCGGCCGAAGCGGCGCCCGATGAAGAAGGGCACCGAGTCGCCGAGCAGCGTGCCCGCGAGGCACACCGCGATGATCGGCGCCATGTCCACCTCGCCCTGGTAGAGGAGGAAGCCGGCGCCGAGCATGGTGATCTCCTCGGGGACTGGCAGCCCGAAGCCGCACAGCACCAGCACGAGGAACGGTGCCAGATACCCTGGGTCCGAGAGGAGGCCGCCGAGCAACGGCTGATTTTCGAGGATCCACGCCACGGGAGGGAGGGTAGCAGCGATCGGCGCTGCGGTGGTGGGGCGGCGGAAGACTCGGCGGAAGCGGCTCCCTCGCGAGGGGAGCCGGGCCGGTCGCCGAGTGAGCGCCCGAGTCAGCCCCCTCCGTTCCTTGCTGAGCCAGCTCGGCCACCAGCTCGGCCGCCAGACCCTGGGTCAGCGCCCCGCGGCCGCGAGCTCTCCCTCGCGCGCCTCGATGTAGGCGAGGGAGACCTCGATGTCCCTGGCGCCCAAGGACGCTGCTCGTTCGAGGTCGGAGCGCGCCTC
>CBFHHK010000220.1:0-3204 GCA_965655435.1 Planctomycetota bacterium | reverse complement strand
GCCCGCGGGCCACCCGGCCAGCCGAGCCCCTCCTGGGGGAGGTGCGACAAGAAGGCCGACCTGATGGTGGCGGCATAGCGGGCGAGCTCGCCTGGCGTGGCGACCCGCTCCTCTCCGGAGCGCAGGACCGAGAAGCCCTCCCGGATCCACTGTCGTCGAATCGCCGGGTCCGACTCCTCCAGGGGGGAGGCGCGGATGAAGATGAAGTGATCGGCGAGCGTCAGCCAGCCCGCCGTGGCCCGGGAGTCCAGCGAGAGGGCCCGGGCAGCGTGCCCGTAGGCCTCGGTGACGTCTCCTCGGTCCAGGGCCCCCATGTAACGGGCCCACTCCACGCTCGCCGCGGCTGAGGCGATGGGCCCCAGGAGGCGCTGGGTGGGCCCCATCCGCTGCCTCGCCGCGAGGTCTGGCCGGCCCAACGGCCCCACAGCGGCGGCTGCGAGCGCCGTCGCCGCGGCCGCGGCCAGGAGCGCCCGACGGGTGCGTCCAGCGATCCTCATGAGCTCCGAGCCTCCCGCCGCCAGGTGCCGAGGGAGGCGCGGGCAAGCGAGAATCCCGCCAGCACCGCCGTCGCTGAGCTGATCATGAGGGCCGGGCTGATGGGCTGCGGGCTGCGGCCTTCGCCGATGGCGTCGATCGCCGCGGCGAGGGAGGCCCCGCCGGGGAGGACCCCCTCCATTCCCGTGGAGGCGAGGGCCATGCGGGCGGCCAGCCAGAGCGCGACCGCCAGGGCAGCGGCGACGCCCGGCCCCATCCAGGCGCCGAGCCCGAAGGCGAGCGCTGCGAGGAACACGAGGTGCAGGCACGCGTGGGCGGCCAGGCGCGGGTGCCCGGCGGCGGAGGCGTTCGAAGGGCGCCACGCCTGCACCGGGTCCGGGCCCATCACCGCGAGCGCCCCGGTGCCGGTGTTGGTCACGGACACCTGCGCTGTGCTCCGCGTGGGGCTGAGCTCGAGCCACGCACGCCGCGCGACCAGCTGCTCGGACGCCTGTCCAGCGACCTCGAATCGGGCCACCGTGGTGGGCCCCTCGGCGCCGAGGGCGGGGGTGACCCGGACTCGCACCCTCGTCCCCGGGCCGATCATGCCGTCAGGGAACTCCTGCTCGAAGCGTTCACCGGGCATGAGCACGAAGGAGCGACTCGGGCCTGCGAGGGACACCAACTCCAGGAGGGGGCCGGGGGCTGCCGCCTCCTCGGTCGGCCCACCACGGTCTGCGCCGAGGGTCACGGCGACGAGCCCGATGAGCACGGGGAACGCGGCCGTCCCCGCGAGGATCCCCGCCAGGGAGCTTCGGACGATCGAGGAGCGGGACGTGCCGGTGACGCCCAGCCAGTCTCCTTCCTCACGAAACCACCGGTCCGGGATGCGGGCGGCGAAGAGCGCCACGAGAGCGGAGGCGACCAGGATCCCCGCGATCCAGCCGGTGCTTGTGGCGAGCTCACGACCGCCGCGGATCACCTCCTCGAAGGTCGGTGACACCTCGACGATCTCCGCGCGCCCGGGTTGGTCGGTGACCGCGAGGAGGCTGATCGCCACCACCGCCGCGAGCGCGGGCAGCGGGGCAGCGCGCCTCGCCGACAGGCGCATCAGCTGGAGGTTCATGGCCCCTCGACCCCTTCGGTGTCCGTGTCCAGCGTCCGGTAGAGGTCCTGCAGGGACCGGTGGGCGGGGCCGGCGTCGAGGAGCTCTCCGCCGAGGTCCGCGGCGCGCTGCCCGAGGGCGGCAGCGTCTTCCTGGGCGAGGCCGCGGACCCTCAGCTGGAGGACGTCAGGGTCGCCCAGGAGGTCGTCCGGCGGGCCCTCCCGCTGGACCTCACCGCCGACGAGGAGCGCGAGGCGGTCGCAGTGCTCGATGAGGTCCGAGGCCACGTGGGAGGCGAGGACGACGGTGGCCCCCCGGGCTCGGGCGGCCTGGAGCAGATCGGCGAGGACACCGAACCCCGGGGCATCGAGCCCCGCGGTGGGCTCGTCGAGGAAGACGACCTCCGGGTCCTTCAGGAAGGCCTGGGCGAGCCCGAAGCGGCGGTGCATGCCCCGGGAGAAGGTCCGGATGGGCGCCTCGCCGGCCTCGAGGAGCCCCACTCGGCCCAGCATCTGGTCGATGCGGTCGCGCCGATCCGTGCGGGCCATGCCGGACAGTGACGCGATCAGGTCCAGGACGCGTCGGGCAGAGAGCTCGGGGGGGAACGGCGAGCCGTCGGGCAGGAAGGCGAGACGGCGGCGGACCGCCCGCGAGGTGGGGGCGTGGCCGAGGACCTCGACCCACCCCGTGCTCGGTCGATCCACCCCGGCCAGGAGACGGAGGAGCGTGGACTTGCCCGAGCCGTTCGGCCCGACGACCCCCAGGGTCTCGCCCCGGTTGACGCTCAGGTCGACGCAGCTGAGCGCCTGCCGGCGTCGCCAGCCCAGGCCTCCCCGGAAGATCCGGCCCAGCCCCGCGGCCTGGACGGCGGGTTCGCAGGGCGCCGGATGTGCGTCGGGAGCGGGGCTGGCCATGGGTTCCTGCCCGGGACCCGGGCGGCAGCCGCTAAGATACGACGAATGGCACGGCTGTTCGTCCTCTCCGGCGCATCGATTGGCGCAACCCACGACATCGATGGCACCACGGTGATCGGGCGCGGCGGCGACGCCGATATCGTCCTTCCCGAGGCCTCGGTCAGCCGGCGTCACGCCAGGCTCATTCCCGAGGCTGAGGCTGGGGTCTGGAAGATCCGTGACCTCAAGTCCAGCAACGGGGTTCACGTTGGCGGGAAGCGGGTAGGAGAGGCGCGGCTACGCAGCGGCGAGACCTTCCTACTGGGCGATATCGAGCTCCGGCTGCGTGACGAGCCAGGTGATGAGCCCCGCGGGGAGCCTGGCCAGGCGGCCAGCGAGGAGCCCGGGAGCGGGGATGTGGGGGGGGCCGCGACCGCGCCCCCTGCCTCGGAGCTCGAGTTCGAGGACGAGATCGTGCTCCCGATGGCCGATGCCGATCCCCCGGCAGTGTCCCCGTCTTCGGGACCCGCCGAGCCCGAGCCCGAGCCCGGGGGGGGAGCGGCTGATTCCGAGCTCGACAGCGAGCGCCTGCGCGCGGCGCGGGTGAGGGCCGCCGAGGAGCGGTCCGCCCGGCGGGCTGCTGCGCTCGATGGACCGGCCACGGCGCGGCCTCGGCGGGACCCCGCAGGCGGGGCGGGCCAGGTCCTTCAGTACGCCCAGCACAGGGGCGGG
>CBFHHK010000219.1:0-7357 GCA_965655435.1 Planctomycetota bacterium | reverse complement strand
CACGGTGGACCCTTCCGCCGGCCCCGCGGCCTCGGGCGCGTTCTTCGGCGCCGGCGGCGCGCTGCTCGCGGCGGGGCTGCTCCTCGCCAGGCTATGGCTTCAAGGGGGGCTTCAAGGGGGCCTTCAAGGGGGACTCCGCCGGCCGCGCCGCGGCGGGGGAGATCCCCTGCGGGACGTTGGATCCCTGGGCGTCACCAACGCGACCCGCCGCGCGGGCCGCAGCCTCGGCACGGTCGCCCTCATGGCCATCGGGGTCTTCCTCGTGCTCAGCGTCGGGGTGAACCGCCTCGGGCCGCCGACGGACACCGGGCGCCGGGACTCGGGGACGGGAGGCTTCGCCTTCTACGGGCGCACGAGCCTGCCGCTGCTTCACGACCTCACCACGGTCGAGGGTCAGGACTTCTTCGGGCTCACGGAGGAGGAGCTCGAGGGCGTGGAGCTGGTGCGCATGCGCGCCCGGGACGGGGACGACGCGAGCTGCCTGAACCTCTCTCGACCGGCCGCCCCGCCCCTGCTCGGCGTGGACCCTGAGGCGCTCGCGTCCCGCGGCGCCTTCGCCTTCGCGAAGACGGAGGCGCATGGCGACGGGTCGCCGTGGGACCTCCTGGAGGAGACCTTCGAGGATGGCGCCATCCCGGCCATCGGCGACCAGGCGAGCCTGATGTGGCAGCTCAAGGTCGGGCTGGGGGACACCCTGGACTACGTGGACGAGCGCGGCCGGCCCTTTCGGGTGCGGATCGTGGGGGCGCTGGCGGACTCCGTGCTCCAGGGCGAGTTGATCCTCTCCACCGCCAACTTCGAGGCTCGGTACCCAAGTCAGGGGGGCTACCGCCGCTTCCTCGTGGACGTGCCCGCCGGTCGGGCCAGCGAGGTCCGCGGCCTCCTGACCGCGGCCCTCGGCGACGTGGGGCTCGAGCTGCAGCCCACCGGCGAGCGGCTGCAGGCCTTCCACGCAGTGCAGAACACCTACCTCTCCATCTTCCAGCTCCTGGGGGCGCTCGGGCTGCTCCTCGGCAGCGTCGGGCTGGGCCTCGTGGTGCTGCGGAACACCCAGGAACGGCGCGGCGAGCTGGCGCTCCTGCAGGCCCTCGGCTTCCGGCGCGCCCGGCTGCGGCGCCTCGCCCTCGCGGAGTACGGCCGCCTGCTGGCGGTGGGCCTGGGGGTCGGTGTGGTGGCCTCGCTCCTGGCAGTGGTCCCGCTGCTCGGGGATCCCACCGCGGACGCACCGCTTGTACGGCTCTTGTCCCTGGCGGGTGTCATCTTCGCCAGCGGACTCCTCTGGATCGTGCTCGCGATCCGCGTCGCAGCGGACCGCGACCCCGCGGCGGGCCTTCGGGCGGACTGAGGCGCTAGACTGCGGCGGCGCGCGCCGTACTCGACGGCGCGCGAAGCGCTCCTCTCCGCGGGGCGCGCTGCGCCGCGACTCCGGACCCGCCGACCATGCTCCACGCGCTCCTCCTCAGCCTCGGGCTGCTCCAATCGCCCCCCGCGCCCCAGGGCGTGGCGGTTCCCCAGACGCCAGCAGCCCCGCGAGGCTTGACGGCCAAGCAGGCCGAGCGCGAGGCGGCCTTCGCTGCGCTGCTGACAGGGTCGCGGCTCGAGGGGTACACCACCCTGACCGACGGCGAGGGCAACCTCGTGAGCGAGGAGCTGGAGGCGGACAGCTACAGCCTCACCCGGGTGGCCAAGCAGGACGACGGCAAGTGGAAGTTCACCGCCCTCATCAACTACGGCGGCCGCCCGATCCCGGTGTCCGTGTCCCTGCCCGTGGAGTGGGCGGGGAGCTCCCCGGTGATCAACGTCGAGGACATGTCGGTCCCGTTCATGGGGACCTACTCGGCGCGGGTGCTCTTCGACGGGGACCGCTACGTCGGCGTCTGGCGCGGTGACGGGTACGGCGGGCACATCCTCGGGAAGGTGGTGCGCGCCGAGCCCGCCCCCGCCGCGGACGTCGACGAGCCCACGACCTCGATCCACTGGCCGCAGTTCCGCGGTGCCAAGGCGGGGGGCGTCGCGGAGGGGTTCGAGCTGCCGGAGCGCTTTGACCTGGAGACGGGAGAGAACGTGCGCTTCCGCGTGGAGGTCCCTGGCCTCGCCCACTCGTCCCCGGTGATCCAGGGCGACAAGCTCTTCGTGACCACCGCCATCCGTGAGGACGGCGAGCAGGGCCTCAAGGTCGGGCTGTACGGCGACATCCAGCCCGTCGAGGACGCCAGCGAGTTCCGCTTCGAGGTGCTGTGCTACGACAAGACCACCGGCGAGCTGCTCTGGCGCCGCGAAGCGTGGAAGGGCGTGCCAGCGGTGAAGCGGCACCTCAAGGGGAGCCACGCTCAGCCCACCCCGGCCTGCGACAGCGAGCGGGTGGTGGCCTTCTTCGGCTCGGAGGGGCTCTTCGCCTTCGACCACGACGGGAACAAGCTCTGGGAGCGCAGCTTCGGTGTCCTCGACGCGGGCTTCTTCCGTGACCGCGGCGCCCAGTGGGGCTTCGGCAGCTCTCCCGTGCTCCACGGGGGCAAGGTGGTGGTCCAGTGCGACGTGCAGGACCAGAGCTTCCTGGCGCTCCTCGACGCGGCCACGGGTGAAGACGTCTGGCGAGTGGACCGGGAAGAGGAGTCCGGCTGGTCCACGCCCACGGTGCACGTGAGCGCCGAGCGGAGCCAGGTGATCTGCAACGGGTGGAAGGCCATCGCCGGGTATGACCTGCGGACAGGCGAGACCCTCTGGACCGCCGAGCCGGGCGGGGACATCCCGGTGCCGACGCCCGTGATCTCGAACGGGGTGGCCTTCATCACCAACGCCCACGGACGCTTCTCGCCGATCTACGCCATCGACCTGGAGGCCACCGGGCACGTCTCCCTCGAGGAGGGCGAGGACGAGTTCATGCTGTGGGGAGTCAAGAAGCGCGGCAACTACATGCAGACGCCCATCGTCTACGGCGACGCGGCGTTCTTCTGCCGGGACAACGGGATGCTGAGCTGCTACGACGCCATGGGCGGCGAACAGCTCTACGCGGAGCGCCTCGACGAGGGACGCTCCGGCTACACCGCGTCGCCGGTGGGCGGCGACGGCAAGCTCTACATCACCAGCGAGGAGGGCTCCGTCATCACCGTTCGGGCGGGGCGCAAGCTCGAGGTCATCGCCCGCAGCGACCTCGGCGAGGAGTTCATGTCCACGCCTGCTATCTCCGAGGGCACGATTTACTTCCGCTCGCGCGGCCACCTCACCGCCGTCGGCCTCTGAGCCGCAACCCCCAGCGAAGACCCTCACGCGATGAACTACAAGTACTGCACCGTCGAGAGCGACGGCGACATCCTGATCGTCACCATCAACCGGCCGGAGGTGCTGAACTCCCTGGACGTCCCGTCGAGCATCGAGCTCAGCGAGGTCTTTGACGCCTTCGAGCAGGACGATCAGCACCGGGTCGCGATCGTGACTGGCGCCGGCGAGAAGGCCTTCTGCGCGGGCCTCGACCTCAAGTCCCAGTCAGGCTCCACCGGCCTGCCCCAGTGGCCCATGTCTGGCTTCGCCGGGCTCACCGAGCGCTACGGCGGCACCAAGCCGATCATCGCTGCGGTGAACGGGATCGCCGCGGGAGGCGGCTTCGAGTTGGCCCTCGCCTGCGACCTTGTGGTGGCCGCAGAGAGCGCGCGCTTCAGCCTGCCCGAGGCGCGCATCGGCCTCGCGGCGCTCGCGGGTGGCATCCACCGCCTGTCCCGCCAGATCCCCCTCAAGCACGCCATGGGCATGCTCCTCACGGGCCGCTCGGTCCCGGCGGCGGAGGGGGTCCAGCTGGGCTTCGTGAACGAGGTCGCGCCGGCGGGTGAGCTGATGGCCACGGCGCGTCGTTGGGCCGAGCGCATCGCGGGGTGTGCGCCGCTCGCGATCCTCGCCACCAAGGAGGTGGCCATCGAGGGCATGCGCCACGGGACGGTGAAGGACGCCATGAACATGCGCTACCCCGCGGTGGAGCGCATGGTGAACAGCGAGGACTTCATCGAGGGGCCGAAGGCCTTCGTCGAGAAGCGCAAGCCCGTCTGGAAGGGCAAGTGAAGCGGGCCGCCGCCATCGCGCTCGCGGCGCTCTCCGCCTGCGCGGGGCCCGGAGCACGCCCCGCGAGTTCGACCCTCGCGGTCCCCGCCGGCGTGGACGTGCTCGAGGCCGCCGCCGATCCGGAGGTGGTCACGGACGCCAGGCTCCGGGCGGCGATCGCGGCCACCGGGCTCCCCTGGCGCGTCCTGCACCGGCGCTCCGGGATGGAGCTGCTCCTGGTCCCACCCATGGCCTTCGTGCGCGGCGCGGCGCCCGGCGACGACGAGGCGGCGGAGGACGAGCGGCCCGCCCACGCCGCGGCCGTCATCGCCCCCTTTTACCTGGGGCGATACGAAGTCACCGCGATGGAGTGGGACGCGGTGACCGGCGAGCGGCCAGGTTTCTTCAGCGCCGCGGCGCGCGCAGGGGAGCCCGTCGAGAACGTCAACTACTTCGCGGCCCAGGCCTTCACGCGAGCGGCGGGGCTGACGCTGCCCACCGAGTCCCAGTGGGAGGCCGCCTGTCGGGCGGGGATCGCCGACGCGCGCCACGGCCCTCTGGATGACGTGGCGTGGACCCGGGGGAATGCCGGCGGGCGCCCTCACCCGGTGGGTGCGCGGGCGGCCAACGCCCTCGGCTTCCACGACATGCTCGGAAACCTGTGGGAGTGGACCCGCAGCGGGTACGTGGCGGAGGAGTACGCTCGCTTGCCCGCGGAGGCGCTCCTCGACGTCAGAGGGGCCGCCCGGGGGACGCCCCGCACGGTGCTCCGCGGCGGGTCGTGGTTCGACCCCGCGAAGCGCGCGCGAGCGTCGTCGCGCTACGCCACCGAGCGAGACCTCTCGGCGGGCCACGTGGGCCTCCGCGCCGCCCTCGAGCTCCCCGCTGCCAGCGACGACCGCACACCATGAGAAAGCACCGCCTCTGGATCCCTGGCCTCACCTTCCTCAGCGCGGGCGTCAGCCTCGCCATCAGCGTGGCGAGGTCGCGGGAAGACCTCACCGAGGGAGCGCTGCAGCAGCTGGTGACGCTCGTGGCCGCCGCCCTGCTCTTGGTGCTTTGGTGGCTGTTTCTCTCGGGCTTTCGTGCCGCCCTGCGCCTCGGTGGCTTCGTCCTCCTGACGGTTCTGGTGGCGGCGCTGCGCCCGTTCGTTCACACCGATGGGACCTCGGGGTCGAGCATGCCCACGCTCCGCTTCGGGCTCGATGACCAGACCGTCCTGCCGGTCACGCTCTCCGACCTGCAGGGCGAAACCACCGAGGCGCCGCCTCTGCAGCAGGCGCCTGGAGACTGGCCTGGGTTCCGCGGCGCCCGGCGAGATAGCGTCGCGCTTGGACAGTCCCTTGGCTCCTCCGCTGAGGCGAAGCTCGTCTGGAAGCGTCCAGTGGGCGAAGGGTGGTCGTCCTTCGCGCTCGTGGGGGACTGGCTCTTCACCCAGGAGCAGCGCGGGGAGTACGAGTGCACTGTGGCCTACGACGCGGCGAGCGGAGAGGAGCGCTGGGTCCACGCGGACGAGGACCGCTACGACACCTACCTCGGCGGCGTCGGTCCGCGGGCGACGCCGACCTTCAGCCTGGGCGTGCTGTACACGGTGGGCTCGAACGGTCGGGTGAACGCCCTCGAGGCCCACACGGGGCGGGTCCTCTGGACCCGGGACATGCTCGAGGACGGCGGTGGCGGCCTGATCGACTTCGGGATCGCGTGCTCGCCCCTGGTCCGTGAGGACACCGTCTACGTGGTCCCCGGCGTGAACCCTGGCGGCGGTGCGGGGTCGGCGGCCGCGGGGGTCCTCGCCTACGACCGGGTGGACGGGACCGTGCGCTGGAAGGGGGGGACGCGGCCGGCGGGGTACACCGCCCCCAGGGTCGGGACCTTTGACGGCGAGGAGCACCTGCTCGTGTTCGGGCTCGAGGGCCTCTCGGGCCACGACCTGGGCACCGGCGCGGAGCTGTGGTTTACCCCGTGGGGGAACACCTTCAAGAACGGCAGCGTCATGCCGCTGGTGGTGGATGGCGAGGTCCTCCTGAGCGTCTTCAGCAACGGCGCCAAGAAGGTCGCGCCGCGCCGCGCGGCGGGCGCTGGCGACGATGGCGACTCGACCGGCTGGGAGGTCGAGGAGCGCTGGCGTCAGCGGCGCTTCCAGCTCAAGTTCAACGGGGGTGTGAAGCGCGGCGACCTCCTCGTCGGCCTCGATGGGGGGCTCCTGGCCTGCATCGATTGGAAGACGGGGGAGCGCCACTGGAAGGAGGGCCGCCACGGCTTCGGTCAGATCCTCCTCGCGGACGACGGGCTCCTGATCCTCTCGGAGTACGGGGAGGTCATCGTGGCGGACTTCGATCGCGAGGGCGTCACCGAGCGCCTGCGCTTCGAGGCCCTCGAGGGCAAGTGCTGGAACCACCCCGTGCTCCGCGACCGCCGCGTCTACGTGCGGAGCGACGTGGAGATGGCCTGCTACGAGCTGCGCTGATCGCCGCGGGGTAAGCCGCCCGATCCCGCGCCAGGGGATTATCCTGGGGCCATGAACCCCGCGCTCCTCGCAGTGATGGCCCTCGGCATGGACGGGCCTGTGGACTTCGGGCGCGACGTGCTGCCGATCCTGTCGGAGTACTGCTTCGACTGCCACGGCCCCGACGCGGCGGCCCGCAAGGGCGACCTGCGCCTGGACGTGCACGACGACGTGCTGTTCGTGGTGGAGCCCGGCGCGCCCGAGGAGAGCGAGCTGCTCGCGAGGCTCGTGCACGAGAGCCCGAAGCGGCTGATGCCGCCCCCCTCCACGGGGAAGGCGCCGACGGCGGCCGAGCGTGAGGTCCTCCGGCGCTGGATCGAGGAGGGCGCGGTGTGGGCCGGGCACTGGTCCTTCGAGGCCGTCGAGGCGCCGCTCATCCCTGCCATGTCGCTCCCGTCGGGGGAGCTCACCGGGTGGGACCAGGACCCCCTGGACCTGCTGGTGCTGCACCGGCTCGGAGAGCAGGGCATGTCGCCGTCACCGCCGGCGGGCCCGGCGACGTGGCTGCGACGGGTGCACCTCGACCTCACGGGCCTGCCGCCGACCCTCGAGCAGCTGGACGCGTTCCTCTCGGGGGAGGTGACGGACGCCGAGGTGGTGGACGGGCTGCTGGCCAGCGACGCCCGCGCCGAGCACCGGACCCGCGAGTGGCTCGACCTCGCGCGCTACGCCGACACCAACGGGTACCAGAACGACTTCCGAAGGGACCAGTGGCCGTGGCGCGACTGGGTCCTGGGCGCCTTCGCCGCGAACATGCCCTACGACCGCTTCGTCCTGGAGCAGGTCGCCGGGGACCTGATCGAGGGCGGCGGGCGCGACGCG
>CBFHHK010000218.1:5178-7502 GCA_965655435.1 Planctomycetota bacterium | reverse complement strand
TCTGGTCCACGAAGGAGGCGATTCGGGCCGTGAGCGGGTCCGGCATGGGCACGAGGGCGTCGCCGCCGCGGAGCGAGAGCGAGTAGTCCGCGGGGTCGATGACGCGCTCAGCGCGGCGCCCATCGACCGCCACCCACGCTTCCCTCGGGCCGGGCGCGGCGGTGCCCACCAGTGAGGCTCGGACCTCCAGGGGCCCGCGGCCGCCCTCGAGCAGCGCGGCGACCTCCAGGTGCGCCTGCCCGACGACGTCGACCTCCACGCTGATGAGCCGCTCGAGGTCGGGACGCAGGGCCTGGGCGAGGCTCAGGGGATGGGGGAGGGCGTCGCCGATCATCTGGAGCCCGAGGGAAGCAGGGGAGAGGCCCATCTCCACGCGCTGGACCGTCTCGGCCCGGGGACCGGTGCACTCGCGATGGGCGTCCAGGGTCCAGGGCCACTGGGTGTTCACGGCGAGGATCTGCCCCGCAGCTCCAAAGCGTGCCTCGAGGTCGGCGGCGGCCTCGCTCCAGCGGACCTCGGGCTCCCAGAGGAACGGCTTCTCGCAGAGCACATGACGGCCGGCGGCGAGGGCCCGCTCCACGTGGACCTCGTGGGTCCCGGCGGGGCTCAGGACGCAGGCGACCTGCAGGTCCGCGGCGTCGAACTCGTCGGGGTCGGCGGTCCAGCGGGGCGGGGGGGCGCCGGTGGTCCTGGCCAGCTGCTCGGCGACCTGGTCGGCGGCGGCGCGGGCCGTCTCCTCTGTGGTCCCTAGGACGAGGTCGACCGCCACACCACAGGCGGAGAGGTCGCGCGCCACGAAGGGGCCGAGGCCCTGGCGAACTCGCCGTGCCCCGACGATCCCGGCGCGCAGGGTCGCCGCGCTCGCACGCCTCTCGCTCATCGCCCCGGGAGGTCCTTGATGAAGGCGTCGAGCGCCGGGACGTAGCCGAGGTGGTCGGCCAGGCGGAGGAGCGCCACCTCGGTCTTCATGTCGGGGACCCGTCCATCGCGGCACATGGCGATGGCCTCACCGAGGCTGACCAGATGGACCCGTGACCACTCCTCCATGACGGTCCCATCGCCGGTGGGCTCGACGCGGTCCTCGAGGGGCGTCTCCACCGCGCAGAAGTAGAGCTTCTCGTCGGTGGTTCCGGGGCTGGCGAAGGTCTCGCCTCCGAGCATGACGCAGGCCTCGGGGGCGAGCTCAATGCCGGCCTCTTCGCGGGCCTCGATCACGGCGCGGGCCCGTAGCCCCGCGGGCCCGGGGGCGTCGCTCGACTCCACGAGCCCCGCGACGACCTCCAGGATGGAGACGTACTCGCGGGGATCCGGATGGACGAAGGTCTTGTGCTTGCGGAGGTAGACCGGGCCCCGGGGAGACTCGCGGAGGAGCACGCGGACGCCGTCGGCGCGGCGCTCGTACAGGACGGCGACGACGGCGTCGCTCCCGGGACGCTCGAGGACGTCGCAGGGGTACGGCGAGGAGCTGCTGCCGTCCCCGTAGAGGTTCCGCAGCACGAGCCTGCGGAGCGTGAGGAAGCCCTCATCGCAGCGCGCGTTGGCCGTGCGATCGTCGACCACCTCGAGCCCAAGGAGTGCCTTGCTGTCCATGGTGACCAAGGTAGTCGCCCGCGGCGCATCGACCTACCTCGACCCCGCGTTCCCATGGTTCCCGAGCGATCCAGGGGCGGTCCAGCGCCGGGCAGGCGGGCCGGCGACCCTCTTGCAGCCACCCCCGGCCAGGGGCCTGTTCCAACAAGCGATGACCGGGGAGGCTTGGGGAGGCTAGCGGAGGCCAGGATAGGCCGTGATCGGCCGGGATAGGCGGGGGGTGGCCGGGGGACCGCGCCGTTGGCCGCGCGGCCGCCGACGCCGCTCGGCCGAAGCCACGCCGGGTGGCCTGCGGCAATCGCCCACGGTGAGAGCGCCCGGGACGAGGGGGCGGCGCTCTGAGACGGGCGCCACCAGTGAATCGGAGCGATCAGTCGTCGGAGCGGGGCGATGGGTAGACTATGGACCTGCGAAGCCCGCGCCTCGCGGGCCCATTCTCCGCGGCAGCCACGGCTGCTCCTCCCCAAGGCCGCCCTTCAGCCGACCCCCCAGCCGGCTCGATTCGTTGACCGACCCCCGCCCTTCGTTCCTGAATCCGACGGACACCTTCGTCCGCCGCCACATTGGCCCCGATGACCAGCAGGTCGAGGAGATGCTCGCTGCATGCGACGCCGGCTCCCTCGAGGAGCTCGTCTCGCAGACGGTCCCCGCGGGGATCCGCCTGGGCCGGGACCTCGACCTGGGCCCAGGCTTCGAGGACGGCAAGGGAGAGCAGCAAGCGCTCGAGGAGCTCC
>CBFHHK010000218.1:0-5078 GCA_965655435.1 Planctomycetota bacterium | reverse complement strand
CCGCCTGGGCCGGGACCTCGACCTGGGCCCAGGCTTCGAGGACGGCAAGGGAGAGCAGCAAGCGCTCGAGGAGCTCCTCGAGATCGCCGGGAAGAACGTGGCCATGCGCTCGCTGATCGGCTGCGGCTACGCGGGCACGATCACGCCGCCGATCATCCAGCGCAACATCCTGGAGAACCCCTCCTGGTACACGCAGTACACGCCCTACCAGGCGGAGATCAGCCAGGGGCGTCTGGAGGCGCTCCTCAACTTCCAGACGGTGATCGCTGACCTCACCGGGCTGCCCCTCGCCGGCGCCTCGCTCCTGGACGAGGCCACCGCCGCGGCGGAGGCCATGGGCATGGCGTACAACGCGTGCCGCCAGAAGAAGAAGCGCTTCTTCGTCAGCGAGGACTGCCACCCGCAGACCATCGCTGTGATCCGCACGCGCGCCGAGGCCCTCGGGATCGAGGTCGTGGTGGGGGAGGCGCGCTCCGCGGACCTCGATGACGTGTTCGGCGCGGTCGTCCAGTACCCGACCACCTACGGCACCATCGAGGACTACTCGGCCTTCTTCGAGCGGGTGCACGAGGCCGGCGCGCTCACGATCGTGGCCGCCGACCTGCTCGCCCTGACGGTGCTCCGCGCGCCGGGCGAATTCGGGGCGGACATCGTGGTGGGCAACAGCCAGCGCTTCGGCGTGCCCTTTGGCTACGGCGGCCCTCACGCGGCGTTCCTCTCCACCTCTGAGAAGCACAAGCGCAGCCTCCCCGGGCGCCTGATCGGCGTCAGCCGTGACTCCGCTGGCGGCCGCGCGCTGCGCATGGCGCTGCAGACGCGAGAGCAGCACATCCGTCGCGACAAGGCCACCAGCAACATCTGCACCGCCCAGGTCCTCCTCGCCGTCATGGCCGGGATGTACGCGGTGTACCACGGCCCCGACGGCCTGCGGGACATCGCGAACCGGGTCCACGGGATGACCGAGACGCTGGCCTCGGGCCTGCGCGCCGCCGGCGTCAAGGTCGCGGACGGCCCCTACTTCGACACGCTGCGGGTGCACGTCGACGACGCGGAGCGGATCCACGAGTCCGCCCGCAGCCACGGCTTCAACCTGCGCCCCATCGACGCCACGAGCGTCGGCATCACCCTCGACGAGCGAGCGACGTCCGAGGAGCTGGCGCGGCTGCTGGCTGTCTTCGGCGCCGGGGACCAGTCCGTGGTCGAACACAGCGAGCAGGCAGAGCTCGCCATCGCCGCGCCCCACGGTCGGACCAGCGCGTTCATGACCCACGAGGTCTTCAGCTCGTACCACGCGGAGCACGAGCTCCTGCGGTACATCCACCGGCTGTCAGCCCGCGACCTGTCGCTGACGACGTCCATGATCGCGCTGGGCTCCTGCACCATGAAGCTCAACGCCACGAGCGAGATGCTCCCGGTGACGTGGTCGGAGTTCGGGGACATCCACCCCTTCGTGCCAGTGGACCAGGCCCAGGGCTACACGGAGATGCTCGATCGCCTCTCCCACGCCCTGGAGGAGATCACCGGCTTCGACGCGATCTCCCTGCAGCCGAACGCGGGCTCCCAGGGCGAGTACGCGGGCATGCTCTCCATCCGCGCCTACCACCGCGCCAACGGGGACGAGGAACGGAAGGTGTGCCTGATCCCGACCTCCGCCCACGGCACGAACCCCGCGTCGGCCGTCATGGCGGGCATGAAGGTCGTCGCCATCCGCTGCGATGACCACGGCAACATCGACGTCGAGGACCTGCGGGCCAAGGCCGAGAAGCACAGCGATCAGCTGGCCGCGATCATGGTCACCTACCCGTCGACCCACGGGGTCTTCGAGTCGGCCATCAAGGAGATCTGCCAGATCGTCCACGACAACGGCGGCCGCGTGTACATGGACGGCGCCAACATGAACGCCCAGGTCGGCCTCTGCCGCCCGGCGGACTTCGGCGCGGACGTGTGTCACCTCAACCTGCACAAGACCTTCTGCATCCCCCACGGGGGAGGCGGACCCGGCATGGGGCCGATCGGCGTCGTCGCCGACCTGGCGCCGTTCCTGCCGAGCCACCCGCTGGTGGAGATGGGCGGCGAGCGCGCCTTCGGCACGGTCGCGGCGGCCCCCTGGGGCAGCCCGAGCATCCTGCCGATCTCCTACATGTACATCGCGATGATGGGGGCCAAGGGCCTGCGCCGCGCGACGGAGATCGCGATCCTGAACGCCAACTACATGGCGAAGCGCCTGGAGGGCAGCTACGACGTCCTCTACCGCGGCGAGAGCGGCCGCTCCGCCCACGAGTTCATCATCGACCTGCGCCCCTTCGAGAAGACCTCGGGCGTCGTGGCCGAGGACGTGGCCAAGCGGCTCATGGACTACGGCTTCCACGCGCCGACCATGTCGTTCCCGGTGGTGGGGACGCTGATGATCGAGCCCACCGAGAGCGAGACCAAGGACGAGCTGGACCGCTTCTGCGACGCCATGATCTCGATCCGCGCCGAGATCGCGGCCATCGAGTCCGGCGAGGCGGACCGCGAGGACAACGTGCTCAAGGGTGCGCCGCACACCGCCGCGGCGGTGACCGGGACGACCTGGGAGCGGGCCTACACCCGCGAGCAGGCGGCCTTCCCCGCGTCCTGGGTCGTGGACTTCAAGTTCTGGCCTTCGGTGGGCCGGATCGACAACGGCTTCGGCGACAAGAACCTCATCTGCACCTGCCCCTCCGTGGAGGAGCTGGCGGAAGAGGAGGTCTCCGAGGCCGAGCCCGCGGCGATCTGATCGCGAGCCGACGCGGCGAGCGGGCCTCCGGGCCTGGCTGCTGCCGCGTCGGGGGAGAGGGTGCCCCGTCGTCTGATGGGCGGGCGTCCCCTTCGGCCAGGTCTCCCCTTTGGCCAGGTCTGCCCTGCGAGACGGGACCGCGGCGGAGCCCGCCCGGCGGGTCTCCCTCTCGCAGGGTCTCCCTCTTGCAGGGTCTCTCACTCGCGCCTGTGTCGGGCGGTGGGTCGTCAGTCCGCGTCCAGCTCGAAGCTCTCCACGAGGTCGTCTTCGGTGTAGCTGAAGCGTGCGCGGAGCGTCTCTCCGCGCAGCTCTTTGATGCGGCCCTTGGGGTCCCTCCGGAGCCCAAGGGTGCCGGCCGTGAACTCCCCTCCCGGGGTCAGGTGGTACGCGGGGACAGAGGCGCCGCCGTCGCTGAGGTACTCGGCGATGAGGAGCATCTGGTCCGCGCACGCGGGCTGGCCGGCGTCGAAGCGGACCTTGGCGAACTCGACCATGAGCTCGCTGTCGGTGAACCACTGGTTGGCGAGGGTGGCGAAGGCCTCCTGGGGGGCCTTCAGGAAGAACTCCACGTTGCCGCGGATGTGGGAGCGGTCGAAGCGGCGCCCCTCGTGGAAGTAACGGGTCCACGCCGCGTCCCAGGTGTTGTCCTCGCCGTCCCACAGCCCGAGTTCGCGGAACCGGGCGCGGGTGGCGTCCCGGTCCATCCCGCGGATCAGGTCCTCGTGGAAGACCACGGCGTCCCCCGCGGCCCGCTGGAGCCCCTGGAACTTGCGGCGGAACAGCTCGGGACGTCGCCGCCGGCCGACGGTGTCGAGCATGTTGTGGGCGACCTCGTGGGCGAGACAGATCAGGTAGACGTCGGTGACGCCGCGGCGCGGGGAGTCGGGGCCGAAGCTGTTCTCCCGGACGCCGAGGTCCATGGCGAAGATGTTCACGCCGCTGCGGCCCTTCACTCCTGGGTTCTTGGCGCCGGGACCGACCCAGTCCGCGACGCCGACGACCTCCACGTCCCACACGTCCTCGGGCATGGCGGAGAGGACCTCGTGCATGGCCTCGAGCTGCGCCTCGCTGGCTCGGGCGTTGTCCACGAACACCACGCCCAGGTCGACCAGGAGCCGTGCGTATCCCTCGGCCTCTCCGAGGGCGCGCGCGACGGTCCGGCGACCTTGCGCCGAGTCCGGCGCCGCGTTCTTGAGCACCACCGTGAACTGCCCGAAGAGCGGGGTTCCAAAGGGGTCCACGGCTGGATCGCGCCGCGCCCGGCGCAGGGTGCCGGGATGTTCCTTGGCGAGGGCCAGGAGCGAGCGCAGGAGCTCCCGGCGCGCGGCGTCGGTCAGGAAGCCGCGGCCGAGGTCGTTCTGGAGGGCCCGAAGGGCGCCAAACACCTCCCCGCGCAGGGCCTCGTCGTCCTTGAGGGCGAGACCGAGCGGATCCCCGTGATCGGCGAGCGCCCGCTCCAGTCGCCCGATGTGGTCGGCGTGTCCCACGCCGCGCATCCACCAGACCGTCCCGTTCAGCCCACCCGAGACCAGGTCGAGCACGCCGTCCCCGTCCACGTCCGCGAGCTCGGGGGTGGTGTTGTCCTTGATGAGCTCGCGGAGGTTGACCGACTGGCCGGTGGCCACGTTCTCCATCAGCGTCTTCGGACCGAAGCTCGGGGGAGAGCCGGGCTCGCGCTGCTCGAAGAGCGCGACGTAGCCCCAGTTGACGCCCATCAGCAGGTCGAGATCCCCGTCGCCCTCCAGATCGCGGAGCCGGGGGGCCGAGTTGTAGGCTTCGCCCAGAAGACCGATGCGCTCGGGGGCCTCGAAGTAGGGCCCCTTGTCCGCCTCGCCGCCCAGGGGCATCCCCCTCATCCACCGCAGGGGGCCCTCGAACTCGCCGGTGACGACGTCGAGGGTCCCGTCGCTGTCCAGGTCGCCCACGTCGAAGCGGGCGCCGCAGCCAGGGGGGAGCCCGAACTGGAAGTCCTCGGCCTCGAACCGCCAGGCGCCGCGCTTGCCGCGGTTCAGGTAGACGTGCAGCCGCCCGGCCTGGGTGCCCACGAAGAGGTCCTCGAGCCCGTCACCGTTCATGTCCGCGACGGCGGCGCCCGTTGAGCGCTCACCCCATGTGGAGCGGCCCGCGGCCTCCACGGGCTCGGGCCTGGAGAGCGCACCCCGCCGGTCGCCGCGGCAGAGCCAGATCCGGCCGTCGCCCGCGGCGACGAGCAGGTCTCGCCGCCCGTCCCCGTCCCAGTCCACGAAGCGCGGCGTGGTCTGGCCGTTGAGCTGGATGGGGGCACCCCCTGCCACGAGGCGGGCCGCCGGCTCGAAGGAGA
>CBFHHK010000217.1:1524-7533 GCA_965655435.1 Planctomycetota bacterium | reverse complement strand
GCCCCTCCCAGGGCGCGACCAGCCCCCCCGGCGAGGCCCAGCGGGGCGCGGCCGCCAGGGAAGCCCGCGGGAGCGAGGGTGCTGCGCCGCCGCCCGAGTCATGGGCCCTGGGGCCCTCAGGGGCCTGCTCCCGAAGGGCGCCTTGCGACGGGACCGCCCCCTCGCCGAGAGGTCCTCTCGGGTGTCGACCCGTCCTGGTCGGCACACACCGGGCGGCAGCGGGACCCTGCCAGCCCAGAGACGCTGCCAGCTCAGAGACGCTGCCAGCCCGGAGGCCCGGTCCACTCATGGGCCTCGCCGGCGGATTGACCCCGCCGGCAAATTGACCCTGCCGGCGAAGCCCTTGTATCGCTGAGGGGCCCAGGTCGCTGAGGAACCCAGGTCGCTGAGGAACCCAGGTCGCTGAGGGACCCAGGTCGCTGAGGGATCCTGCCCGCTGAGGGATCCTGCCAGCTGAGCGACCCAGCCCGCTGGGCGCCGCCTTAGCTGAGGGCGCCGTCTTGACCGAGGGCGTCGGTGAGGTGGCAGGCGGCCACGTGGCCGTCCGGCCCCACCACCTTCGTCTCGGGATAAGCGCTATCGCAGCGACCGGCCTCGGCCACGGGGCAGCGCGTGTGGAAGAAGCACCCCGAGGGCGGGTTGATGGGCGAGGGGACGTCCCCCGTGAGCGGGATGCGCTCACGCCGCTCCGACCGATCCGCGCGCGGGATCGCGGAGAGCAGGGCCCGGGTGTAGGGGTGCTGGGGGTTGTCAAAGACCTGGTCCACCGTCCCCATCTCCACGATCCGGCCCAGGTACATGACCGCCACCCGGTCGGAGATGTAGCGGACGACCGAGAGGTCGTGGGCGATGAAGATGTACGAGAGGTCGAACTCGCCCTGCAGGTCCTTGAGCAGGTTGATCACCTGCGCCTGGATGGAGACGTCGAGCGCGCTCACCGCCTCGTCACACACGATGAGCTTGGGGCGCAGGGCGAGGGCGCGCGCGATGCCGACCCGCTGGCGCTGGCCGCCGGAGAACTCGTGCGGGAAGCGGTTCGCGACGTCCGGGCGGAGGCCCACCTTCTTGAGGAGCTCGGCCACGTGGTCCTGGAGATCCGAGCCCGAGGCGAGCCCGTGCACCTCGAGCGCCTCCCCCACGGCGTTCCCCACGGTGATGCGCGGGTTCAAGGACGCGTAGGGGTCCTGGAAGATGATCTGCAGGTCACGGCGGAAGGAGCGCATCTCGCTCCGGCCTAGCTTGAAGAGGTCCACCGCCGTCCCCGCCTCGGGGCGATAGATCGCCTCCCCCGCCGTGGGCTCGATGAGCCGCAGCGTCGAGCGGCCTGCGGTGGTCTTGCCGCAGCCGGACTCCCCCACGAGGGACAGGGTCTCACCCCGGCCCACCGTGAAGTCCAAGCCGTCGACGGCCTTCACGTCTCCCACGTGTCGCTGGAGCACGCCGCGCCGGATGGGGAAGTGCTTCTTCAGCCCGCGGACCTCGAGCAGGTGATCGGTCGACACCTGGGGCCCGCCCGACTCGTTCGTTGCGCTGGTCATGGTCATCAGAGCTCCTGCGCCTGGTCGAGGTGATGGCACGCCGCCGTGTGGGCGGACCCTTCCTCGACCGCCGCGAGCGCGGGCACGTCGCGCGTGCACTCCTCGGTGGCGAGGGGGCATCGGGTCCGGAAGCGGCACCCGCTCGGGAAGTTGGTGGCGCTCGGCACGATGCCGGGGATGGTCGTCAACCGCTCCCCAGCCACCGCGAGGTCGGGTAGTGACCGCATCAGGCCGATCGTGTAGGGGTGCCGGGGCCGGTCAAAGATGTCGTCGGCCGAGGCGTACTCCACAACGCGGCCGGCGTACATGACCGCCACATGGTGAGCGGTCTCCGCGACGACGCCGAGGTCGTGGGTGATGAGCAGCACGCTCATCCCCGCCTCCTCCTGGAGCTCCTTGATCAGGTCGAGGATCTGGGCCTGGATCGTCACGTCCAGGGCCGTCGTGGGCTCATCGGCGATCAGCAGCGACGGGTCGCAGGCCATGGCCATCGCGATCATGACGCGCTGGCGCATCCCGCCCGAGAGCTGGTGGGGATACTCGTCCACGCGCTTCTCGGGCGCGGGAATCCCCACGCGCCGCAGCATCTCGATCGAGCGCTCTCGCGCCGCCTCAGCGTCGAGGCCCTGGTGCAGGCGGACCGTCTCGCCGATCTGGTTGCCCACCGTGAAGACCGGGTTCAGGGCCGTCATCGGCTCCTGGAAGATCATCGCGATCTCGTTGCCCCGGATCTCACGCAGACGCTCCTCGCCGGCGGAGAGCAGGTCCTCTCCACGGAAGAGGATGCGGCCGCCCTCGAACTTGCCCGGGGGCATGGGCAGGAGCTGCAGGATGGAGAGCGCGGTGACGCTCTTGCCTGACCCGGACTCCCCCACGACCCCGAGGGTCTCACCCGGCTTGATCGCGTAGTTGACGCCGTCCACCGCCTTGGCGGTCCCGTCGTCCGTGTGGAAGTAGGTCTTGAGCCCCTCGATGCGGAGGAGGTCCTTGCCGTCGTGATTCGAAGCCGCCATCAGACCTTCATCTTGGGGTCCATGGCGTCGCGGATCGCGTCGCCGACGAGGTTGTAGCAGGTGACCGTGACGAAGATCGCCACGCCCGGGAACATCTGGATCCACCAGTTCTCGGGGTTCCTGGATTCATTGACGATGGCGCCCCAGGAGGCGTCGGGCTCGCGGATGCCGAACCCGAGGAACGACACCGCAGACTCGGTCAGGATGCCCGCCGCCACCGAGAACGCAGCGGCCACGAGGACCGGCGACATCGCGTTCGGAAGGACGTGCTTGAAGATCGTCCGGCGGGAGCTGAAGCCCAGCGCCTGGGAGGCGACCACGAACTCCTGCTCGCGCAGCCGCAGGAACTCACCGCGCACCAGGCGCGCCACGCCCGTCCAGCGGACGATGGCAATGACCAGCACGATGGCGAACATGGGCGGCACCGTCTCGGGGTCGGTGAAGGCCAGCGCCAGCAGGATGAGGAAGAACGCGGGAATGGACTGCAGGATCTCGATCCCGCGCATGATCCCGATGTCGACCCAGCCGCCGAAGTAGCCGGCGATGGAGCCGATGATGACGCCGATGATGGTGAGGAGCGCCGCGGAGAGGATGCCCACCGAGAGGCTCACCCGCCCGCCCCAGATCATGCGGCTGAGCACGTCGCGCCCGCTCTCGTCCGTCCCCAGGGGGTGACGGCCGGCGGCGTTGAGGGCCGGCTCACCAGCTCGAACCTCGATGGAGACCTCCGCGGGCGCGAGGCCCCCGGCCAGCTCCGCGCCGACGAGGTCCACGGGGAGCCCGGTCTCGGGGTCCCGCTCGCTCTTGCCCGTCCACGTGGGCGGGCGGAACTTCTCGTCAGCGTGAAGCTCGTCGTAACCAAAGGGGACCATGGGCCAGACGAGGGCGCCGACGGCGGCCGCCGGGTCGGTGACCAGGTCCGCGGTGGTCTTGCCCTTGGCCAGCAGCACGACGTTGCCGTCGGTGATGCCCTGCTTGTGGGTCGCGAAGTCGAACTCGGCCGTGGGGCCGAAGCTGCTGCGCCACAGGACACTGGAGAGGATCGCGAGGCCAAAGCACCCGACCAGCTTGAGCCGCCGTGCGCGCCGGATCCGCTCGCGGTCTCCGCCGAGGAGCACGCCGTTCCAGAGCCGGTTCCAGACCGGCCAGGTGGCCCACAGCAACCAGAGCACCATCAAGGTCACCTCCCAGGCTGCGATGGACTCCAGGAGGGGCCGCTCCGTCCGGCTGA
The DNA here is from genome assembly GCA_965655435.1 of Planctomycetota bacterium. GTDB lineage: Bacteria > Planctomycetota > UBA1135 > UBA1135 > Saltatorellus. The sequence goes on along the minus strand of CBFHHK010000217.1, from coordinate 3,751 downwards.
TCAGCGGCACACCGCCCGCGTCGGGCTTGGCCGGGTCGAGGGCCCTGAGGTCCTTGCGCAGCGCGCGCGCCACGGTCTTGGCCTCGCCGAGCTCCTTCGCAGCCCCCTCACTGTCCCCGCTGTCGAGCAGGTCCACGCCCTTGGAGAAGTGCTCCTCGTACGCCACCAGCGGCTCGGCCGCTTCCGGGGGGAGCATGGAGCGCATGGTCGCGAGCCGGAGCTCGGCGGCGTCGAACTCCACCCGCGCGGCGGCGGCGCGCGTGGCGGGGGCGCCCGGCGCTGCGCTGGCGAGCGCGACGGCGAAGTCTGCGTCGGACTGCTGCGCCAGGCGGTTGGCCGTCGTCGCCATGGGCCGCAGAATACGCAGCGCGCTGCCGTAGCCCTTGAGGTCCACGGACTCGACCTTGAAGGGGCGATCGTTGGCGATCACCGGTGCGAAGATCGCCACCCCGTAGAGCAGGGTGAGGATCGCCACCCCCACCTTGAACAGGGTGCGCTTACCCAGCTGCTCGAAGACGAGGTCCGAGTAGTCCTTCGAGTACTCCGACGCGAAGCCGGACTCGTCCAGCTTCACGTCGTCGAAGCTGGGCCTGCGCTTCTCGGCGCCGTCGTTGCTGACTTGCTCGACCATCAGTGGAGGCGGATCCGGGGATCGACGAGGGAGTAGGCGATGTCAGAGAGCAGGATGCCGAGCTGGGTCATGACGCCGACGAAGATGGTGGTCGCCATCACGATGGAGAAGTCACGGCGCAGGAGGCCCTCGTAGGCGTACTTGCCCATCCCGGGGATATCGAAGATGAACTCCACGATGACCGAGCCGCCGATCAGGATCGGCAGGATCGACGCGAGGAGCGTCAGCACCGGGATCATCGAGTTCCGCAGGGCGTGGCGGTAGACCACCCGATCATCGCTGAGGCCCTTGGCCTTGGCCGTACGGATGTAGTCCTGTCGGATCACGTCCAGCATCCCCGCCCGCATCTGGCGAGACAGGTAGGCGAGGCTGCCGTAGGTCAGGGTCGCGACCGGGAGGATGCAGTGCAGCACCGTGTCCCACGCGTAGGCGAGGGTGTTCGCGGGGTCCGCGTCCTTGTCGTGCAGACCGAGGATCGGCAGCAGGTCCGTGCCCGTCTTGCCGAAGACCAGCACGAGCATCAAGCCCGCCCAGAAGGTCGGGATGGAGTACAGGACGAAGAGGACGATCGTCAGTCCACCGTCCAGGGCTGTCCCCTGGCGCCGCACGCTCGCGATACCCAGGGGCAGCGCGATGATGTACGAGAGGAGGACCGCGACGAGGCTCAGGGGGACCGTGACCTCGAGCCGCTTGAGGATCTCCTCGCGGACGGACTGGCCTGACTGCATCTCCTCGCCGAGGTCGAAGGCGAGCAGGCCGCCGTAAGGCTTCTCGCCCGAGTTGGTCGTCCGGTCGCCGCCCCCCTCGACGTAGTACCACGCGAACCAGCGCCGCACCTCGTGCCGCGCGCCGTCGCGCTCGATGAGCTCAGGGGAGAGCTCGGGGCTGGAGCCGGCGATGGCCGTGAGGCAGTCCGAGACCCGGCGGATGGCGGGCTCCTGGGTCGGGCCGCCGAGGCGTTGCTCGAAGAGCCCCTGGAAGATGCGCGCCAGGGCCTTGTCCCGCTGCCCCGGGGACTCGCCGGCGAACGCGACCAGCGCGGCCTGCGCCTCGTCCCCGTCGGCCGCCGCGGGGGGATCGACGAGGGTCTTGACCAGGCCGTTGAGCGTCGCGCGCTCATCCCCGTCCGCCTCGTAGAGGTGCTCGATGGGCGACGGACGTCCCTCGGCGATTGTCTCGCCCTCGCTCCCCGGAACCTCGCGCTCCTCGAGGACTCGCTCCGACCGGGGTGAGCTGAACCAGGCGTGCCCGTCCGCGCTCAGGTTGATGGGCCCGACGTAGTCGAGGAACTGGATCACGATGTTCCGGTCGAGGCCGTGCTCTCGCCGGAACTTGTCGATCTGCGACTCGTTGTCGCTCGCGGCGCCCAGGTCCGCATCGCTCTGGCTGCCCACCGCGATGAGCGCGGGGTCGCCGGGTGCGATGTGGTAGAGCGAGAAGATCACCAGCGTGACCCCGATCGTCGTCGGGATCATCAGCAGGAGTCTGCGCAGGATGTAGGCGAGCACGTCGGGGAAGGGACTCGGTGAGGGTCGGGGCGCCTTGTGGGCGGGCCATGAGACAACAGGGGCGGGGGGGGGGGGGGGGGGGGGGGGG
>CBFHHK010000217.1:0-1514 GCA_965655435.1 Planctomycetota bacterium | reverse complement strand
CCGCTGTCGAGTCCGACTCGACAGCGGGCCGCCCCTTTTTGGACCCTGGCAGCCGGGGAATCCCCGGCGCCGGACCTGCCATTCACTTCACCAGGCCGCTTCGTGTCCCCTTCACCGAGGGATCCACGAAGTACCAGTCCCGGATCACGTAGCCCGGATCGATCGCCGAGTGCCGGATCCCGCGGACCTTGAGGGACGCGCCGAACTTGCGGGGCACGTTGTACATGAACATGTACGGCTGGATGTCCTGGTAGATGTAGCGGTGGAACTCACGCCACAGCCCCATGCGGGTCTCCCGGTCGATCTCGGCCTGGATGCCCTCGATCATGGCGTCGACCTTGGGGTCCATGACGCCGGAGTTGTTGGAGGACTTCTTGTCCCGTGCCCCCCACTTGGAGTGCCACAGCTGCTCGGGGTCCGACTCCAGGGGCGGGACCCAGGCCAGGTTGCAGGCGTCGAACTCGCGCGACTTGATGCGCTCGAGGAAGGTCGCCCACTCCAGGGAGGCCAGGTTGATCTTGATCCCGAGGTCCTCCACCGCCGACTGCAGGGCGATCCCGAAGAGCTTCGACGCGTCGTTACCGCTGGGGTAGAGGAACTCGATCTCGAGCTCCACCCCGTCCTTGTCCGCGATGCCGTTGCCGTCCCGGTCGTACCAGCCGGCCTCCTCGAGCAGGTCGAGGGCGCCGTCGGGGTCGTACGGCAGCGCCGGCATGTCCCTGGGGTACCCCTCGCTCTGGTACGGAACGGGGCCGGTGATCTGACGCGCGAGCCCGTTGTACTGGGTCGCGAGGTAGGTCTGGAAGTCGAAGGCCATTGCGATGGCCTTGCGCACGGCGATGTCCTTGACCTGCGGCCGGTAGAGGTTCCAGCCCGTGTAGCCGTAGGCGCCGAGGTAGAAGAAGCCCTTGTAGAAGTCCTCCTCGAACGACTCGCTGGTGGCCCGGCCGTTGAAGTAGTCCTCCGACTTCACCCGCTCGAACCAGTCGACCTCGCCGTTGAGCAGCGCGTTCATGGCCGCCTCGTCGTTGTCGATGTAGCGCCAGCGGATGGTGTCGAAGTAGCCCGGGCGCGTGGCCGCGTCGAAGTACGCGGGCTTGCCGTCGGCGTCGACGAAGCGCTTGGCCTCGACGTACTGCTGGGTCCACTCCGTGACCTGGTACGGCCCGAGGCCCACCCACAGCTTGTTGTGCGGGTTCTTGTTCAGGTGCTCGGCCTGCTTGCTGAGCGACGCGCCGGCGTCGTGGTCGGGGCACTGCACGTCCAGCAGGTTGTAGATGTGGGAGGGCAGCAGCGTCAGCGACGTGCCGATGGACTCCAGCGCGTAGGCGTACTGCTTCTCGTAGAAGAAGCGCACGGTCAGCTCGTCCACGACCTCACAGGCCGAGATCTTCTCGAACTGGAAGCGCTTCTCGTCGCAGTTGACCTCGGGGTTCCGGTAGATGGACCACGAGTAGTACACGTCGTCCGCGTCGAGGAACTGCTCCCCGAACTTGGCCGCCTGCTCCGTCGAG
>CBFHHK010000216.1:0-7605 GCA_965655435.1 Planctomycetota bacterium | reverse complement strand
GCCCAGTCAGACGACACCGCGGGGCGAAACCGGCGGACGACACAGCGAGGCGAAACAGCCGTACGACACAGCCGGACGACATTGCGGCACAGCCCGGCGAAACGAAGGCCCCGGCAAGGATGAGTTCACCCTCAGCCAGGCGAGCCACAGCGAGGAGGGCCACTGCCGGAGGAGCCACTGCCGGAGGAGCCACTGCCAGGGATCCGTGGTGGGCCGCTGCTCGATCCCCCGGAGGTGCACCTCGCCGCGGCGAGGATCCTCGGGACGGAGGAGAGAGTGGTGGTGACCCTAGGGGGATTCGAACCCCCGTCGCCAGGATGAAAACCTGGTGTCCTAGGCCTGACTAGACGATAGGGCCACGGGTGCCTCGCGCCCCGAGGGACGTTCGACGGCGGGGAAGATAGGCACTGACTCCTGTCCTGTCAAACCCTCGCCCCTGCGGATTTTGTCCGTTCATCGGGCGACCCAACCGGCGGCGCCGAGCCGGTCGGTCAGATGGCGGTACTCCCGCTCCAGGCCCCCGACCACCTGGCCAGGGTCGCCCAGGATCGACCAGGTGTACGTCTCGATCTCCAGGTGCAGCTCCGGGGTGCTCCACGCCGACGGGTCGGCGAGGAGGGCGTCCACGATCCGATCGGCGTGATCCCGGGTCGTCCCCAGGGCCCCGAAGGAGGATTGGTCCAGGGGCACGTGGAAGTGACAGCGCCACTCCTCTGCGCTGGCCCAGGGGCTCCCCTCTTCGGCGAGCGCCGCGGACAGCGCGGGCAGGTCGGGAAGATGGAGGAAGTTCCCGTCCGCCCGCGCGGTGACCTGGTGCAGGAAGCGCGGCTCGTCCATGGCCAGGAGCTCCTCCCGGGCCCCGGGGTGCTGCGCCGGCGCCGGCAGGCGCAGGGCGCTGCTGACCTGCACCTTCCCGAGCGGGCCACCGTGGGTCGCGAGGGCCAGGGTGTCCTCCGGCGCCTCGAACTCGACGGCGGAGTGGCAGCAGTCCAGGCAGGTCCCCAGGTGCCGGGCGGCGAGGCGCGCGGCCCCCTCGACGTCGGCCCCGAACTCGTCCTGCAGGACGCGGGTCGCGATCAACCGTGCGAAGACCAGGTACTCCGCCAGCGCGCGGCTGTTCCTCGCGCTCGCGTCGGGCTCGGACTCCAGGGAGAGCACGACGCGAACGCCGGTCTCCTCCTCGATGCGGACGAACTCCCCCAGCGCGCGCCCCATGCCCTCCGCGCAGCGCCGGAGCCCCGAGCGATCCTCGATGTCGGCGCCGTAGGCGCCGGGGTGAGTGCTGATCGAGACCATGCGTGGCTCGTCCCGTGACGCCTCCACCAGGCCGGCGGCGGCCCACGCCACGTCCACGGTGTAGTCCACGCGCTCCGCCTCCATCCAGTTCGGCTGGTAGACGCGCGCCTTCAACCCGTCCTCCTGGAAGCCGCCGAAGGGGAACGCGTTGAACGTGAAGGGGTCAATGCGCTGCTCCCGGAGGAAGTCCCGCAGTCCTCGCAGGGCACCGGGGTCCTCGCGCAGCGCCCGCGCCGCGCCCGCGGCGAGGTACATCCCGACCCCGAAGCCCGCCCCGCCAGGGTCGAGCCGATCCCGCAGGGGGACGGAGAAGGACTCGATCGCCCGGCGGACGTCCGCGAGGGTCTCGGCGGCGTGAAGATTGAGGCAGTACCCGACCCGGACGACGCGGTCCGAGCTGGGGTGGTGGAACCGCATGGGGCTCAGCCCGCAGGCTCGACCGCGATCCCTTCCTCGCGCAGCAGGACGGGGATGTCGTCCCGGACCGGATAGACGATGGTGCCGTCCTCTCGAACGAGGCCGGCGTCCAGCGCCGTGGTGACCTCTCCCCCGCCCACGTTCTGGACTCCGCCCGCAGCGATGCGCCCGTTCAGCGCGCTGAGGGTCGCCTCGTCCGCGAGGCCGAGGGGCTGACGGGAGTCCGGGCAGGCGAGAATGGCGAGGAGGTCGGGGTGGATCACGGTGCTGAGGGGGTGGCGGGAACCGGGTGAGAGGGAGGGGACGCGGGCTGCCGCGTGGAGAATCATGCATGGGCGCGAACAACGCAACCCGAACGGGCCGGCGCTTCGCAGGAGATGGTCTGGGCTTGACCGTGGGAGAGCCGTGCTGGAGGTTGGGGCCATGCTCGTCGTCCTCCGAAGCGCCCCCCGGGCGATCGCCGCCGCACTCTCCATCGTCCTGGCCGTCTCGGCCAGCGGGCCCGCGGCAGGCGCCCCCGCCCAGGACACGCCGAGGGGCTGGCTGGACCTGCCCGAGGACCCCCTGGGGCGCCTGTGGGCCTCGGTGGGCGCGGAGACGGTCCCCTGGCGGGCGGCCGGGACCGCCCGCGACCTCGCGGGCGACGCGGCCGCCTGGGAGGACTGGAGCCGCGCCATGCGGAGGACACAGGCGCCGGAGACCCGCCGTGAGGCCGTCTCAGCCCTCGTGGATCTCGCCGCGAAGGACGGGCGCACGGAGGATGCCTACGGTTGGATCGCCGCCTTCGGGGCCGACGATGCGCCGGCGCTCGCCGGGTCCATCCCCTACCTGTTCCCGGGCTTGGCTCCCGAGGTGCAGCTCAGCGGCGGCGGACGGCCGGCGCCCATGAACGAGGGAGCGATCCTCCGCCCCCAGCTCCCGCCCCGCAGCGCAGCGGCGCTCATCGGGAACATCGAGAACCGACGCATCACCGCGCGCGGCCTGAGCGTTGGAGGCACGACCTTCGACCTGATGCTGAAGGTCGACGGGTCGGGCGTCATCGCCGAGCTGACCCACGTGGCCGGTGACCCGATCACGCTCGAGGTCGCGCTCCCTGCCCCCGCGGGATACCGGCTGAAGAGCGTCTACGTGGACTGGGAACTCCAGGAGCCCGACGCCGGGGTCGAGCCCGAGGAGGTCAACTGGGCGGGGACCCCTTTGACCGTGCGCCTCGCCCCCTCGGAGGACCCGATCTCGCTCTTCGCCCGCCTGGACCGGCGGGATATCGCCCTCCCCACGCCCCCCTCGGCCGAGGCGCCGCTGCCCGGCCCCGTCACCAGCCGAGGCCTGCTCCTCGTGGTCCCGGAGGAGGAGCGAGGGCCGGCCGGGGCGCCGGGCTCCCGCTGGGCCGCCATGGCGCGCGCCTTCTCCGACGTCCTCGGCGTCCCGGTGCGTGTCGGCGTGCCCGCCGAGGTGCTCCGCGTGGGCGCCGCCCCGCTCCCCACGGCGCTGCGCTTCGACCTCGCCGCTGACCCCGAGGTCCTGAGGCGGCACGTGACCCACGCGATCGAGGTCCGGTTGCGGGAACGCTGAGGGGGCGCGGACGCCCACCACGCCCAGGGGCGTTATGGTGGCGCGCCTACCATGAGTGACTCCATCCACGCCCAGCACCGCGCCCGCTTCCTCGACCTGCTCGCCGAGCGCAACGCGGTGGCGGTCATCCCAACGGCGACCACGAAGACCCGTAACGACGACGCGGACTACAAGTTCCGGCCGACCAGCGACTTCTGGTACCTCACGGGCCTGAACGAGCCCGGCGCCTGCCTGGTCCTGCTGCCCGGTGAGCACGGCGAGGAGCACCGCGCCGTGCTGTTCCTGCGCGAGCGGGACAAGCTGCGCGAGATCTGGGACGGCCGCCGCCTCGGGCTAGAGCGAGCCCCCGACGCCCTGGGCGTGGACGCCGCCATGGACATCGAGGAGCTCTGGACCGAGCTCCCCAAGCTGCTGGAGGGACGGGAGCGCATCATGTGGCGCTTCGGGGATGACGACGTGGCGGATCGGCGGATGGTCGAGACCTTCACCTCCCTGCGGGATCAGGCCCGCGGGCCCCTCGAGCCCGCCAAGGAGCTGCTCGACCCCGGGCCGGTCTTGCACGAGCTCAGGGTCATCAAGAGTGACGCGGAGCTCGACCTCATGCGCCGCGCCGCGAGCCTCAGCGCGGAGACCCACGCGGCCCTCATGGGTCACATTCAGCCGGGCATGAACGAGTGCGAGGCCGAGGCCTTCCTTGACCACCGCTACCGGAGCGCCGGCTCCAGCGGCGCCGCGTATAGCCACATCTGCGCCGGCGGAGCCAACGCCTGCATCCTCCACTACATCGAGAACGACCAGCCCCTCAAGGACGGCGACCTGCTGCTGGTCGACTCCGGCGCCGAGTGGCACTACTACGCCGCCGACATCACCCGCACCTTCCCCGTCGGCGGCAAGTTCACCGCGGAGCAGCGGGCGCTCTACCAGGTCGTGCTCGACGCCGAGGAGGCCGCCATCGCGGCCTCCGGACCGGGCGTCCCCTTTGATCGGATGCACGAGGTGGCGCTCGGCGTGATCGTCGACGGTCTCCTGGAGCACGGGCTGCTCAAGGGGACCCGTGAGGAGGCGCTGGAGTCCGGCTCGTACCGCGACTTCTTCATGCACAAGACGGGCCACTACCTGGGCCTCGACGTCCACGACTGCGGGCGATACACGACCGAGGACGGCTCCCCGAGGCCCCTCGAGCCCGGGATGGTCTTCACCGTCGAGCCGGGGATCTACGTGGACCCTGAGAACACCGAGGTCGAGGCCCGGTGGCGCGGGATCGGCATCCGCATCGAGGACGACGTCCTCGTCACCAACGAGGGTCACGAGATCCTCACGAGCCACGTTCCGAAGGCCGTCGACGAGGTGGAGGCCATGTGCGCCACGGGCTCGGGAGCCCAGGGGTGAGATGAGCGGGATGCCGCAACCCTCCGGCCGCCGCCCGTCCGTGGGCCTCGCCGAGGCGATCCGCGGCGCCGCGGTTCCGAGCCTCGCCGGGGTGGCGTATGAGCTCAGCGGGCTCGCGTGGGTTCTCGGCGGCGCCGCCGCCCTGACATGCCTCGCGGCGCTGGCGGGGGACGCGGAGCTGGTGTCCGATGCCGTGGGCTCTGGCCTGCCGATCCCTGGTCCCGCTGGGGCGGCGGCGCTCTTCCTGGTCGCCGTCCCCGTGCTCTTGATCTGCGCCCGCGTGGGCGGTGGAGCGGCACGACTGTCCATCCACAACCAGCCGGACGGGGCGCAGCGGACGACCCTGCTCAGGTCCTGGAAGGAGGGCAAGACGCTCCAGGCCTCCGCGGCCGCCGTCTGGTTCCAGATCTTCGGCATGATGGCCTGCGGCACCTTCGTGCTGCTCGGCCCGCTGGTCGTCCTCGCAGCCGTTGTGGGGCAAGACACCCTCGGACCGTTCGGGGTCATCCTCTCGGGGTTGGCGCTCGTCCTGACCCTCGCCTACGCCGCAGAGCTCGGCGCTCTCCATCAGCTCGCGCTCGCGAGCCTCGTCCGCCATGACCGAGGGGTCGGCTCCGCCGTCCTCCACGGCTGGCGCCTGATGCGGGGGAGGCCTGGTCAGGTCCGGCGACTCGCTGCCATGGAATTCGCCCTTCGGTTCGTCGTGCTCGCGGCCGCGGGTCTTGCGAGCTACCTGGCCGGGCCGCCCTGGGGCCTCGTCCAACTCGCGGTCCTCGCGAGCCTCGTGGGCTCTGCCCGCTGTCGCGCCTGGTCCACGGCCTACCCGCAGCTGGGTGGACTGTCCGCGACCATCCCCCTGTCGAGCGCCGCCACGGGGCAGCCAGAAGGCTGACCTCGCCCGGCTGACCTCGCCCGGCTGGCACCGCCCGGCTGGCACCGCCCGGTGGTCTCGTCGGGAGCCCTGCCTCGAGCTCGATCCCGAGTCCGGCCGTGAGCCCACTCAGGAGCCCGAATCCACTCTGGAGCTTGAGCCCAGCCAGGAGCCACCTCGGTAGACCCGCCGGGCTTCCTGGCCCGCAGGGCGCCGGCAGCCAGGCCCAACGGCGTGAAAGCGGCCCGATCCCCCAGCACGGGGGCACCCGAGGATCCCGATCCCGTGGGTCCCCATCCCGTGGGTCCCCGTCCCGTGGTTCCGGGCCAGCCCGTGGTCAGGGGGCATGGCGCGGTGGGTCGAGGGAATCGAAAGGGTGGTGAGCGCGCCAGGGATCGAACCTGGGACCTACTGGTTAAAAGCCAGTTGCTCTACCAACTGAGCTACGCGCCCACCCGTTGTGTCGATTCGGCGCACGATCGAAGACCGTGCGTTCGAGGCGGAGAAGATACGGCTTTTTGAACGGGGTGCAAGTATTCCGCCCCGAGAGATCCGCAAGCCGCCGCTCCGTCAGTCCTCGAGGATCTCCTTGGCCTTCTTGTCCTGGGCCGCGCCGACCTTGGCCTCGAAGGACTTCAGCATCTTCTGGATCTCCTCCTGGAGGTCCTTGTGGCCATCCTCGGTGACCTCGCCGCTCTTCTTGTGGGCGTCGGCCTCCTTGTTGGCGTCGCGCCGGACGTTCCGGAGCGACACGCGCCCCTCCTCGCCCAGGTCCTTGGCCTTCGAGGCGTACTTCTTACGCTGCTCGCCGGAGAGCGGCGGCATCGTCAGCCGGATCACCTTGCCGTCCGACTCCGGAGAGATCCCAAGGTCAGACTTCATCAGGGCCTTCTCGACCTCCTTGATGACGCTGGCATCGAAGGGCTTGATCACCAGCGTCCGCGCCTCGGGGACGCTGATCTGCGCGAGCTGGCTCAGGGGGGTCGGCGTGCCGTAGTAGTCCACCCGAACGTGCTCGACGAGCGCCGAGGAGGCGCGTGACGTCCGGATGTTCTTGAGCATGTCACTCGTGTGGGACACCGCCTTTTCCATGCGGGCCTCGGCATCTTTCAGAACGCTCTCGTAGCTCATATCTCTTCGCAGCCCTGGTCAGGGCCCTCGTTGGAAAGTCTTGGCGGGCGGGCCCTGGGCGGGCACCGCAGTTCGTATGGAGTCAGGACGCGGTGTGGACGAGGGTTCCGATGGGCTCACCGGCGACGACGCGCTCGAGATTGCCCTCCTTGAACATGTCGAACACGACCACCGGGAGCCCGTGGTCCCGGCACATGGAGATCGCGGTGCTGTCCATGACCTTCAGGTTCTTGAGCAGCACCTCGTCATAGGTGAGGTCCTCGTAGCGCGTGGCGGTCGGATCGAGCTTGGGGTCGGCGGAGTAGACCCCGTCGACCTTGGTCGCCTTGAGGAGGACGTCGCAGCCCAGCTCGTTCGCCCGCAGCGCCGCTGCGCTGTCGGTCGTGAAGAACGGATTCCCGGTGCCCGCTCCGAGGATCACCACCCGGCCGCGCCGGAGGTGGCGCTCCGCGCGGCGCCGCACGAAGGGCTCGGCCACCTGACGGATCTCCAGCGCCGTCATGACCCGGGTCTCCAGGCCCTGGCTCTCGAGGGCGTCGGACATGGCGAGGGCGTTGATGACCGTCCCGAGCATCCCCATGTAGTCGGCGTTCGCCCTGTGGCCCCCGAGCTCGGAGAACTCAGCGCCCCGGAGGATGTTCCCGCCCCCCACGACCATGGCGACCTCGACCCCCAGCTCGCAGACCCGCGCGACTTGCCGGGCGATCTTCTGCACGTCGGGGGCAGAGATCCCGTGGCCGGTGTCCGCGGCGCCGAGCGCCTCTCCGGACATCTTCAAAAGGACGCGTCGATAGGTCATGGGCGTTGGAGAGCGCGAAGGGCGCTCCTCGGGGGACTCGCGGCAGTCTAGCCCCCTCCCCCTCACCCGATGCCCTTCCCCATCGGAAAAGAGCATCGCCCCGTGAGGGTCTTTGAAATGGAGGAGGGGG
>CBFHHK010000215.1:0-7669 GCA_965655435.1 Planctomycetota bacterium | reverse complement strand
TGGACCCCGCCGCGGCGCCGTCCCGTGATCAGGTGTACCTCGATCAGGTGGAGGTCGCCCGCCTGCTCCCGGTCCCCGCCAGCCCCAAGTTCGACGCCCTCCTGGAGTCGCGGCTGAACCAGGCGGTGCTCACCGGAGACCTCAGCGTGGACGAGGCCACGCGGAACTTCGCCGACGCCTGGAAGGCCGAGGGAGACTCGCCGCTCATGACCGGGGACTTCCCGCGCATGCCCTGGGCCGCGCTCGCTCGGGCCGCGGCGATGGCTGCGCTCGGGATGGCGCTGCTGCTCGGCTGGCTCTGGCGGCGGGGCCGGCCCGGAGCGCTCGGGCGGAGCGAGGAGCGCGCCGGTGTCCTCCTGGCGAGCCCGCTCATCCTCGGCCTGCTCTTCGTCACGGGCTTCCCGATCCTGCTGTCGCTGGTGCTCTCCTTCACGCGCTGGACGGGGATCGCCGGGCTCGAGACCGCGGAGTGGGTGGGCCTCGCGAACTACACCCAGCTCTTCACCGAGGACGGGCGGTTCTGGACGAGCCTGAAGGTCACCGCGATCTACGCCCTGCTCGCGGTCCCCCTGGGGCAAGCCTTCGCCCTCGGGGCGGCGCTGCTCATGAACACCCGCACGCCCTTCATCGGGCTCTGGCGGGGCGCCTGGTACCTGCCGAGCGTGCTCGCAGGCGTGGGCGTGGCGGTCCTCTGGCGCTGGGTCTTCGACGGAGACAGCGGCCTCGCGAAGGCCCTGCTCGATCCGCTGCTCGAGCCCCTCGGGCTGAGCTCACCGGATTGGTTCGGGAGCGACGCGGGGACCTTCGGTGTCCCGGCGTTCGCGATCATGAACCTGTGGATGGTGGGAGGCTCGATGATGATCTACCTGGCAGGCCTTCAAGGCATCCCGAAGGAGCTCACCGAGGCTGCCGAGCTCGACGGCGCGGGGGCGTGGCAGCGCTTCCGGAGAGTGACACTGCCGATGCTGTCCCCGGTCCTGGTGTTCAACGGAGTGATGGCGGTGATCGGGTCCTTCCAGGTGTTCACCCAGGCGTTCGTCATGACGCGCGGCGAACCCGGCGACCTGACGCGCTTCTACGTGCTCTACCTCTACAACCAGGCCTTCGACTTCTTCGAGATGGGCTACGCCTCTGCGATGGCGTGGATCCTGCTGGTGGTCGTCCTCGTGCTGACCGGGCTGTTCCTACGGGGGAGCCGGCGGCACGTCCACTACGAGGGGATGAGCCGATGAAGCGCCGCGGCACCAGGCTCCTCACCCTCGCCCTCCTTGCGGGGGGTGCCGCCCTCATGCTCTTCCCCCTCTGGTGGATGCTCGTGGTGTCCCTGGAGACGCCGAGCAACGCGGGGGCAGCCACGGTCGAGGTCGGCGCCATCAGCGCCTTCCCCGCCGACCCGCAGTGGAGCAACTGGACCGAGGCGATGCGGGCCGTCGGTACGGTGGAATGGCAGGGCTTCCTCGACGCCCTCGCCAACTCGATCCTGGTGACGTTCCTGACGGTGACCGCGACGGTCTTCTCCTGCAGCCTCGTGGGCTACGCCCTCGCGCGGGTGCGCTTCCGCGGCCGGGGGCTGCTGTTCGCGGTGATGCTGGGCACGATGATGCTCCCGCCCCAGGTCACGATGATCCCCATGTTCCTCGTCTTCCGGGAGCTGGGCTGGGTGGACACGATCCTGCCCCTCGTGGTCCCCGCGTTCTTCGGGAACGCGTTCTTCATCTTCATGTTCCGCCAGTTCATGGCCCAGGTCCCCGAGGCGCTGGTGGAGGCGGCGCGCCTGGATGGCTGCGCCCACCTCGGCGTCTGGTGGCGGGTCATGCTCCCCATGTGCCGCCCCGTGATCGCGATCACCGCGGTGTTCACCTTCATCTTCGTCTGGAACGACTTCCTCGGCCCGCTGATCTACCTGCACTCCGAGGAGAAGGCGACCCTGGCCATCGCCCTCAACAGCTTCCGCAACCAGTACGGCGGCCTCGAGGACGTCCAGTACCTGATGGCCCTCAGCCTCATCACCATGATCCCCTGCATCCTCCTGTTCCTCGTGGCGCAGCGTCAGTTCATCGAGGGCCTCGGCTCCGGGGCGGTCAAAGGCTGATGGCGAACATCACCTTCGAAGGGCTCGGCAAGGTCTACCCGGGCGGGGTCCGCGCGGTGGAGGGCGTCGACCTCGAGGTCGAGGACGGCGAGTTCGTGGTCCTCGTGGGTCCCTCGGGCTGCGGCAAGAGCACGACCCTCCGCATGGTCGCGGGGCTCGAGGAGATCACGGACGGGACGCTCCGGATCGGCGACCGGGTCGTGAACGAGGTGGCGGGCAAGGACCGGGACATCGCCATGGTGTTCCAGAACTACGCCCTCTACCCCCACCTCTCCGTCCGCCAGAACATGGCCTTCCCGCTGGAGCGGAGACGCGCTCACGGCGGTGGCCTGCGGCGCCTCATCGACCCGGGCTACCGGCGCGCCGCGCGGGAGGAGGATCGAACGATCGAGGCGGAGGTGGCGCGGGCCGCAGAGGTCCTCGGGATCACCGACCTCCTGGACCGCAAGCCCGGCGCCCTCTCCGGCGGCCAGAGGCAGCGGGTGGCGGTGGGCCGCGCCCTCGTCCGCCGGCCCGCGGCGTTCCTCTTCGACGAGCCCCTCTCCAATCTCGACGCCAAGCTGCGGGTCGAGATGCGCGCCGAGCTCAAGGCGCTCCACGAGCGCCTGGGCGCCACGATGCTCTACGTGACCCACGACCAGGAGGAGGCCATGACCCTCGGGGACCGCCTCGTGGTCATGGACTGCGGGCGCGTGCAGCAGTGCGCCCCGCCGCGGGAGGTTTACGAGCGGCCGTCGAACCGTTTCGTCGCCGGCTTCGTCGGGACGCCGAGCATGAACTTCCTCGAGGGCGAGATCGCAGACGGAACCATGACCATCGGAGAGGCCCGGCTCCCCCTGGGGGACGCGGCGGCCGGTGTACCGCGCGCCCTGGTCCTGGGGCTCCGACCCGACCGGCTCCGGATAGCGGAGCCCGGGGACCCGTGCGCGCTCGATGCGACGGTGGCGGGCGTGGAGGACCTCGGGGACCGATGCGATGTTCGCCTGCAGGTGGGCCACGCCGAGCTCGTGGCCCGGCGGCCAGCGAGGGAGCTCTCGCGCTGGACCATGGCAGGGCCCGCGGCCCGCGTGGCCTTCGAACCAGCGGAGGCGTTGCTCTTCGATCCTGGCCCCCACGGCGCTCGGATCCGCTAACGCGGGCGGCCGCCCCCACTCTGGCGTCTCCCGCGCGGCCCCCCCTCCCATCAAGGCCCCGGGCCTCGATGCGCTGAACAACCAGCAAGTGAACGCACTGGTCTTCCTGGCCGGTGCCGGCCTGTTGTCCGTCGAGGGGTACACAGCGACCGATCCCTCGGCGAGTTGACGATGGAAGTTGGCGGCCTGCTGCTGCTCGTCATCTGCATCCGGATGAACCGAGGGGACGGAGAGGGGCCGGGTCCCTGCGGACCAGAGACGGGGGACCCCAGTGTGGCGGGTCAGCGCGATGGCGGCGCCGGAGCCGCCCCCGTTGCGGCGGCCCCGCTGGCGGGGAGCACCCCCCGCCGGATGAAGGTGACGGCCGCGCCGATGGCCGCGGGGTCCTTCATGATCGTCGTGTGGAGCCTGCGCACGACCAGCTCACCCGCGGCGCCCGGGAGGCGGGTCTCCGCCACCGCCACCACGCCGTCGTCGTCCCCGGGGATCAGGGGGTTCCAGCCCTCGTCGTCCCCGCACCCACCGGCGATGGTCGCGAAGGGGACCCCTGGCCCGGCCAGGTCGCGGGTGAAGCCGCCCGCGATCTGCCGCATGGGCTCGCCGTAGATCCAGGGGAGCAGCGGGACCTTCCGACCGATCTCCGCCAGGCGCGCGCCCCGGTTGGGGGGCGCGATGAACACGGCGCGGTACGCCCGGTGGCGGCCCCTCCAGGCGTCCCCCTCGCGGGCGAGCAGCTGGCGGGTCACGAGCGCCCCGAGGCTGTGGGTCACGAAGGAGACCTCGCGATCCGAGCCGCTCAGTCGGTCCAGGATTCCCGCGACCTGGGCCGCGTGCTCCTCGATGGACGCGCGGGCGCTCGGGTAGGTGACGTCGATCACCTCGTAACCCGCGCCCCGGAAGGAGGCCGCGAGGGGCGACATGGAGCGGCGGGTCCGCCACAGCCCGTGGAGCACCACCACCACCGGGCGGCCCTGACCCTCCACCGCCTTGCCGTGATCACGCAGGGCCGCGAGGCAGGCCGCCTTGGAGCCCCATGCCCGGCGCACGTCGTCCTCGTCCAGGAGGCGAGCGTGCCCGGTCCACACATGACGCTGGACGCGCCACCCGCCGTCAAAGGCCAGGTCCGCCCACAGCTGGCTCCCCCCCAGGGTTGGCAGCGCCAGGTTCGGCAGGGGGCGGTCCGACTCGGCCGCGACGGCGTGGGCGCCGCCGGCGAGGGCAGCGAGGGCGGCGACGCCCAACAGGGCAGGGATGGCTCGGGAGAGCACGGGGCGCATGGCAGCGCGCAGGCGTGTTCGCAGGTTCCTCATGACCACCAGATCATCGGCTCAGAAGGGCACGGGCAGGCCAAAGTCCCGCTGAGGAGGTCGCATCGCGGCGCGAATCGACTGCAGCTCGCGCCGCTCCTCAGTCCCGGATGAAGCGCACGCAGTAGTTCTCCTCGAAGCCCGGGATCTCGACCTCCTCGTCGACCCGGAAGCCGGCCGCCTCGATCTCGCCCACAAAGACGTCCTTCCCGGCGCGGATGTGGCCCATGAGCCACTCCCGGGTGACGCCGGGGATCCGGTCAAAGTCCACCACGACGAAGCGCCCGCCGGGCTTCAGGGCGCGGCGGATCGAGCGCAGCATGTCCTCGTGGTACTCGAAGTGGTGGTACACGTCGCACAGGAACGCCACGTCCACCGATCCCTCCGGGAGCTCCGCCGAGCGCTCCGTGGAGAGCATCACCTCCACCTGATCAAGGCCCGCCGCCTCGGCGCGCTCGCGCACGTGGAAGATGAACTTCGGGGAGATGTCCACGGCCAGGACCCGGCCCTCGGATCCGACCGCCGCCGCGAAGGGCTCCACGTAGAGGCCCGTACCCGTACCGATGTCCGCCACGGTCTCGCCAGGTTCGATCTGCAGCGTTGCGAGGATCTCGTCGCGGCTCGCGTACACCTCGCGGCTCTCCAGCTCCCAGCGGCCCGCGAAGCGGTCCACGTCAGCGTCCTCGGCCAGGAAGCTGTCGTTGATTCCTTCGGGCACGGCGGTTCGGGTCTCTTGCTGGGGGGCGGCGCAGGCGGAGAGGGCGAGGATGAGCGAGGGCAGGCTGAGGAGCTTCATGGGCTCTCGAGCATAGCGCCGGGCTTCAGGCGCCGGGCTTCAGGCGCCGGGCCGGAGCGTGCTCAGGGGGAAGCTCGCGCCAAGGAGCCGCTCCCCGTCCAGCCCCCGCCCCGTCAGGGTCACCTCGGGATCTTCCCCGTCCCAGTCCACCTCGATGACCCCGAAGTTCGGCACCCGCATCACCGGGCCCACCCGGAGGCGGTTCGGCTCCTCGATGGTCTTCGAGCCCCAGTTGAAGCCGGAGGAGGTGAAGTCCCACAGCGGATAGGCGCCGCCGTCCAGTCGCGAGAGCTCGATCAGGTGGCGGTCCCCGGTGAGGAACACCACCCCCGCGGCGCCGGTCTCCTCGATGAGCCCGAAGAGCCGCGCGCGTTCGGCGGGCATGTTGCACCAGCCCTCCCACCCGTGCTCGTCCGCCACCACCTGGATGGACGACACGATGAGGCGCAGGTCGGCGGGGACCCGGAGCTGGTCCTCGAGCCAGGCCCACTGCTCCGCCCCGAGCATGGTCTGCTCCGGCCGGTCCTTGGCGAGGTACGGCCCGCGTCCTCCACGGTCGCCGCGGTTGCGGGTCAAGGCCGTGCGGTGGGTCCGGGTGTCGAGCAGGACCACCTGCAGCCGACGCCCCTCCGGCCCGTGGAGCGAGGAGTGATAGACCCCCTCCCGGGCGCGGCGCGGCGAGGCCTCGGGCACGCCGAAGAAGTCGAGGAACGCCCCCTGGGCGATCCCCTTGAGCGCCCACTCCACCCCGGCGTCGTCCTTGCCGTAGTCGTGGTCGTCCCAGGTGGCGAGCACCGGGCAGGTCCCCTGGAGCGCCTGCCAGCCCGGCTTCGCGCCGAGCGCCGCGTAGGCTGCCGTGAACTCCTCCCGCCCGGTGGGCACCTCGGGCAGGTCCACGTAGACGTTGTCGCCCGCGAACAGGAACAGGTCGGGCTCCGCGCCGACGATAGCGGACCAGATGTCCTGGTCCCGATCCTCCCGGGCGCAGGATCCGAAGGCCACCCGCGAGACGACCCGCGCCTCCACCAGGTCCCCCCCCGAGCCTCCGGTGGAGTGGGGCGCGGGAGGATCATCAGCCGCTGGAGCGCAGGCGGCGGCAGCGAGCAGCAGGGAGACAAGGGGGGTCAGTCGCATCGGTTGCAGGGGGTGAGGCACGGGCGGCGTGGCGGTGTGCAGGCGACGTAGCTTAGACGGCAGCGCCGGGGTGATCGCCCGGCGGGTCACCCCGATCGCCGGGGGTGGCTTACCATCGCCTCCGCCATCACGGGCGCCCCCGGCTCCCCTCCCCCAGCTAGCCCCTCCCATGACCCTCCGCCCGCTCGCGCCCTGCGCCCTGATCGTCGCCGCCCTCGCCGCCTCCTGCGCCTCGTCTGGAGAGGACCAGGCCACCGACCCGGTGGCCTCTGGACCCCAGTGGACCGAGCTCTTCAACGGCCAGGACCTCACCGGCTGGCAGGTGAAGATCCGTGGGTACGAGCTGGGCGACAACCACGGGGACACGTTCCGCGTGGAGGACGGCCTGCTCAAGGTCAGCTACGACCAGTACGAGAGCTTCGACGGCAAGTTCGGCCACATCTTCTACGAGGAGCCCCTCTCCTCCTACGACCTGCGCGTGACCTACCGCTTCGTCGGAGAGCAGTGCCCCGGCGGACCCGGCTGGGCCTTCCGCAACAGCGGCGTCATGCTCCACGGCCAGTCCGCGGAGAGCGTGCCCAAGGACCAGGAGTTCCCCGTCTCCATCGAGGGCCAGTTCCTGGGCCAGGTCACCGGCGGCGGCGACCGGCCCACCGCCAACCTGTGCACCCCCGCCACTCACGTGGTCATGGACGACAAGCTGCACACCCAGCACTGCACCAACTCCACGAGCAAGACCTACATGGACGACGAGTGGGTCACCGTGGAGTTCCAGGTCCGCGGCAACGAGAGCATCACCCACCTCATCGACGGCGAGCCGGTGCTCGCCTACCAGAAGCCCCAGCTCGATCCGGGTGACGACAAGGCCCGCCTGCTCATGAACCTCGGCCAGTCGGCCATGCTCTCGCGGGGGACCATCTCCCTCCAGGCAGAGAGCCACCCCATCGAGTTCAAGAGCGTCGCGGTCAAGGTCTACGAGTAAGGCCCGCGTGACCCAGAGGGGTGACCGGCGGGCTCTGCGCCTGGTGGTCTCTGCGCCTGGTGGTCTCTGCGCCTGGTGAACTCTGCGCCTGGTGAACTCTGGCCTCAGCGGCCGGGGATCATGCGTCGCCAGAGCCACACGGTGAGCAGCACCACCGCGGCGCCAAGGGCCGAGTAGGCGGCTCTCCACCTGAAGATCAGCTCAGGAGTGCTCGCCTCCACGGAG
>CBFHHK010000214.1:0-7742 GCA_965655435.1 Planctomycetota bacterium | reverse complement strand
GCCGGTCACGAGAAACCCGTTGCCGGCTGGGGAGACGAACATCCGCCGGTAGCCGAAGCCCACGAACGGTGGCTCGCTCAAGACGTCTTCGAGGCGGTGCGTGGGCTTGCCGTCCTCTGTCCATACCCAGCGCCAAGTTCCGGTCTCCTCGCCCAGGACCAACGTGAAGCGCGGATTGGCGGAGATGGGATCCGCGCCGCGTGGTATTTCGCAAGGGCCGCCGCAGTGCTGGCCCTGCACGGGAACGGAAGTGCAAATGAGGCACCAGAGTGCTGTGAGTTGGGTCAGGACGTTCATTGGGTTCTCGGAAGGTGGAGCTGATGCACGGCCGATGGCCGTCGGTGGCGCCTGCGATCCCGGCTCGGGCACGGCTTGGGCTCGGCTCGGGCTCGGCTCGGGCTCGGCGCAGCGGGGGAGCGTTCGGGACGGAGAAGGACGACAGGGTTGGGTGGAGGGGAGAGCTGCGGAAGGGGCGGTGGGCCAGGAGACCGCTCCTCTGGCTCTCGATCCGGTGAGGGGCTGGTTGTCGTCCGCTTGCCGTACGGACGTCGCGTCCATGTGTTGCGGCGGAACTGTGATTGTTTTCGGCCGTGGATCGACGGCGGGCCACAGGTCTCTGGCGGCGGGGGCGCTGGGGTCCCGACGGGTCCCCGGCTGTCGATGACCGGGCGCGGAGACGTACACCTCGGTCGTGTAGTCCTCGGGCGGGCGACTCAGGGGCTGCGGGTCGACGGTGCGTAGGGCGAAAGGTGCGAGCGGGACGGGCTGGGCCGAGGGGGTGGGCGTCGCCTTGTCAAAGCCCGCGTTCTCGGGCGTTGCCGTGGTCCGTGCGGCGGGGGTTGGTCGGATCCGTGCGAATGGTGCGCGTGCAGGGTTGAGCCGTACGCTAGCAGGGAGCCGGAGCCGGTCGGGATCAGGCGCATGGGCAGATGCCATGGCAGCGGAGGCGCCTGCGTTTCGAGCTTGGATCCGGGCGCAGGGCCCCTGCGTGATTGGGTGGGGAGCGGCCAGGGACTCTGGTCAGCGAGGGGGCCGATCTCACCGCGGATCCACACGAGTTCCTTCGCCCCGGCGGCTCGCGGAACCCGCCTCGCCGCTCGGATGCCTCGCCGCTCGGATGCCCTGTCGCTCGGATGCCTCGGCGGTGAGCCTGAGCCTGAGCCTGAGGCGGAGCCTTCGATGCTGACTCCACCCACGGGATCGTCACCACAAGGACGCCCATGAAGTTCGACGTGGCCTGCCCGCCCCCGCGACGTCGCGGAGGCTGGTCCGGGGATCCCAGGGTTGATCAAGCTGGACCTGCACGGGGCCCGTTTGGGAGAGGGGCTGCTGGGCGAGGTTGAGGGGGGAGGCGCCGCTCGACCCGGAGTCTCGGATCCATCCCGGCCGACACAGCGACCGATCCAGGTGCTCGGGCAGAGCGCACCCTGACTGCCGCCAGGGTCGAGGGTGAAGGCCTAGGCCTGCGAGGTGGGTCCAGCGAGGTGGGTCCAGCGACGTGGGCCCTGCGAGGTGGATCCTGCGAGGTGGGGCCTGCGGATCCGATCCCCTTCGCCACCGTGGGCACGGGCTTCTTGAGGGAGCCTTCGCCTTGGATGGCACCGGACGGGTTCCGAGGAAGTCGGACAAGGGGAAGTGGTCGAAGGCGTCGTCGAGGACACCGCCCCCGGGGCGGTCAGAGCCACCCCGGCGGCCGGAGGCGCCTCGAGCTCCCCGCGCCATTCGCGGCGTTGCTCCTGACGACCTCCCTCGGGGTGGACGAGCATCGTCCCGACCGGGAGGTTCGACGTCCTACACCACTTCAGGTTCCCCCCGTTCCTGCGCACCGTCGACGCCTTCAGGGGAAGGCGGGGGAGCGATCCAGGCTCCGACCTTACGGAGCATGTGAGCGGTGCGCTACACGCGCTACGCAGACGGTCGCTGGGAGCCGCACGACCACGACGGGCCACCGAACGAAGGGCGGAACCTCGCCGTGACCGAGCCCCGGCCCGAGGCGTCCTCGCGGGTGGACCGCTGAGCGATGCCAGCCGGTGCATGCAGGGGACGCTCCGATCCGGAGCAAGGCGGATGGGAGTGCCGGGCTCGAAGCGTCTCGCTCTGCGCAGCGGGTGCGATGAGGAAACGAACGGGCGCCGGCGCCCCCCGGGCCATCACTGGAAGTCGATCGTCAGGCCGTCCGTGAAGTTGGACGTGGCCACGCCACCGACGGCGTCCCGGTACCAGCACTGGAAGTTCCAGTTATCACCAGCGGCTACCGAAGCGAAGCCGTTGGGCTGGGGGATCTGGTTGAGGTCCAGGGTCAGGCTGATCTCACCGGCCGCACCAGTATTTTGGATCTGCCCGGGGCCCACGTAGCGGCCGATAGAACCGGAGAGGCAGAGGTTTCCCTGGCTGCCCCCGGGGTTGGCCGTGAAGCCGCTGACCGTGCTCGCGAGGAAGAAGCCGAACGCGTTGGCCGGCAGGTCGCTCGCGCTGAGGGTCAGGTTAAGGTCGGCCGCAAGGACCGAGCCCTGGCCGCCCATGGCACCGATGGAGCCGGTCGAGTTCACGTTGGCGGCGCAGTAGTTGGTGCCGATCGACCCGTCGAGGGCGAAGATGTGCACGTTCCGGTTGCCGAAGTCGAGGATGGCGAGGGTCCGAGAGGCGGCGTCCCAGCTGAAGTCGTAGAGCCCGACGCTCGTGTTCGGGCTGAAGCTGCCCCAGTCGGCCGTGACGGGCACCCCGTCCGGCGTCATGAGGTTGACGACGGTGAAGAAGTCTTGCCCGCCGCTCGAGAGCACCCGGTCGTTCCAGATCACATAGTCAGTGAACGCGCCGCCGAGGTGGGCGACGTTCTGACCCGAGGTGAAGTTGGCGTCGATGGGCTGGTCGAACAGGATCGAGGAGTTCGTGCAGCCGTTGTCGCCGCTGCGGTCCCACTTGATCACGTTGTTGCCCTCGCGGAGGTAGATGTCCCCGCTCTGGTCGTCGAAGTCCATGTCGCGCCAGAACGTGCCCTCAGGGGTGAGGATGATCATGCCGTTGGCGGTGGTCCAGATGTCCGATCCGATGGTGGTGTCCTGGAGGGCGCGCCGACCGGAGCCGAACGTGGTCCAGGCCACACCTGAACCAAGCGCGGGGTCACCGCTGGGGAAGCCCGGGTCGAAGGCGACGCCGCTGCCCCCTCGTCCGTTCCGGGCCCAGAGGAAGTTGCCGCCAAGGTCGTGGAGCGCGAACCCTTGGGGGCTAGCGGTGCCATCGTCGAAGGACGCGGCGACTCCCGAGGGGGTGATGTCGAGCCCGACGTAGCCGCGCAGGTTAGGCGCGGGAAGGGGCGCGAAGGGCGTGCCGAGCGTGGCAGCGCCGAGGGCGTCCTCGATCTTGAGGAGCGACACGTCGATGGTCTGGCCGGAGCCGTTGTAGCCCCCGATGTACAGGTCGGCGCCGTTCCAGGCGACGCAGTACGGGTTCGACCCGATGTACTCGGCGTTGGAAGGGCTCGAGGTCGAGTCGAGGTTGATGGTGACGAGTTCGCTGAAGGAGGCCTGGGCAGACGCCTGGGCCGCAAGCAGGGGAAGCGTCGCGATACAAAGTGCTTTCATTGCTTAGAAAGGATGGGGGCAGGCGCCGATTCGACGCGAGAGGAGTCATTGGCCGCGCTGGATAGCGCGCCTCGGACCCCGTTATCCCACGGGATGCCGCATCTGCCGACCCGTGAATGCCCTTATGGGGGGGGGAGAAATGATCCACAGTGCGACTCGGCGGAGTAAGGGACCGTTGGGGGTGATGGGATCCCTGGGGTCGAGCGATGGGCGGCCTTGGGAAGGGGCGCTGCGCCAGCCGCGGGCCTGGAACTAGGGGGCCGTCTAGGCCCGCAGGGCTCGAAACAAGCGTAGTTCCCGTCACCTCCCCAAGCGCTGCTTGGTCGCCGAGCTGCCAGTCGGGCGAGCCGGCGGGCGCCGGAGTCATGCCTCACGGCGCCGCGACTTCGGAGCCTGGATCGCTTCTCCCTAAACTCGACGGGTCCTGAAGGAGCAGTGCGATGATCGCCTTGTCACTCACCGTGAGGGTGAGATGGTGAGGCTTGCCTTGGGAGGGACTCGCCCGGTCCAGGGCGCCAACCATGACGTCTGGGGCCACGCCACGAGTTTCCGGGTCGAACTGGCGTGGTCGTCGATGGGGCATGGAAGAACGCGGCTTCCCGCCGAGATGTCCACCACATCGCGATCGTCCGCCGGCCGGCGGTCCCCGCCCTGGCCAGCTCGACGTCTGGTACTCGGAGGGTGAACCTCGAGGTTGGGATCATGGTGCCCATCAGCCCAACCCGTGTCGCCGACGGCCGCCGGGCGGTGCGCTCAGCGCGAGGACCTCAAACGGAGAAGGTGGACGCCTCATGACCAGTGGGAGCGCGGCGGGCCCCGCCCCCGCTCGCGCCAGATCGCACCCCGAGCCGACCACTGACAACACGCCCCCGACTGCCAACCCAAAGCGGCCCCCAAGCGCGGGCCAGAGCGGAACTCCTGGGCCCGGCGTCGGTTCCAAGGCGCTCCGACCCCAAGATGCGGCTTGGAACCCTATTTTCCTGGAGAGCCCTCAGAGCAGAAGCGCAGGGTGCTCCAAAGGGCAGACACCAGACGCCCGGCCCAAGAACCGAGACGACCATGATCGCGCCCATTCTCGCTCCCCTGTCTCTCCTGCTCTTGCCCGGCGCGGCTCCCGAGGATCCGCCCGTTGCATCTGAGGATGCCCCGACCTTCATCGAGGTCGCGCCCATCATTTATCGCCGCTGCACGCCCTGCCATCGACCGGGCGCGGCGGGGCCGTTTCCCTTGATCACGTACCGCGACGTGTCGAAGCGGGGAGCGATGATTTCATGGGCGATCGAAGATGAGCTCATGCCCCCGTGGCATCCGGTCGAGGGGCACGGGGAGTTCAAGGGCTCGCTGGCACTCCAAGCCGGAGAGCGCGCCACCCTGTTGGCCTGGCTCGCCGGCGCCATGCCCGCGGGAGACCCTGGGGCGGTGCCCGAGCCACCGGCCTTCACGGACGGTTGGCAGCTTGGCACGCCCGACCTCGTTGTGGCCATGGACCAGGCCTTCGAGGTGCCCGCGTCTGGCGCGGACATCTATCGAAACTTCGCAGTCGAGATCCCGGGAGACAAGGACCGCTGGCTCACCGCGATCGAGGTGCGCGCTGGCGCGCCGCGGGTCCTTCACCACGTGGTCTTTGACATCGACACACGTGGGCGCGGCGTCAAGCTCAGCGGCCGGGATGGCCGCCCGGGTTGGGACGCGATGACGGGCGCGGGCGGCGGTGCCGCAGGGTGGAATGACGGCGGGCCGCTGCTCAATACATCGCTGGGCGGTTGGGCCGTGGGTTCGCAGCCGCGCAAGCTGCCGATGGGGCTCGCGAGGCGGCTGCCCGCAGGCGCGCACCTGATTCTTCGCTCGCACTTTCACCCGAGCGGCAAGAGGGAGTCCGAGCTGACGACCCTCGGGCTGCACTTCAGCGACACGCCGCCAGCGAAGGAGCTCATGGGCCTGCAGATGCCGCCGATGTTCGGCACGGCCGCGGGCATCGAGATTCCAGCGGGGGAGGCAAGGTTCGTGGTCCGGGACTCGTTCACGCTGCCCGTGGACGCTCTGGCGCTCACCGTCGGCGGTCACGCGCATTCGCTCCTCGAGGAGATGCGGGTCACGGCCGCGGTGCCGGGCTCGGACGCGCGGTCGCTCTTCTGGATCGACGCCTGGGACTTCGATTGGCAGAACCGCTACGAGTGGCAGACTCCTATCGAGCTTCCCAAGGGGACCGAGATCGAGGTCGAGCTCATCTGGAACAACAGCGTGGACAACCCCGATAACCCCTTCGATCCGCCGCAGCCGATCCGGTGGGGCTTCCAGAGCACCGATGAGATGGGCAGCGTGACGATCGCGATGGTGGCGAGGGATGAGGCCGACGCGCCGACACTTTGGAAAGCGATGCGCAAGTACAAGGGCGACCGCCTCTCGCGGAGCGGCCGCAAGAGCCGCCGCAACGAGAGGCAGCAGGCCTGGCGCATGCAGATGGGGGACCGGGTCCGCCAGCTGGACGCGAATGGCGACGGCGAACTCGCCAAGTCGGAGCTCAAGGGCGGGAGCCCGGACCTGGTGAAGTACGCCGATCGCAACGGTGACGGTGATCTCGACCGCAGTGAGCTGGTGGCGATCCTCGGAGAGGCATTCCTGCCTGATGTCCCCGGGGCTCAAGAGGCCTTCTGCTACGAAGACCTCGATGGCCGTGAGCACGACCTGATGGAGCCGGGTGAGGGCGCCCTGGCCCACGTTCTCGTCTTCACCACCGTGGACTGCCCCATCGCGAACGGCTATTCGCCGAGCATCGCGGCGCTCATCGCCGAGCACGTCACCCACGACGTGCGCTTCTTCCACGTGCACGTGGACCCGGACGTGACGCCGGCGATTGCGCGTAGCCACGCGGACGAGTACGGGCTGATGGCGCCGGTCGTGCTGGACGGTTCCCAGCGCCTCGCGGTCCGGCTCGGTATCACGCACACCCCGGAGGTGGCCGTGATCGGGCGGGACGGGGCGGTGCTCTACCGCGGACGTATTGATGACCAGTACAAGGCCGTCGGGCGCCGGCGGCCCGCGCCGACGACCGAGGACCTCTCTGACGCTCTGAGGGCGCTCGTGGCCGGCAAGGCCGTTCCGAATCCAGAGACGGAGGCGGTCGGCTGCCTCCTGCCCAAGGCCAGGGGCGACTGATTCGAGTTTGGGGAGCCGCCGGACTCCGCAGTGTGGTTTCCCCCACGGGAGGCAGGGACGCGGTCGGCCCGCGCCAGTCCGTCCGTGGCCGCTGACGCAGCCATGCCGCGCAGGGCTGAAGGGTTTGAAGAGCGCGGAGCTCCCAGGGAGCACCGGGGAAACAGGGGATACCGGGGAGACCGAGATGCTCAGTGGGATGCGCAGAGTGGTGCGGTACGGCGCCCCACACGCGACCGTGGACTTCGCGCCGGTGCTCTCCCGCAACGTCTCCTGGCTGCCGTAGCGCGTCGCGTTCACTGGATGCGGGGGAGCCACCAGATTGAAGCCGCCGTGCCCGGACATCGGTCCTTGACGGTGACCCGCGCGGGGCAGGACCGGGTCATGGGCTCGCGCGGGCGATGGGCGGTTCCGGGCAAACGATCCGAGCCGCGACCTGGCACGTAGCGTTGGCTGCACACGAGGCCGGCCGGATCGAGATGACCGAAGTTCGCGCCTCGGACTTCATCGGCCCGGGAGTAGGCGCCAACGGTCACGTCGGAGATCGCTTCGTTCCTCGAGTGCTCGCCGGGAAGAGCATCTCGGTGCTCGGCCGCGCCGACGTCCCCCACAGCTGGAGCTACGTGGATGACGTCGTCACCACGCTGGTCACCGTGGCGCACGATGATCGCTCCTTCGGGCGGGCCTGGCACGTCCCGACCGGCCCGCCACTCACGGCGGCTCAGCTCGCTGACGAGTTCGCATCGGTGGCCGGGGTGGAGGCTGTCAAGGTGAAAACCGTTCCTGCGGCACTGTTGAAGGTGGCCGGTCTCGTCAGTCCGATGATGCGCGAGCTCCCCGAAATGCTCTACCAGTTCGAGCGCCCGTTCGTGATCGATGCCACCGACACGACCGAGACCTTCGGCATCGTCCCGACCCCGCTCGTCGAGCAGCTGCAAGCGACCATCGCCTCGTATCGGTCGCCCGGACGCGAGACCACCCCCGTTCGCCATGCCGCGGCGTGACACT
>CBFHHK010000213.1:0-7825 GCA_965655435.1 Planctomycetota bacterium | reverse complement strand
CGAGGACCGCGCGGCCCGCGCCCCCCTCGGCCACTCGCGCGCGCTCCCACCCGAGCGCGGCCTCGAGACCCTCACCCACTTCTCTCGCCATGCGCTCGAGCTCGAGCGTGGGGACGTGTCCGGTGTCCGCCTCGTCAAAGTCGAGGCTGGCCTCGGTCAGCGCGCGGAGCGCCTCGAGCCCCGCCCGCAGCTCAGCGAGCCGGCGCTCGAGCCCGCCCGCCAGCAGGGCCGAGGCGGCACGCCGCTCACTCTGAGTGCGCGCCTGAACCAGGGCCAGCACCCCCTCCGCACGGGTCAGATCGATCCGACCGTTCTCGAAGGCTCGGCGCGTGAACTCGCCCGGCTCGGCCAGGGTTGCCCCGGCGGCGAGGACGCGCTCCAGCGCCCCCTGGGCCAGCGCGGGGTGGCCCGGCACGTGCAGCTCGAGGACGTCCTCAGCCGTGAACGAGCGCGGCCCGGGCATCCACACCGCGAGGCACGGCAGCGAGCCCACCCCGTCGTCAAACCGCGCCTCACGTGCCCCGCGCTCGCCGAACTCGAGGGGATCTCCCCCGGCGTCGGTGCAGCACTCTGCCCCCAGGCGCGCCGCCCGGGGACCGGACACTCGCAGCACCGCCCGACGGCCGGCACCGGCTGACGAGGCGATCGCCGCGATGGTCGAGCTCAACGCTTCTTGCGGCCCCCGCCCCCACGGGCCTGCCCACCCTTGCGCTGCGCTTCCTGCTGCGCGACGGCCTGCTTCTGGAGGTTCTCGAGCTTCTCCATCCAGCGGCTCTTCTTGCGAGGCTTCTCGGAGTCGTCGAGGGGCCAGATCTTGCGGATGACCGTGTACTCCATGATCCCGAACGCGCTGGTCGTGATCATGTAGAGCGAGAGGCCGGCGGCGTAGTTGTAGAGGAAGACGCCGAACATGATCGGCATCCACATCATCATCTTCTGCATCTGCCGGGCCTGCTCGTTGTCCGTCGCAGGCTTCGGCACCACCTTCTGCTGCCCGACCCAGAGCACGACCATCAGGATGGGCAGGAGGTTGAGGTACTCGATCGGCCCGACGAGGGGAAACGGGAGGTCGATGCGCATCAGCTGATCCGGCTGAGACAGGTCCTTGATCCAGCCGAAGAAGGGCTCCTGCCGCAGGTCGAATGACACCCGCAGGGCGCTGAAGAGGCCGAAGAAGATCGGGATCTGGAAGAACACCGGGAGACAGCCCCCGATGGGCGGCATGGCGCCCTCCTCCTGGAAGATCCGCGCCTGCTCCTGGCGAAGCCGCTTGGGGTCGCTCTCGTACTTCTTCTTGATCGCGTCGATCTTCGGCTGGACGCGCTTCATCTTCGTGGCGTGCCGGGCCATCGAGGTCTGCATCCGCCGGTTCAGCGGGAAGAGCAGGCTCCGGACGCAGAGCGTGAGGATGATGATCGCCACGCCCCAGTTCCCCACCACCCCGTGGAGGAAGTTCAGGAAGCCGAGGATGACGCTCGCGACCCCGTCAAAGAAGCCGAGATCCTCGCGCTGGACCTGCTCGAAGATGGGAGCGAACGGGTCCTCGTCGCTGAGCCAGCGCTTTGACTTCGGGCCGTAGTACGCGCTGAACTCGACCGCTGTCGAGGCTCCCGCGCTCGCCGTCGTGAGCTCGAGCACGCCCTCGACCAGGACGTCCTGGAAGCCCTTCGCCGGACTGCCGCCGTCCATGACCCAGTCAGGGTCCCAGAGCGCCCCCCAATTGGCCTCCGCGAGCACCGCCCGTGCGAGCTCATTGGAGGGACGGGCGAGCATCATGAAGTACTTGTTGTGGGTCCCCAGGAACCCGATCTCGGACCGAGCTCCGGAGACGAGCGAGCCACTGCGTGGCTCCCCTTCAGGGTCCAGCAGGTGAACGGCGAGGTCGCCGCCGCTCGCCGCGCCCACCGCGTTGGGCTCTGTATAGAAGCTGTCCTGCGCCGTAGCTCGCATGCCCACCGAAGTGAGGAACCCGAGCGTCGCCCGCTTCCCGGCCACCGCTGCTGTCCTGCTCTCGAGCGCGAGCGAGACTTCCAGCTGAAACGCCTCGGTCGACTGGCGAATCGTCTTCACCAGCGTCAGCCCCGCCGCATCACGGTGGGTGAACTCCACGCCATCGTCCAGCAGGCGGTGCTCCCAGTGAACGGCCGCCAGATCGGAGACCAGCAGCTCCCTGGCCGAGAGCTGCGGGCGGACCATGAAGGTCTGGAGCGTCTCCTCGTGCGTCACCGCGGGCTGAACCACGGGGACCCGATTCGTCATCTCCTCGCGCTGCTCGTCGCTCAGCCCTTCAGCGAGGAAGAAGCCCCCCAGACGAATCTCGGCGACGCTCCCTCCGAGGCTGTCAAAGCGGACGAAGGCGCTCTCGTTCGAGCCGGGCGCGCTGAGCTCAACCCACTCCGCCCAGGGCTCGACGCTCGCGACCACCTCGGCAGCCTCGGCAGCCTCGGCGCCGAGCGCCTCGGCCGCCCGCTCAGCACCGACGGCGATCGAGTCCGCCGCAGCAGCAAGGGGTGCGTCCGCGGCGCCCTGGCCCGGCGGAGCGGGCGCCCCAACGTCGTCTACCGCCCTGCCGGACGCGGCGGGCTCGGTCTCTACATTCTCAGCGCTCTCCCCTTCCGTTGCCTGGGGAGCCTTGAGTGCGCTCCACCCGAAGAGGATGAGGAAGGAGAGGAATAGAGCCAGCGGAAGTCGCTTCTCCGGACCCATGGTGGGAATGACTTTGGGGTGACCCCTTGAGGGGGGGCGGAAGGGTGGACTGAACGATCAGCGCCCGTTGGCGAGGCGATCGGCCAGGAATTCGGGGAGCTCTTCGACGCTGCGGATGGCCGCGGCTGCGCCGTCGTGGTCGTACTCAGCGCGGACGAAGGTCACGTTGCGCCCGTCAAAGAGCACGTAGGACAGGCGCGGGTCACCGTCCCTGGGCTGCCCTACGGAGCCGACGTTCACGATCGCTCGGTTGCCGTCCAGATCACCGAGGTCATAGGGCCCGCAGGCGGCCTCTTCGCTCTTGGGCACGAAGTAGGCGCCGTCCTCGAAGAGCACCACCGGCACGTGGCTGTGCCCGATGAAGCAGATCGAACGGCTCATCGCGCCGAACAGCGCGTTCATCTTCTCGCGGTCTCGGATGTCCCGGGGGACCACGTACTCCCGTACCGGGTCCCGCGGTGAGCCGTGGGCGAACATGGCGAGCTCATCCGTGCCGCTGGCTTCCAGCTCACCGATGAAGTCCCAGTAGTCATCCGCCCGCCCCGCGTCCCGCCCGATCTCTTCCCGGGTCCACTCGATGGCCGCTCGCGCCTTCGGGTTGAAGTCGTCGGCGCTGAAGAGCAGGGCCTCCTCATGGTTGCCCTTGAGGCAAAGCCCTGGCTGGAGGCCCTCCCCATCGCCGGAGGGCGAAGCGACGCAGCGCTGCATCACGGCGTCGAGGCAGGCGCGGGGCTCCGCGCCGTAGCCGACCATGTCCCCGAGGCAAACGAAGCGCTGCACGCCCCGCTGCTTGGCGTCGGCGAGGCACGCCTCGAGCGCCTGCCGGTTGCCGTGCAGGTCGCTGATGATGGCCGTGAGGGGATAGGTCATGGGGGCGCTGGGCCAGCGCGCCGCTGGACCGAGGCAGAAGTATCGGGACAGGCCGCCGCCACGGCAACCTCGGGTCCAAGGACCTTCGACCCAGCGGCCTGAAAGACTCGGCGGCCCGAAAGACTCTGGAGCCTGAAAGGCCCGGCGGCATGAAGGACGCGGCCACCCGAAGGACACTGCGACCCGAAGGGCCCTGGGAGCCTGAGGACCCTGCGCCCTGGGAAGCCCAGAGCCTCAAGAGGCCCTGCCACCTTGGCCGGCCACCTTGGCCGGCCACCTTGGCCGGCCACCTGGTCTGGCCACCTGGTCTGGCCTTTTGGGCTGCCCCCCTGGGCTGACCCGGGCGAGGATCCATCCGGGAGCCTGCCGATGATCCTGCCGAGGCACCTTCCGGGGACCCTTCCGGGGATCCGGCCGATGGTCCCGGAACCTACTCCCCTTGCGGAGGGGCAGATCCGGTCAGTGGGTGAGCGCGCCGGATGGGCCGCGCCCGGTCGGCCGCCAATGGCTCCTCCAGGCCGGCGCGAGCCACCTGGCTACCTGTGGGCAGCAGGTGGCCTCGGGAGCCCTCCGATTCGCCCTCCGGAGCGGAGGTCGGGGCGGCCGCCGGCGGCGCAGCGGGGATGATGTCGTCCCTGCGACGCCGAACCACGGTCCACTTGGGCGCGGCGGCCAACGACTCCTCCTCGGGCAACAGAGTGGCCCCTGCGTGCTCCAGCGGGCGCGTCTCGGCAGCGGGCAGCTTCGCGGCGGAGCCCGTCACCCCACGGGTCCACAGGACGGCCAGGGCGTAGAGGACCGCGCTCACGGCGAAGCCCACCCAGCTGGGCCAGGCCTCGGTGAACAGGGCCTGGACCACGAGGGGCGGCGCCACCAGCAGGACGACCACCATGGAGGCGCCGAGTGGCCCCAGGCCGACCCCCACCAGCCGATTGCCGAGATGGGTGCGATCCCCCTCCCAGAAGGGCACCCCCCGCGACCAACGGCCGATGACAACCCTCACCGCGTCAAGGAGCGGCACCAGGAGGAGCCACGCCGCCCCGGGGGTCACCGCAATGGCCACGCCGAGCAGGTGGGTCCCCGAGTCACCGAGCATCGTCATCGGCACCGACTCCCGGAAGGTCTTGCGCCTGCGGAACAGGACATTGAACGGGAGGTACCCGCCCACCGCCGCCGCCAGCGCCGGCGCGCCTGGCCAGAGCGCGACGCAGCAGGCCGTCCCTGCCATTGCGTCCGCATGATCGAAGAGGTTGACCACGTTCATGGCCACGAGGGCCACCCCGGCGATGGCCAGGAGCTCCATGGCCGTGTGCTCGTCGAAGCCCGGGCCCGGAGCCACGACAATGAGCGTGGCCACCAGAATCTGGCCCGAGAGCTTGGCCGCGGGGCCGAGGCCCCCGCGACGGACGTCATCCACGAGCCCGAGCAAGAACGCCCCGGCCAGCGCCGGCCACGGCAGGGTTGACGTGGGGTCCAGCAGGTCGAGGACGACCATGGCGCCCAGGATGGCGGCTCCGCCCACCACCGGAACGTCGCCCGTGCGAGGCTTGCGGTGCTCCAGCCCCTCCCGCCGGTCCAGCCAGCCGAGCAGGGGCGCGGCCTGTACCAGCCCCGCCGTGAGCAGGAGCGCGACCGTGAAGGCGGTGAAGGCGATCATGCCTGCGCCCCGGTCGACGTCGCCCCGTAGAGCCCCTCACGTTCGATCAGGCCCAGCACGCCCGCGGGCAACTCCGCGGCCATGATCTGCCCGGCGGCGATCTTCGCTCGGAGCTCGGTGGCGCAGCCAGGAAAGGGGGGCAGGCGCATGAACCCGTCGCTCAAGCGCTCCACCAGGTGACCCGGGAGCCGCCCCTCGAGGGCGGCGAGGTGCTCGTCCGGCGTTCCCTCTCGCCAGGCCACGATGGGCTGAGCGATCGACAGGATCTCCTCGACCGACCTCCACTCGGGCAAGCCCGCGAGGTTGTCGCTCCCGAGGATCATGTGGAGGGTCGGCGCTCCGCCGCCATCCTCGGCACCCGCCAGCGCCCGCAGCGTGTCGATCGTGAAGGAGGTGCCCGCGCGTCGGATCTCCGCGTCCGAGACCTCCCACCGCGGGTCCCCCGCTGTCGCGACCTCGAGCATCGCAAGTCGGGCAGCCCCCGGCGCGAGCACCTTGCCCAGCTTGTGCGGCGGCGTGGCAGCGGGGGTGAAGATCACCCGATCCAGCCCGAACTGCATGCACGCCCTTCGGGCCACCTCGAGGTGGCCGTGATGAACCGGGTCAAACGACCCGCCAAACAAGGCAATTTGCGGCCTGGGAGGCACCGGCACTGGCTCCGGGAAGGGATGAGATCGCGCCGTAACCGGCGCCCGTCTCGACGATAAGGCAAGCGGTAGGCCGCGGGGTAGACCGGATGGAGGACGATCCCCCATCTTCCCACTTCGACGACGCGCCGCGCGGTTTCTGCCCCACACGGAGCCTCCGATCTCTGGACTTCCTGGATCGCTCCCCCCAAACTGTCGTCGGTCAGCAGGCGCCTCGCACCCCCGCGGTGCTCGCATCGTCTGCCCCGCCCGTCTCTCCCGCCCCGTCCAATCCGTTCAAGCGCTCCCCTGGGAACGCCGCGACGAATCACCCCTGAATCCGCTGTCGCCCTCCCAGGCGGCGCCGATCCAAACGTCCCCACCGGACCCCACGACGATGACGCGTCCCAACGCTCTCGCCTCCGCGAACAACCTCCGCCGTGCCGGCCTGGCCTTCGCCGCTGGTCTCCTCGCCACCTCCTGCGCCTCCAACACCGGCGACCTGATCAACGACCACTGGCGCATCGCCTCGATCGAGCCCCGCATCGTGCGCGCCGCGACCGGGTACGACCCGAGCCAGGTCCAGACCTACGGCGAGTACCGAAGCAGCCAGTGGAGCGGGTTCGGCCTGACGTTCCAGCGCCACATCATGGCGTACAACCCCACCAACCCGTTCCAGGCGGGGCCGACCAAGCCCGAGGAGCACGAGTGGACCGTTCCGGCCAACCCCTACGCTGACGGCACCGACGGCGCCCAGGGCGAGGACGCAGAGATGACCGACGTGGAGCAGGCCGCCCTCTCCTCCCTCGGTTACGTCAAGGGCTGAGCGTCGCCGCGGGGAGGGCCAACGGTCCGGGTCCCCGACCCGGTGCCTCGGCCCCCGCGCCCCGGCTCTGTGAGCCCGGCATGTTCTCCAGGGATCGGGCCCGCCGGTCCAGCGTGGGGCGCCTGCGCCCGTCACTCAGGCCTCATCCCAGGGCCCGGCCCACCGACGGCTCCTTCCTTCGGATGGCCGCCCCCCAAGTCACCGCGCGGAGCTCATCCGCGCGGTGATTGCATTGGCTGCCGACTCGGCGCGCGGGTCCATCCAGTGGATGTCGAACTTACGGAACCAGGTGCGCTGCCGACGGGCGAACTGCCGGGTCCGAAGCGCGATCTCGTCCAGCCCCTCCTCGGCCGTGAGGTCGCCCGAGGCCACCGCCGCCGCGGCCTCGTATCCAAGCGCCTGGGACGCAGAGGGACCGAGGCCAGCGCCGGAGCGGACCCGCGCCGCCTCCTCGGGCCAGCCGGCGCGGAGCATCTCCCGGGTCCGCTGGCGAATCCTTCGGTCCAGCTCCTCGACAGGCAGCTCGAGGCCGACAATGACCGCCCGCGCCTCCCGCGCGCATGGGCCGGCGCGCCACTGGCTCTGGTGGGCGCTCATGGCCTGTCCCGTCTGCCGCCAGACCTCCAGCGCCCGGACGGTGCGACGCCGATCATTGACGTGGATCCGTCCCGCCGAGACCGGGTCCACCGCTGTGAGCTCCTCGTGAAGGACCGCGTCCCCCTCTCGCTCCGCCCGCGCCATGAGCGCCGCCCGCAGGTCCGGATCCGAGGGCGGTCCGTCGAACACGCCGCGCAGCAAGGCCGCGAGGTAGAGGCCGGTCCCCCCCACGAAGAGCGCGGACGACCCCCGGGACTCGAGGTCCAGCAGGGTCTGCTCCACCATGCCCAGGTAGGCCTGGAGATCGAAGCGCCCCTCGGGGTCGGCCACGTCGACCAGGTGGTGGGGCACCAGGGCGCGCTCCTCCGCCGTCGGCTTGGCCGTCCCGATGTCCAGCCCGCGGTAGACCGTCATCGAGTCCAGCGCGATGATCTCCGCCCCCAGATCCTGGGCCACCCGCAGGCCGAGCCCGGTCTTGCCTGACGCCGTGGGGCCCACGAGGAACCGGAGGGGGACCCGGTCCAGGACGTGTTCATCAGCCTC
>CBFHHK010000212.1:0-7831 GCA_965655435.1 Planctomycetota bacterium | reverse complement strand
CTGGGCGCTTCGCGGCGGCGGACAACCCCGGCGAGGGACCCACCCAGGCCCGTCTCTTCGAGGACATGCCGCGGCCTGAGGCCGAGCGAGTGGAGGCCTACGGGGGCCTGGTCAGGGGGCTCGATGGGGGCAATCCTGGCCTCGTTCAGGAGGGGCCTGAGCGCGCCCGCGGGCTCGCGGCGCTGTTCGAAACCTCGCCCGCGGGCGGACTCTTCCCGGCGACGGGGGACGGCGAGGGCCCCGCAGGCCCAGATTTCAGGCCCGGAGAGGCGACTGGCCGGGCGGGCGGGGGCGGCGTTGAAACGCCTCGATTCGAGCTCTGGAGGCAGTTTCATGCCCATCGTGGGGCAGGGCCTGACGCTGGATCCGGGGAGGGCGGGAAGTCTCTCTTTTGACTGCGGGCGGGATTTGACAGTCTCTCCACGCGCACCCCCGCTCCTGCTCCACACGACCCCTCTGTATGCGTCTCAAACGCCTCGAGCTCTTCGGCTTCAAGTCGTTCGCCGATCGGACCGTCATCGACTTCGGGCAGACGACCCTCACGGGCATCGTCGGCCCGAACGGCTGCGGCAAGAGCAACGTGGTGGACGCTGTCCGCTGGGTGCTCGGGGAGACGCGACCGACCTCCATGAGGGGGTCGGGGATGACCGACGTCATCTTCAAGGGCTCGGCCAGCCGCCCTGGTATGGGGACCGCCGAGGTCACCATGGTCCTGGACAACGACCAGGGGGTGCTCGCGGAGCGCGGCCCCGAGATCGCGATCAGCCGGCGGCTGTACGCCAGCGGGGAGGGCGAGTACCTCATCGACGGCCAGCGGGTGCGCCTGAAGGACGTCAAGGACCTGCTCTTTGATACGGGCCTCGGGAGCCGGGGCTACTCGGTCCTCGAGCAGGGGCGCATCGACGCGGTGCTGTCCGCCAACCCCGCCCAGCGCCGCGCGATCTTCGAGGAGGCCGCCGGCATCAGCCGGTATCGCCAGCGTCGCCACGAGACCGAGCTCCGCCTCAAGCGTTGCGAGCAGGACGTGGAGCGGCTGGACGACCTCATGGGGGAGCTCCGGAGCCGGGTGCGATCCCTGAAGATCCAGGCCACCAAGGCCGAGAAGTACGTCACCGCCAAGGCGGAGTGGACCACCGGGCGGACCCGCCTGCTCTCCCACCGCCTGCTCGCGGCTGAGGGTCGCCTCGAGGTCCTGAGGCCGGCGATCGATGAGCTGGAGGGCGGGGTCGAGGGCCTCCGTCAGCGCCGCTCCGAGTGCGAGGTCGGGATCGAGGAGCGTGAGGCCGAGCGGAGCACCGTCGTGGCCGAGCTCGGCACCGTCAGCGCCGAGGTCGGTCAGATCTCGGGGGACCTCCGCGCCCTCGAGGAGCGCAAGAGCCAGCTGGCCATGCGGATCGCCTCCTGGACCGCGAGCACCGAGGAGGAGACCGAGCGCGCCGCCGCGCTCGGCGTGCAGCTCACCGAGCGAGAGGAGGAGCTCACGCGGATCACGGGTGAGATCGACGCGCTCCGCGAGCGGACCCGAGCCGCGGAGGAGCGCGCGACCAGCCTGACGTCGCAGAGCCGGGAGCTCGGCAAGACGTACAAGCAGCTGCGGACGGAGGTCGAGGCGCAGAACGAGCGGGTGCTGGACACCCTGCATCAGCGCACCGCGAGCGAGAACAAGATCGTCCACCTGCGGGAGGCGATTCCGCCCATGACCGAGCGGCTAGCTCGCGTCACCGAGCGCTTCGAGCGCTCGGAGACCCAGGCGGCTGAAATCAAGGAGACGCTGCTCGAGGCGCAGGGCTCCCTGGAGTCGGCGGTGTCGGTGCTCGAGGGCACGGACCGCTCGCTCGAGACCGTGCGGGCCGACCTCGGAGCGGGGCGTGAGGGCCTCGAGCGCGGCCGCGCGGAGCGGTCCGGGCTCCGGGTGGAGCGGGCCGGTCTGCAGAGCAAGGTCGAGGCGCTCATGGACCGTGACCGTGAGCTTGAGGACCTGTCGGGCGGCGCCCGCCGGGTCCTGGAGGCGGCCGGCGAGTCCGGCGGCCCCTGCCATCAGGACGATCTCCTTGGGCTGGTCGCCGACCAGCTCCGTGCGGACACCCGCCTGGCGCGCGCCATCGACGCCGTGCTCGGCGAGCGCGCCCACGCCCTCGTGGCCCGGGACGCCCACGTGGCCCGTCGCATCGTGGACTGGTGCGAGTCGGAACAGGTGGGCCAGGTCGGCGTGGTCGTGCCCCCCGGCGTCGGCGCGCCGGATTGCCCGCCCCCGTCGGACTTCGCCCTCTTCGCGCGCTTCGGCGCCGGCGTGGAGGGACGACTGGGTGACCTCGTCCAGTGCGATGAGGCCATGCGCCCGCTGGTCCACGCGCTCTTCTGCGACGTGGTGGTGGTCTCCAGCCTCGACCTGGCGCTGGACCTCGTGGGTCGCGAGCCCGGCTGGCGCTTCGTGACGCCGCGGGGTGAGTTCGTGGACGCCGCCGGCCTTGTGGGCGGGCACCGCGAGCTGAGCCAGGGCTTCGTCGGGCGTCGCTCCAGCGCGGCGGAGATCGAGCGATCGATCGCCAAGCTGGCCGCCGAGATCGAACAGAAGGACACGCAAATTCAGCAGTCCGAGGTCGCCGTCGCGGAGCTTCAGACCCAGCTCGCCGCGGCCACGGAGGCCCGCGATGCTGCGGTGGAGGCCCATAGCGAGGCCGAGTCGCTGGTGGTCTCCAGCACGGCGCGCCTGGCGGATCTCACGGCCGCTCTCGAGAGCCACCGCGAGGAGCGTGGGAAGGCCCAGTCCGAGCTCTCACGGGTCGAGGCGGACCTTCAGGAGGCCGCAGACCGGAAGGGACAGGCCGCCGAGGCCTTCGAGGCGGAGAACGCGCGGCTCGAGCAGATGGAGAAGGGGCGCCGCCAGCTTGAGGCCGAGCGCGAGGACCTCCAGCGCGAGGAGGGGCGCGCCCAGGTGGAGCTCAGCTCTGCCACGGCAGAGTCCTCCGGGCTCGAGCAGCGCATCAGCGACCTCGACCGGCTCATCGCCGACACCGCCGCGGAGATCGATCGGAGCAAGGGGCGGGTTCAGACCTACAGCGCGAGCGCCGATGAGGGCCGCGCGGATATCGAGAAGATCAACTCGGACTCGGCCACGCTCACGGAGCAGCAGGACGAGCTCGGCGCGCGGCTCGAGCACCTCCGCGGAGAGGAGCGCAGCGGCGCCCAGCGCATCACGGAGATCCGCCGGGAGTCCGAGGCCGTACAGGGTGAGCTCGACAGGAGCTCCGAGGCCCTCGCGAGCCAGCGCATGGAGGCCCAGGCCGCCGAGATCGGTCAGCGGGAGGTCGTCGGGCGTGCCGATGAGGAGCTCGGCATCGACGAGAGCGCGCTGCGCAAGGCCTTCGAAGCGGAGGCGGCAGAGATCATGCCCGGCGACGAGCTGGAGGCCTTCGAGAAGGAGGTCGCCGCCGTGCGGGCGCGGCTGGACCGTCTCGGTCCGGTGAACGTCGATGCGGTCCACGAGCTCGAAGAGGTGGGGTCACGGCTCGACCATCTGGAGACCCAGGCGTCCGACCTCGCGGAGGCGCGCCGCGCGCTCCGGGAGACGATCAGCACGATCGACGAAGAAAGCCGACGGCTCTTCGTGGAGACCTTCGAGGAGGTCCGGGGGAACTTCCAGCAGATCTTCCGGCTGCTCTTCGGCGGCGGCAAGGCCGACATCCGCCTCGAGGAAGGAGTGGACGTGCTCGAGGCCGGGGTGGAGATCGTGGCCCGGCCCCCGGGCCGCGAGCTGCTCGCCATCGGGCTCCTGTCCGGCGGCCAACGGACCATGACCGCGCTCGCGCTGTTGTTCGCCGTCTTCGAGGCACGGCCCAGCCCCTTCTGTGTGCTGGACGAGGTGGACGCGGCGCTGGACGACGCGAACATCGACCGCTTCCTCGGGATGCTCGACCGCTTCCGCAAGTCGACCCAGTTCATCGTGGTGACCCACAACAAGGGCACCATGGCGGCCTCGCAGGCGCTCTACGGCGTGACCATGCAGGTCAAGGGCGTGTCGCGCTTCGTGGCGGTGGAGCTGGACGAGATCGATGAGTTCGCCCCCGAGTCCACGGGCAAGTCCCGGGACCGCGAGGCGGGTGCGGAGCCGCTTCCAGGAGGGGCAGGCCCGCTCGATGAATCCGGCGAGCCGGTGAAGGAGCTCACGGCCCACCGGCCCGACGCCACCGCGGCAGAGCCGCCGGTCGGCGAAGGGGACGGCGACGGCGAAGGCGAAGGCGATGCGGAGCCCAGCGCGGCGCCCGTCGCCGACGAGGCCTGAGAGGCCCGTGCTGCGCAGCTGGTCTGAGAGTCGGCCGTGGGGCCAGTCGGGCCAGCTGCGCGTAGAGCCTCTCGCGGCGAGAGCGTCCACCCAGCGGTGACGGCCTCCGCGGTGGAGCCTTGAGGGGCGGCCACGTCAGTGGCACGGGCTCCCGCCGCAGAACCTTCCGCCGCAGAGACCTCCGCCGCAGAGACCTCCGCCGCGGTGGCTTTGACTGCTGCGGCGTCCACGGCAATGACCTCCGCCGCGGTGGCTTTGACTGCTGCGGCGTCCACGGCAATGGGTGCCGCGGCGGGGCCGCCCGATGCGGTGCCTCCGCCAGCGTGCCCCTCGATTCAGGGGGCCAGATCGCGGAGAACGAGCCCGTGGGAGACCGTGCGGCGTGGGCCTCGACGACGCCGGCGCTCGCGGCTCCGGGCCCGTGGACGCGGCGCTGCGCTCGGGCAGCCCACCGCATGTGAGGTGAAGGCCCGGTGTCCGCGCCACCTTGCGCTCGCGGGGCGGAGCGCCGTCCAACGCGCGGTGTCCCGGTCGGGCGCAGGGGCGCGCTGGGGATCCCAGGTTGAGATCCCGTCTCGCGGTCAAGTGACGTCTGCGCAGAGCGCCCGACGCCGGAACTGGGGATCCCAGATCCATTCATGCTGGTCCTGCGGGGGCTCCGATCTCGTGACTGGGCGGCGCCCCGCCGCTCATTCCCGGAGGCACCCCGATCATGCACGAACCTTCCCGACCGGAGTTCAACCCGCGCCCTGTCGAACCCCTGAGCGACGCCGATCCCGTGGCGCCGAGCACGGACCCGATGATGGCGCAGAGTCACTGCCTCCAGGACATCGCCGCCCGTGCTGCCCGCGAGGAGCAGGCCGCGTCCACCCACTGGGAGGGGACCTTCTCCGAGTACCTCGACCTCGTCGAGCGTCACCCCAGCCACGCGCGCAACGCGTGGCAGCGAATGGCCGAGATGATCGAGTCCCACGGCAGCACGCCGGGCGCCCCCGGTGCACCGTCCCGCTGGCACCTGTTCGATGACCGCCAGTGGGCGGGCGGCCCCACCGGGCCTGACGCCATCTTCGGCATCGATGAGTCCCTCCACCGTCTCGTGATGACCCTGCGGGCCGGGGCGCGGGGCCTCGGGCCCGAGCGGCGCATCATCCTGCTCCACGGCCCGGTAGGCTCCGCGAAGAGCACCATCGCGAGGGTCATGAAGCGCGGCCTCGAGGCGTACACGCGCACGGATGCGGGTGCGATCTTCACCTTTGACTGGCACGTGGACGGAGAGGTGATTCCGTCTCCCATGAACCAGGACCCGCTCCTGCTGCTCCCCTTGGGCGCCCGGGCCGAGGTCGAGGCGCGCCTCAACGCGAACCGTGACCCCAGCGACCGGTTGACCGTCGAGGGAGAGCTGGACCCGGTCTCCGCGTTCTGGATGAAGGCGCTCCTCGATCGCCACGACGGCGACTGGGCCGCCGTCATGGGCCACGTCCGGGTGCGTCGCTTCACCTTCTCGGAATCCGGCCGCGTCGGGATCGGGACGTACCAGCCCAAGGACGAGAAGAACCAGGACAGCACCGAGCTGACCGGTGACCTGAACTACCGCAAGATCGCCGAGTTCGGCTCGGACAGTGACCCCCGCGCCTTCAACTTCGACGGGGAGTTCAACGTCGCGAACCGCGGCTTTGTGGAGTTCATCGAGGTGCTGAAGCTCGACGTCGCGTTCCTCTACGACCTGCTCGGCGCGACCCAGGAGCACTCGATCAAGCCGAAGAAGTTCCAGGCCACTCACATCGACGAGGTCATCCTCGGGCACACCAACGAGCCCGAGTTCCGCAAGCTCCAGAGCAACGAGCTCATGGAGGCCTTCCGGGACCGGACGATCCGCATCGACGTGCCGTACAACCTGGAGATCTCCAGCGAGGCGAGCATCCACCGGCGTCGCTTCGGGGAGCGCGGCGCGGAGGGGCGCCGGCTCGCGCCGCACTGCCTCGAGGTTGCCTCGCTCTGGGCGGTCTTGACCCGCCTCGAAGAGCCCCAGCACCCGACCCTCTCCATGGTGCAGAAGGCCCGCCTCTACGATGGGTCCGAGGTGACCGGGTTCACCTCGATGCAGGTGGACGAGTTCCGCGCCGTCGCGGAGCGCGAGGGGCTCGACGGGATCTCGCCCCGCTATATCCAGGACCGGATCGCCACGCTGCTCGTGGAGCCCGTGGAGAGCATCAGCCCCCGGGACGTGCTCGACGCGATCGAGGACGGGCTCGGCGCCCACTCCATGGTCGCCAGTGAGCCGGTGCGCCGGGGCTACCGTGAGCTGGTCTCTCTGGTTCGAGAGGAGTACGACCAGATCATCCGCGAGGAGGTCGAGGTGGCCATCGCCGCGGATGACGAGGCCCTCGACCGCCTGTGCGCCAACTACCTCGACAACGTCCGGGCCTACACGACCCGGGAGCATGTGCAGGGCGGGGATGGCGCTCCCCGGGAGCCGGACGAGCGCCTCATGCGGAGCATCGAGGAGCGGACGGACATCCCGGAGGCACGCAAGGACGACTTCCGCCACGAGCTGATGAACTACATCGCGGCGGTCCACCTGGAGGGGGGGCAGTTTGACTACCGGGAGAACCGCCGCCTGCGGCGCGCCCTCGAGCTCAAGCTCTTCGAGGACCAGCGGGACTCGATCCAGCTCACCAGCCTGATCTCGACCGTGGTCGACCCGCTTGCTGACGAGAAGCTCACGGCCCTCCGGGACCGGCTCTGCGAGCGCTTCGGCTACGACGACCACTCCGCCGGGGCCGTGCTCGTCGACGTCGCGGGGCTCTTCGCTCGCCAGGAGGCGGCGGACCAGGACGAGGCGGCGGACGGGGCCGCCACGGGCAGCGAACGCGCTGCCTGAGCTGGGCCCATGGGCGGACAGATCTACAGGATCGACCGAGACCGCGCGCGCTTCAAGGAGGTGGTGCGGGGCCGGATCCGTGACGACCTGCAGCGCTACCTGGCGTCATCGGAGCTGATCGGCAAGCGCGGTGACCGGGTCGTCTCGGTCCCTGTGCCCTCCGTCGAGCTGCCCCGGTTCCGCTTCGGCTCCAACGAGTCCGGGGTGGGGCAAGGGCCTGGCGAGGTGGGGGACGCCGCCGACGGCCGCGATGGCGAGGGCGAGGGTGGCGCCGGCGGCGCGGGGGAGCAGGAGGGGACGCACATCCTCGAGGCAGAGGTCGAGCTCGAGGAGCTCGCCTCCATGCTGGGGGACGAGCTCGGGCTCCCGAACATCCTGCCCCGTGGCCGCGATGAACTGGACGCCAGCGGCGGCCAGTGGAGCGGGATCCGAGGCCAGGGACCACAGTCCCTGCGGCACTTTCGCCGGACGTTCCGGCGGGCCCTCGTCCGGACCATCGCGTCCGGCGAGCTGGACCTCGAGCGGCCCGTGGTGACGCCGATCCGAGAGGATCACCTCTACCGGGCGCTCAAGCCCAAGCCGCGCCCGGAGTCGTCCGCCGTGATCATGCACATGATGGACGTCTCGGGCTCCATGGGGCGCGAGCAGAAGGACATCGTCCGCATCGA
>CBFHHK010000211.1:0-7831 GCA_965655435.1 Planctomycetota bacterium | reverse complement strand
TCCGCTCCAGCGGACCGCGCGGCGGCGTCCTTGTGTCGCCAGATAGAGCACGCAGAGCTGGGCTCAGCCGTTCCCAGTAGCGCCCGCTTGGCGTATCCTCTCCCGCCCGCTTCCAGGTCTCCCGGAGCGATTAAGGCTCCTCGATGGATTCCTTGGTCTGCTCTCGGTCACCCTCTTCATCCAGCGGACTAAGACCCGGTCGAAGCCCACCGCTAGCCTCCCCCAGCGAGGCTCAGTGATTGCGACGAACGAACATGACGATTTCACTCAGCGCCTGCACCCTCCCCCGCCCGCTCGTCCTCCTCACCGCCACGCTCGGCCTCACCCTCTCGGCTAGCGCTCAGTCGGGATCTGAGAAGGCGATCGAGGCGGAGATCAACTTCGCGCGAGGCCTCGCCAAGGAGTGGGCCTTCGTCGACATGGCCAACACGGTCCTCGACGACGTCGCAGAGAACGGCGTCTCCGGGCGGATGGAGTCCGAGCTGGACCTCGTCCGTTGCGACATCTACTACATCGGCGCGAAGGCCTCCACGGACCCTGCGCGCCGCAACGAGCTCTTTGAGCAGTCGCTGACCGCCTACGAGGACTACGTCAGCGCCAACATGGGCGCGGACAACCGAATCGACGCCCAGCGCACGATGGTGGAGCTCGCCAGCTTCTACGCGCGCAGCCTCGACATCTCCCTCGAGGAGGCCGTCGGCGAGGAAGCCGAGGCGCTCCGTGAGCGCAAGGTCGGCGTGCTTGAGAAGTCGGTGCGGCTCTGCGAGGAGCTCATCGAAGAGATCGACGCGACAGACCCCATGACCCCCGCGCTCAAGACGAAGCGGGACGTCCTGATGCTCGACAAGGCGGGGCTCTACGCGAGGATCAGCTCCGCGACGCCCGACGACGCGT
This sequence comes from Planctomycetota bacterium, assembly GCA_965655435.1. Lineage (GTDB taxonomy): Bacteria > Planctomycetota > UBA1135 > UBA1135 > Saltatorellus. The sequence goes on along the minus strand of CBFHHK010000211.1, from coordinate 6,937 downwards.
TCTTCAGCGAGCAGGCGATCGAGACCTACTCGGAGCTCATCTTCGACGTCGGTGAGGGCACAGAGATCGCCTTGCGCGCCAACGCGGGCATCGGCGACGTCTACGCGAGCACCGGCTTCCCCGAGGAGGCCCGTGACTTCTATCTCGGCGTGATCAACAGCGTCATCCCCATCGACCCCGGCGAGCGCGAGGAGATGCTCGAGTGGTCCAAGCTCCCGCTGGACATCAAGCAGAAGCGCTTCCTGTACGTGGAGCTCGTGATCCCCGGCGTCCAGAGCACCTCGCGGGACCTCGGCGAGCTTGAGGGTGCGATCACCGCGGGGCTCTTCTTCTACAACCTCTACCGCCAGGAGGGCTTCTCGCTCTCCGTGCTCGGTAACACGGCCATGCTCGAGTTCGCGAGCACCCTCGTGGACGCTGGCGGGTTCATCGGCGGCGACCTCGGCCAGGGACAAGCCAAGTGGTTCGCCACCGAGGCCGAGATGCGCGAGGCCGTCAAGTCTCGGCGCCAGCAGCGCGACAGCATCACCTTCGCCCTCGACCTTGCGAAGCAGATCGCCACGGACAACCCCGGCTCCGAGGCCGCCCGGAAGGGCGGTGAGCTCATCGCCTCCATCAACAAGCGTCCGGGCATCGAGATTCCCCCGGCTCAGCTCCTCCAAGCCGCGGACGCGAAGCGCGCGGGCGAGAGCTACGACGAGGCCATCGCGGGATACCGCGAGCTCCTGACGCGGCTCGATGCCCTCGACCCCGCGGACAGGGTCGAGTTCGGCGCCAAGGTCTACAACGGGCTGGGCCTCACCCTGCGCCGCCAAGACCGCCAGCTCGAGGCGGCCATGGCTTTCCGTGAGGCGCTGCTCAACTGGCGGGACGAGGAGTTCAACCGCTCGAACGCGCGCGGCTACCAGAACACCGTCAAGGCCTGGGCACGCAACCTCGGGATCGACAAGCAGGACGACGTGGAGGCGATGATCCGCGAGGCCGAGAACTTCGTCATCCAGTTCGACAATGAGGGTTCGGCTGACGAGATCATCTTCAACCGTGGTGAGAAGCGGCGCAGCGATCGGGACTGGGACGGCGCCATCGCCGAGTACCAGCAGATCAAGCCCGCGGACGGTTTCTACGAGCTGGCTCAGATTCAGATCGGCCTCTGCAAGCTCTCCAACAAGGACCTCAGGGGCGCGCGCTCTGCCTTCGACGCCTACCTCACCGGTCGCGCCAAGGACCCCGAGTTCACCCCCACCAGCCCGCTCGAGGAGGCGCGCCGCAGCCAGGCCCTCTCTCGCGCCGAGTTCTATCGCGCCTACATCGACCACGTCGTCGCCAACGGCCGCTACCGGAAGTCCGAAGGGGCAGACGACAGCGGCTTCGCGACGGTCATCGCCGAGCTCCGTAATTACGGCACCACCTACGGGAACGCCGGCAAGTTCGTGATCCGCGCCCAGTCGATGCTCGCTGACTCCTACGCCAAGTCGGGGGACGCCGCCGCCGCGGCCGCCATCGTCTCGGAGATGGTCGAGTCGAACCCCGACGCCCCGGAGACAGCGAGCGCCTCGATCGACCTCTACCTCGCGCTCAAAGCACGGCGCGACCGCCTCGAGGCCGCGGAGCCCGTCGACGCGACCGCCTACCAGCAGGTCACGGCCGACATGGCGAACTCCCTTCAGGTCGCCAACGGCATCACCACCAGCCCCGAGTTCAAGAACCTCCGGGCGGAGACCAAGCTCTGGCTTGAGCTCCAGGAGTGGGCGAAGGCCAAGGACCCGCTGGAGCGCCTCGCCACGCGCTTCAAGGATGACGCCAAGTACGGGAAGACCGTGGCCAACCAGGTCACCCCCGACCTCGCGGAGTGCCTCGTGGAGCTGGGCGACATGGAGGTCGCCAAGAACCTCCTGGCGCCGCTCATCGTCGGCCCTGACGCCGTCCTGAAGTCGCGCCGGCCCACGCTCCTCCTCAGCCGGGCCATGCTTGGCTCGGTCAACGGCGGCAACGGCGAGCGGGTCACCGCCACGCGCGGCGCCGGCGGGACCGACGAGGAGTTCGAGTTCATCACCGGACGCCTGAACACCTTCGCGCTGTCCGGCGACAAGTGGTTCGCCTGCGACTGGTACGAGGCCAAGTTCCTGTCAATCTACGCCTACTACGTGTGGGGCCTCCAGGACGACCGCAAGGCCGCCAGCGCCAAGCGGATCATGGACGACGTGGTCCTGACCCTCGAGAACGACCTGCAGTTCGGACTCGTCGATGAGTACTGCTCGAATGACGAGACGGCCGCGGCCATGCGAGCCCGCCTCGGCGGCGGCGCGCTCTCCGCCCGCTTCCGCTGGCTCTACGAGCAGACCCGTTGATCGCCCTCTCCCCCCGCTCCACGCTCCCCACGCCCGCGACGCCCGAGCTCTCCGAGACTGTGATGAAGATCGCCACCCTCCCCTCCCTCGCCCGCCCCCTCCTCCGCCTCGCCCCGGCGGCGCTCGCCGCTCTCGCGATGCTGGCGGCCCCCGTCCAGGCGGCACCTCAGTCCAAGCCGGACCAGGTGTTCCGCGTGAACCCGCGGACCAACAAGGCCAGCACCGTCACCGGCACGGTCACCGAGGACGGACTCGACAACGTGAAGGTCACCCGCCGCGACGGTCGGGAGATCTCGATCAAGTCCGCGGAGGTCATTCAGATCGCCTGGGGTAGCGGCTCGAGCGCCTTCAGTGACGGCGGGACCTACGCAGGCCGTGGCGCCTGGGAGGAGGCCGTGCAGAGCTTCCAAGAGGCCGCCGGTGACTCCGAGGTGCGCGATCCGCTCCGCGCCGAGGCACGGCTGAGGGCCGCCACCTCGCTGATGGCCCTGGCCGCAACCGACATGACCCGGTTCGGGGACGTCGCGAGCGAGTGCGATCGCTTCATGACCGACTTCCCCTCAGCGCGACAGGTCCCCGAGGTGCTCGCCCTGAAGGCACGCGCTCAGTGGCTGAACGGCGACGCCGCCGCGGCCCGGGACGGATACCGCGCCCTGCACGAGACCGGCAAGGGCGGCGCCGAAGGTTACTCCCCCCTCGTGACCGCAGACGCCGCGATGCAGGCGGCCTACGCCGCCATCAGCGCAGGTGACAACATCGGCGCCCGAGAGCTCTTTGACCTTGCCGCCGCTGCCTTTGGGGCCGTGGAGAGCGAGAACGCCGCCGTGGTCGCCTCGGCGGCCGCAGGCGCAGAGGTCGCCAGCATGGGCGAGGCGATCACCAAGGCCGCCTCGGGTGACGCGAAGAGCGTCCGCCGGACCTTCGAGTCCGCCGCCAAGAGCAGCGAGACCTCGGCCGGTATGGCAGCGGCTCACCTCGGGCTCGGCTATGCGTGGCTCGCCGAGGGCGACTTCCGGAAGGCTCAGTTCGAGTTCGCCTGGGTCGCAGGCCTCGACCACACCTCGGCGGACCGTCGCGCGGAGGCCCTCGTCGGGCTCGCCGAGGCGGGCCTCGCCGCCGGTGAGCCGGGGGACGCCAACGCCGCCAAGACCGCCCTCCGGAGCGTGGCGTCTCAGTACGGCGCGACCCCTTCTGCGCGCAAGGCGGCGCAACTTCTCGAATCGTTGTAAAACATCACGGTTGCCGATAGCCCGGCGGGCGGTACGTTCTCTGTCCGGAAAACGGCCCCTGAGCCAGCAGCCGCCAAGTCTTCGGGCTCCGCATGCTCTTCTGCGCGCGGTTCCCGTCCGATCGGGATTCGATCCCCCCGATCTCCTCAACCCAATCCAATTCTTCCCTCGCCGCCTCGGTGACCCCTCGGGTCACGCCCCGGGCCCGGTGAGTCCAAGGTCCCTCGACTCCCTCCACTCCGCTCTTCGGAGTTCAGGTGGAGATCGATACGCCCCCCAGCCATCCCAATGAACGCGAATCCCCTCCTCGCTCGACTGGCACCCGCCGCTACCGCTGGTCTTGTCTTCCTCTCGACGTCGACCCCGGCCATGGCCCAGAACACCACCGCCGGTGATGTGTTCAAGAACGCCGGCCCCGTCGGCTGGTGCATCATGGTCCTCTCGATCGTCGCCCTCGCGGTGATCATCGAGAACATCATGTCGCTGAAGCGCGACAAGCTCGCCCCGCCCGAGCTCATCGACGACATCGAGGTCCTCTTCAACGAAGAGAAGTTCCAGGAGGCCATGGACCTCTGCGAAGAAGAGGAGAGCTACTTCACCCGCGTCTGCGGCGCCGGCATCTCCAAGATCGGGCACTCCTACGACGTGGTCGAGAAGTCCCTCGAGGAGATGGGCGACGAGGAGTCGATCAAGCTCCACCAGAAGATCGGCTGGCTTTCGCTCATCGCCAACGTGGCCCCCATGATGGGTCTGCTCGGCACCGTGATGGGAATGGTCACGGCGTTCAACGAGATCGCGCGCTCGCAGGGCCAGGCCAACCCGGCCGACCTCGCCGCCGGTATCTCCCAGGCGCTGCTCACCACCATGCTCGGCCTGATCGTCGCCATCCCGGTGACCGCGGCCTTCGCCTTCCTGCGCAACCGCCTCATCAAGACGATCATCGAGACCGGTGCCATCGTCGAGGACCTCTTCGAGCGCTTCCGCCCGACCACCTGAGCCGTTGTCGGCGACGGCGGGGTCCCCTTGCGGGAGCCCGCCGCCCGTCGGATAACGGGGCTGGGGACTCCTCCCCCGCCCACCTCACGACACGGAGAGAGGCCCCAGGGCGGCGATGCGCCGCCAAACGTCCCAACGGAGACTGCACATGAACCTGGCAAAGCACGACTCAGAGACCGACATGGACATGGACATGACGCCCATGATCGACGTCGTCTTCCTCCTGATCATCTTCTTCATGATCATCACGGACATGACCCAGCAAGACCTGGAGGACGTTGACCTCCCGGTGGCTGAGCACGCCCAACCGGACAAGCCCGACCCCAAGGAGTGGCGTCCGATCATCAACGTCCCCCACGACGGGACGATGATCATCAAGAAGAAGACCTACTTCAATCCGGACGTGAACAGCGGGCCGGACAAGTGGAACGACCTCGACAAGTGGCTGAAGTTCGCCGCGGACAACATGGAGAAGGCTCCGATTGCCCCCGGTAGCAACATGAAGGTGCCCGACGAGCCCGTGCTCATCCGCGCCGACCAGGTCACGCCGTTCAAGTACGTGCAGTACATCATGGAGCGCTGTGGCCAGGAAGGAACGCAGATCTGGAAGCTGCAGCTCGCCGTCTCCACCCCCGACACCAACGAGGGCGGCAAGTGATCGGCGGGGCGAGTTCGCTCGCCCCTCGGTCCGCCCCCACCACAAGGGAGTCAAGAAGACATGGCCAAGAAAAAAGGAAGCGCACTCAGCGAGATCATGAACGAGAAGTGCGAGCTGCAGATGACGCCGATGATCGACGTCACGTTCCTGCTGCTCATCTTCTTCATGTGCACGCTGAAGTTCAAAGTGCTCGAAGGCAAGCTCGGCGCGTACCTCCCGAAGGACGTCGGCGTCAACACCAGTCAGGCCGAGCCCGTTGAGAAGGTGGACATCCGCCTCGACGTTCTCCAGCCCGGCACGAAGATGCGCGAGACCCGGGATGGCCTCGTGCCCTACACCGACGACGACATCGCGGAGAACCGCCGCTTCGTCTACTCCCCCGGCTCCCGGGTGATCCGGTACACCGTGGGAACGAAGCGGACCAGCGACCTCACCGAGGTCGTCAAGTCGCTGAAGGCCTTCATCAAGGCGGACCCGGAGAAGAAGGCCACGATCGATCCTCGGACCGACATCAACAACCTCGACGTGGTTCTTGTCCTCGACGCTGCGATGGACGCCGGCTACACGGACATCACCTTCAAGGGATCCTTCGAGCGCTGATCGAGCGACGCCCCGGGCCCTTCGGCCCCGCGGCCCGCGACCGGCGGCCCGCTCCAGCAGCCCCCCCTGGCGATCGCTCGCCAGGGGGGGCTGCTCATTGGAGCGCATCCACGGCGCGCCCCATCCGAGGCCTTGAACGTCTTCACCTCGGGGAGCCACCATCCAAGCGAGCCCCGGCGGAGGGGAGACGGTCAGCGCTGGGGGCCCGCCGGAAGGAGCCCCGCCGTCCCGGCCCTCCTCTCGAGCGGATGCTCCAGGTCCGGTAGATCCACGCAGGGTCTCCCCGCGCGCATCTTCCCGGCACAGAGCCCCAGCACCCAGAGCCTCACCACACAGAGCCTCACCATCGAGGGTCTCACCACCCAGGATCATCCCGCTCGGAGTCACTTGGCTCAGGGTCACTTGGCTCAGGGTCACTTGGCTCAGGGCCACTTGGCTTAGGGCTACCCGGCGCGAGGCGACTCCGGGCAGAGTCACCCCGAGCAGAGTCACCTCACACAGCCCCCCAGGCGGGGACTCTCGCAGGGGGCGCCGCGAGCCTCCGGGCCGTCGGACTGAAGGCCCCACGGTCGGCCGCCCCCTTCGCTGAGTCATTCTCCTGCGGAGCCTTCATCGCCCAGCCCACGCGCGGGGTGAGCCCCTGCCCCTCCACCCCGCCCGCCGAGTTCCCGCTGGCGAGGCTCAAACGAATCGAGCCCTGATGGAGCCGCGCCGCCAGCGCCTCGCCTGCCGGCGCTCGCCCAGCGAGGGTGCCTCGCCTTCCTCCGTCCGGCGAAGCGAGGGCGCCCCGGTGGGAAGCGGAGGTCTTCCGGCCGCCCGCGCTGGCGAGAGCCCCATCTCCACGGTCACTGCGGACGCGTCCCCGCCGCCTCGCCGCAGTGGAGAGGCTGGGCCCCACGCTTGGCCGGCTGACCCCTTGGCGGGGCTCCCGATCTGAGCCCCCCTCTGGTCTCGGGCCTCACCCCCAGATCTCGCTCTTCAGGCTCGCCGCGGGAGCCTCTGCCGCGGGAGCCTCTGCCGCGGGAGCCTCTGCCGCCGGAGCCTCTGCCGCCGGAGCCTCTGCCCCGGGCCCCTCCCCGGGCCCCTGCCCCCGGGTCTCTGCCCCG
>CBFHHK010000210.1:0-7928 GCA_965655435.1 Planctomycetota bacterium | reverse complement strand
GGCGCGGGGGTCACGGCGCTGGTGGGCATCCTCGAGCCGCTCCAGGAGGCGCTCGCATGCGTGCGAGAGCGGCTCCAGATCCGCGGAATGGACCGCGCCGAGGCCGGGCGCTTCCGGGACAAGTCGGTCATGAAGGACGCACTCCGCGCCCATGATCTGCCCTGCGCCGGGCATCACCTCGCCACCGACACGGAGAGCGCCCTTCGCTACGCACGGAGCACCATGCCTTTGGTGGCCAAGCCGCCCGCAGGCGCCGGGGCCCGCGACACGTTCCGCGTCGACGACGTCTCTCAGCTGGAGAGCTGGATGGCCTCCAGTCCGCCCAGCGCGGAGCGGCCGCTGCTGCTCGAGGAGTTTGTCCAGGGGCGTGAGTTCTCCTTCGACAGCGTGTCGGTCGGCGGCCGGCACCTGTTCCACTCGATCTCCGAGTACTCGCCGACCCCGCTACAGGTCATGGAGTCGCCCTGGATCCAGTGGACGGTGATGCTGCCGCGGGATCTCGATGTCCCCGAGTACGCGCCGATCCTCTCCGCCGGCCCGCGCGCGCTGGACGCCCTCGGGATGGTCAGCGGCATGACTCACATGGAGTGGTTCCGGCGCGCCGATGGGTCGATCGCCATCTCGGAGGTCGCCGCCCGCCCGCCCGGCGCCCAGTTCACCTCGTTGATCTCCTATGCCCACGACCGCGACTTCTACCGCGTCTGGGCCGAGGTCTCGATCCTCGAGGAGTTCACGCCTCCGCCGCGCAGGTATGCGACCGGAGCCGCCTATCTCCGGGGGCAGGGCGGCGGGCGCGTGGCGCGCGTCGCGGGGATCGAGCGCGCCAATGAGGAACTCGGCGACCTCGTGATCGAGTCTCAGCTCCCGGTCCCGGGCCAGCCGAAGGCGAGCTCCTACGAGGGCGAAGGCTTCATCATCCTCCGGCACGAGGACACCGACCGCGTCCGTGAAGGCCTGCGGCGCGCCGTCGAGATCCTCCAGGTCGAGCTCTCCTCCTGAGCCGCGGCTGCCCCCCCCGCTCACCGACTCCGTCCACCCCAAAGGTTCCCCATGACGATCAACGTCGTCCTCATCTCTCCGGGCTTCCCCGCTGACAACGGACACTTCACCCAGGCGCTGCACGCCCTCCCCGGGGTGCGTGTCCTCGGGGTGGGGGACCAGCCGGCCGCGGCCATGGAGCCCGCGGTCCGCGACGCCATCGACGATCACCTCGTGGTGAGGGACCTCTGGAACGAGGAGCAGACGGTGGCAGAGGTGGGGCGCTGGCTGAAGCAGCTGGGGGTGCGCCCCGACCGCGTCGAGTGCCTCTGGGAGATCGGCGTCGTGCTGGCGGCGCGCATGCGCGAGGCGCTCGATGTGCCGGGCCTGCGCGTGGACCAGGCCGTCACCTTCCGTGACAAGGAGGTGATGAAGGCGACCCTCGACGCCGCCGGAGTGCGCACGCCGCATCACTACCGCGCGCGAACCCGCGCGGAGGTGGAGGAGGCCGCCCGGGCCGTGGGATATCCGCTGATCGTCAAGCCCATCGACGGCGCTGGCTCGGAGGATACTCACACGGCGCGCTCCGACGAGGAGCTCGCGCGGGTGGTGGAGGCCGTGGCCCACGTCCCCGAGGTCAGCGTGGAGGAGTTCATCGAGGGCAAGGAGTTCACCTATGACGCGATCCTCGCGGATGGTGAGACGCTCTTTGAGAACGTGGCCTGGTACCGCCCCAAGCCCCTGGTCGCGCGCCAGAACCCGTGGATGAGCCCCCAGGCCGTCTGCCTCGCGGACCTGGAACAGCCGGACGTGGCCCCGGGCGTGGAGCTCGGGCGGCGGGCCCTGAAGGCGCTCGGCTACCGGACGGGGATGGCGCACATGGAGTGGTACCTGTCGGACAAGACCGGCGAGGCGATCTTTGGTGAGGTCGGCGCCCGGGCGCCGGGAGGCCGACTCTCCCACGGCATGAACTACTCCTGTGACGGCGACGTGTTCCGCCTGTGGGCGGAGGCGATCACCCGCGGGTCGTCGGAGCAGTCCATGGACCGCAGGTACAACGCGGCGCTGGTCTTCAAGCGCGCCCACGGCGACGGGAAGCTCGTGACGAGGATCGAGGGGCTCGAGCCGATCCTCGCCCGGGACGGGGAGCACCTGCCCGTGGTCGAGCTGGTCCCGATCGGCGCGCCGCGCCGGGACTGGACGCAGGTGGTGACCGGGGACGGCTGGTGCATCGCGCGCCACAACCTGCTCACCGAGGCGCTGCGGATCGCCGACGACATCGGCCGGGACGTGAGGATCCACTGCGACGCCTGATGTCCGCTGACTTCCGACCGCTCGCTCTGCTGGGACCCCAGCACGAGAAGCCGAACCTGCGCGAGATCCTCGACGGCATGGGGGCCGCGGGGCCCTATGTCCTCGTGTCTGCCGGGTGGCAGGAGCGCGAGTCCGAGACCGGGCGCCTCGACGCTCACCTCGGTGAGCCCGTGCGTACCCTCGACCTCTGGCCGCGCTGCGAGGCGGCCTTCGAGGAAGACGCCGACCTGCGGCACATGATGTTCGGTCGGCACGACCGCATGAAGGAGCTCTCCGTGCTGTACCGCGTGCGGCTCGCGGCAGAGCTCGCGGCGGCCCGGGAGCTGATGGGGCGCACCCGCCCGGACGAGGCGGACGCGCTGGTGGGTCCATCGCTCGACCTCGCGTGCGGGGCCCTGCGGGACCTCGACGATCTCCACTGCTCGCGGGTGGGTGAGATCAACGAGGAGGTCTTCAGCGAGGCCGCCGGACGGGAGAGCCTCCGCGCCGGCCGGGCGGAGATCGCGGAGGTCCTTGAGGGCGCAGGGACCCTGCTCGTGGCGGGCGGTCACGTCGGCATTCTCTACAACCGCATGCGCCTCTTCGGGGTGCGCGACGCGCTCCCGGCGTCCACGCCTGTGGTCGGGTGGTCGGCTGGTGCCATGGTGTTGACCGACCGCATCCTGCTCTTCCATGACTCCCCCCCCCAGGGGCCGGGCGACGCCGAGTTCCTCGGTCCAGGGCTCGGAATGGCGCCCGGGGTCGTGGTGCTGCCGCACGCGTCCCGGCGCCTCGACCTCGATCACCGGGGCCGCGTGGCGCTTCTCGCGCGGCGGCTCGCGCCGGAGCTCGTGGTGGCCCTGGACGACGGAGATCGCCTCGAGGCGAACCGTGAGGGCTGGTCCGGCGCAGGGGCCCGTCGACTGACGTCCGCCGGCGCGGTAGTCGAAGAGCCCATGGGGGCCGGGGCATGACGTCGACCACGAACATCGAGGCGGTCAAGGAGGCCATCAGTGAGTCCGGGGCCGCAGCTCTTGAGGGCCTCGAGGTGCCCATCGTCGAGGACGGCCGGGCGCTCTTCGTCTACGAGGGGCGCGCGGAGGGGGTCTGGCTGCACCACTGGATCTTCGGGCTGGAGTCCGCCCAGGAGTTCCTCCGGACCCACCCCGACGTCTGGACCCTGGAGCTCGAGATGCAGGCCACCGCCCGGGTGGAGTACAAGCTTGAGGTCCAGGAGCATGGCGAGCGCAAGCTGATCCTGGACGCGCTGAACCCCGCGGTGGCGCGAGACCCCTTCGCCACCAACTCCGTGGTGACCGGCCCGGAGTACACGACCCCTTGGTGGGCGGTAGAGGACCGCTCTCGACGACAGGGCGTGATCCTCGAGCGCCAGCTCCAGAGCGACGTCTTTGGCGACGTGCGCCCGCTCTCGATCTACCTGCCGTCGCGCTACCGGGTGACCCGCCGCTACCCGCTCTTGGTGGTGCACGACGGGCTCGACTACCTGCGCTACGCGGCCTTCAAGACCGTGATCGACAACCTCATCGACCTCGGCGAGATCCCCCCGATGGTCGTCTGCTTCATCCAGTCACCCGACCGGGTCCACGAGTACGCCGCGAGCTGTCAGCACGCTGACTTCCTCGCGACCGAGCTGCTGCCGTTGCTCGAGGACGAGTTCTCGCTGGAGGCGGGTTCGGAGAATCGCGCGCTGATGGGGGCCAGCTTCGGCGGCGTCGCGTCGCTCCACGCGTCGCTCCAGCACCCCGGGGTGTTTGGGCGGCTCCTGCTCCAGTCGGGGTCCTTTGCCTTCACGGACATCGGCGATCATGAGCGCGGACCGCTCTTTGATCCCGTGGTGGCCTTCGTCAACGGCTACCGGCGTGCCCCGGTGAAGCCGGCGGACCGGGTCTTCCTGTCCTGCGGGATCTACGAGTCCCTCATCGTCTACAACCGCTCCCTGCTTCCGATGCTCCAGTCCGTCGGGGTCGACGCTACCCTCGTGGAGGCGCAGGACGGTCACAACTGGGAGAACTGGCGGGATCATCTCCGCGCAGGGCTCACCTGGCTCTTCCCCGGACCGCTCTGGATGGTCTACGAGTGAAACGACATGGCTGACATCAAACGAATCGGGCTCTCCCTGGGTGCCGACATCTGCTGGCCGCGCTGCTTCGAGGGGATCCTCGAACGGTGGGATCCGACCCTCAAGGTGGCGGGGCGCGACGTGCGCTTCGAGGTGGACCGCGTGGTCATCGAGCCCTTCGATCTGCGGACGCCGACGCGCTACAACGTGGTCTTGGACCGCCTGACCCACTGGTACGCGAACACCCGTGAGTGGATCAAGAAGGGCGTGCTGATGGACGACCTGTACGTCCTCAACAACCCCTGGTCGGTCCAGTCCATGGAGAAGCAGACCTCCTACTGCGCCATGATGCGGCTCGGCATGCCGATCCCGGACACGTGGCTCGTGCCGCCGAAGGAGTACGAGTCCAGCCCCGACCTGCAGCCGACCCTGGAGCGGTACGCGCGCTACTTCGACCTCGAAGAGCTCGGGGAGAAGGTCGGCTACCCGCACTTCATGAAGCCCTATGACGGCGGCGGCTGGGTCGGCGTCAACAAGATCGACAACGTCGAGGAGCTCAAGACGGCTTACGACGAGAGCGGCAAGTTCGTCATGCACCTGCAGCACGGCGTGCTACCCCACGACCACTTCGTCCGCTGCGTCGGGATCGGCCCGGACATCCGCATGGTGGAGTACGACCCGGCGGCGCCCCTGCACGAGCGTTACACCAAGGAGTACAACCACCTCTCGAAGGCGGACATGGAGCACCTGCGCCAGATCACGCTGACGATCAACGCCTTCTTCGGCTGGGACTTCAACTCCTGCGAGAGCCTGCGCCAGGACGGCGTATGGCACCCCATCGACTTCGCCAACCCGTGCCCCGACTCCCAGGTCACGTCGCTCCACCAGCACTTCCCGTGGCTGGTGCTCGGCAAGCTCCGGTGGGCGCTGTTCGTCGCGGCCACCGGGCGCAAGTTCAAGAACAACCTGGACTGGAACCCCTACTTCGAGATCGCCGACGGCCCCGGCACCTTCGCGGACAAGCTCCCGCAGTACGCTGCGATCGCCGACGAGCACTTCGAGACCGCGCGCTTCCAGGAGTTCTGCGCCGAGCACCTCGGCCCGCTCGATGAGGTGGCGTGGGAGTTCTTCGGGACCGCTGCGGCGAAGGATGCCGTGCACGAGAAGGTGGCGGCGCTCTTCCCGGAGCACGAGGTGGAGGAGTTCACCGAGCACTTCTGGGGGTCGATCCAGAGCTGGCGGCACGAGACCGCGCACGCGGCCCCGAGCGACAGCATCCAGGGGGTGCAGTCATGACGCGCATGACCGAGACGTGGACGTCGGAGCGCGTGGGGCGCGAGGTCCAGGTGGTCCGCTGGGGCGAGATGGGGACCCCCGTGATCTTCTTCCCGACGGCCGCGGGCGACGCGGAGGAGTGTGAGCGCTTCCTGCTCGTGGACGCCCTCGCACCGCTCCTGGAGGAGGGCATCATCAAGCTCTACTCCGTGGACTCTGTGCCGGGCATGGTCTGGTTGAAGGAGGACAACGCCGTGCCGGGCGCGACCCGCGCCCAGGCGGGCTTCGACGCCTTCGTGGAGCACGAGCTGGTCCCGCTGATCCGACGTGACTGCAACGTCGAGGATGGGGAGCCCCTGGAGATCATCGCGTCGGGGGCGTCCATCGGCGCCTACAACGCCCTGGCGGCGATCTGTCGTCACCCCGATCTCTTCTCGGAGGCGATCTGCATGTCCGGGACCTACGAGCTGTCCAAGTTCATCGACGGGGACATGGACGAGGCGTGGTACTTCGCCTCGCCCCTTCACTTCATCCCCAACCTCCCGGAGGATCACCCGAACCTCGCCAAGCTGAGGGAGCGGAGGATCCTCATCAGCCATGGCGCGGGCCGCTGGGAGGACCCCGAGGAGTCCTGGGCCGTGGCCCGTGTGCTGGGTGCCCGCGGGATCCCGAACCACGTGGACGAGTGGAGCGAGGACTGGGACCACGACTGGCCGACCTGGCGTCGGATGCTGCCGGACTACCTGAGGACGCGACTCGTCGACTGACCTCGGGAGGGGGGGCCCGAAGCCGCGGCTCGCGGGAGGCGGGCCCCTACGCCGCGGCCGCCAGTACGTGGAGCTGCCGCGCGCCGCGCCGCCGCGTGCGGTGCGGCAGGATTCTGGCGGCGGATCTGTGCCCGCGTGGCCTTGGCCGCTGTGTTGAATCCGCTGTGTTCAACCCGCTGTGTTCAACCCGCTGTGTTCAACTCGCTGGCAGCGGACCGGTCGGGGCCGCCTCGCCGGGCGCGCGGACCCTGGCGCGGGGTCTGATGCCTGCCGGAGGTCGTTCGAGATCCTCCCGATCCGATACGCGCGCGCGACCGACTCGCGCGCGATCGGGACCCCTACCCGCTCGGAGCTCCTGTCTGGCGCGGCTTCCTGGTCGCGCCCGGGCCTCAACGGGGACCGCGGCTCGAGGCGCCGCCGACGCGTGGCGGATAGAGCGTGGCGGATGGCGCCGCGGCGTGGGAGACTCGGAGCACTCCAACGTCCTTCCCGACTGACATGATCTCTTTAACTTCGCGTCTCGCTCCGCTCGTCCTCGCCGTCCTCTCACCCGTGGCCCTGGGCCAGGTGGAGGCGCCGTCCTTCGACAACGTCCCTTTCGTCCACGACACGGGGTGGGTGTCCCCGGCCGCTGCGACGGGCAGCGACCTCGAGCTCTGCGCGAGCTTCGCCGTGGACCAGGAGGGCGCGGAGTGGGTCCGGCTGTACTTCGAGGATGTCGTGCTCGCCGGGGACCCGCTCGCCGGCACAGGCGCCGAGCTCCGCATCACCTCGATGCTGGACGGAGGCCTTCAGGTCATGAACGCCATTGAGGTGGAGCGCTGGGACCGCTCCACGGCGTACTTCAACGGGGACTCGCTGGTGGTCGAGATCTGGGCGCGGCCTGGAACGGGCACGAGCCGGGTGCAGCTGCGGGCCATGGACATGGGCACGCCGCCGCTGCTCGGGACGACCTCCATCTGCGGCCCCAACGACGATCGACTGCCCTCCACCGATGCTCGGTCGGGGCGGCTGCTCCCGGTCGGGTGCACGGGGTGGCTGATCCAGGATTGCGCGGGCTGCTTCCTCACCGCCGGGCACTGCACGGGCAACATCCAGGTGATCCAGTTCAACGTGCCCCCCTCGTCCAGCTCCGGCTCCATCCAGAACCCCCCGCCCTCGGACCAGTACCCGGTGGACGGCGCGTCGCTGCAGTCCAACGGCGGTCAGGGCGTGGGAAACGACTGGGCCTACTTCGGGGCCTTCCCGAACGGCACCTCGGGGCTGACCGTGACCCAGGCCCAGGGCCCCGGCTTTCAGCTCTCCGCACCGCCGCAGCCGGGCAGCGCCGACATCCGCATCACCGGGTTCGGGACGGACAGCTCCCCCCCGGAGCGCAACCAGACCCAGCAGACCCACGTCGGTCCGCTGGTGACCAACTCGGGGACGACGGTGCAGTACCAGACGGACACCACGGGCGGGAACTCCGGCTCACCGGTGATCTGGGACCAGACGGATCAGGCGGTGGGTATCCACACCCACGGCGGGTGCAGCTC
>CBFHHK010000209.1:4569-7932 GCA_965655435.1 Planctomycetota bacterium | reverse complement strand
ATCGGGGCGCCCATCGCGTTCGCGGTGAAGAACAAGGACTCCGTCATCGAGCGGCTGCCGACGCCCACCAACCCCAGGCCGGGCCACGCGGACCTCGCGGGCTGCCAGAAGTGGGGGCACCGGGACCCCCGGGCTGTCCTCGAGCGGGCCAGCGCCCGGGAGACCGCGGCTCGGGTGGCTGCCGCTGGAATCGCCCGCCAGGTCATCGAGGCCTTCGGCGTGGAGGTCTTCGGGTTCCTGACCGCCCTCGGTGGCGTGGGATGCGATCCCGGGGCGTGGAGTGCGGCAGAGGGTCGCAGGGGGGATGTCCGGGCCTCCTCCGAATTCCTGAGCCTGGACCCGGCCGCAGACGCCCCCATGCGGGAGGCGGTGGATCAGGCCCGGGAGGCCAAGGACAGCCTCGGAGGGACCTTCGAGGTGCGTGCCCTGGGCTTGCCGCCCGGCCTCGGGTCCTGCGCCAGCGGCCCCGAGCGGCTGACCTCGCGGTTGGGTGGGGCGCTGTTCTCGATCCCCGCCATCAAGGGGGTGGAGTTCGGCCTGGGCATGGAGGTGGCCGAGCGCCGGGGCAGCGCAGTGCACGACGGAATCGTCCCCGGGGGGGCTGCAGGGGCCTTCGCGCGGAGTTCCAACCGCGCCGGGGGCCTCGAGGGCGGCATGTCCACGGGGGAGCCCCTGGTGGTCCGGGCCGCCATGAAGCCCATCCCCTCGATCCGCCAGGGAATGCCCTCGGTGGACCTCCACACCGGAGAGGCCGTGGAGGCCACCTACCAGCGCTCCGACGTCACCTCGGTGCCGGCCTGCTCCGTGGTGGGGGAGGCCGTGGTGGCGCTGACCCTCGCGGAGGCCTTCCTGGAGAAGTACGGCGGGGACTCCATGGACCAGGTGGCAGCGGCCCTGGCGCACCACCGGGAGGAGCTCGGGGACCTGGGCCGCCCCGAGGGGGCCCGAGAAGGTTGAAAAGAGGTCCCGAGGATTTCTGGCTCGGGACCTTGACCCCCCAACCGCGATCCCTATCCTTCTCGCTCCACTCGCCGCTCCGGCGGGCCCTGTGTACGCAGGAAGCCACCGGAGTCGCTGGAGGCCGCCAGGCTCAACCGCCAGTGTGGCTCAATTGGTAGAGCAGCTGATTTGTAATCAGCAGGTTGCGGGTTCGAGTCCCGCCGCTGGCCCCACCAACTCCGGCAGCGTCCGATCGCCATGGGCGATCCGGAGGTTCGGCCGCTCACTCAAAACGTAAACCGACTCGAGGATGACACGGGAGCGTGCCATTCCCGGCGACGCTGCGTCCCATCGGGCCGCGCGCACCGGGAGACTGGGCACGCGATCGGACCGATCGTCCCGTCGGTCGTTCGCGCACCCGCAGTCTGCGGTGCGGCCCGCATGTCGGCGCCGCTCCACCGGGCTCGGGTATTCCGGGCGGGGGAATTCCCGAGCGGCCAAAGGGGTCAGACTGTAAATCTGATGGCTCAGCCTTCGCAGGTTCGAATCCTGCTTCCCCCACCAGCCTCCCTCTGCGGACCCTCCAGGGTTCGACTCCTGAAGGGAGGTCCTCCCGGGCTGCAGCGCGATCGACGGCGGACGACTCGGTTGCGGTTGGTGGCAAACCTCCCCAGATCCCCCGGATCTCGCCCCGCTCAGCGCGGCGCCGGCGCCCAGCGCGCCCAACCTTGCGGGTGTAGTTCAATGGTAGAACGGCAGCCTTCCAAGCTGCACACGGGGGTTCGATTCCCCCCACCCGCTCCATCCTTCTCCTGCGACGCCAGCGCGTGGTGGGGGAGCCCCTCGAGTCGAGGCCAAATGCTGCTGTAGCTCAGTGGTAGAGCACTTCCTTGGTAAGGAAGAGGTCACGGGTTCAAGTCCCGTCAGCAGCTCCACCCCCGCGCCTTCGCCCAGCGCCCCGCCCTCCGGCCCCGAGCCGGCTGCCGCGGGGTCGCCTCCCACCAAGGGGGCTGCCCCTCACCTGGGGGGGCACGGCGAGCAGCCTTCATCCACCTTCAGCCGTTCCGCGGCTGGGGGCTTCTCTTTTCAGATTCCACCGATCGTGCCGTGTATGCGGCGCTCCGATCCGGCGTTGACCCCGCACCAGCGGGTTAAGCGTCAAACCACCTCCAGGATCCGGCCCAAGCCGGTGAACGGGACACCCAAGCGACGAGACACCCGAAATGGCCAAGGAAGTCTTCGAGAGGAACAAGGACCACGTGAACGTCGGGACCATCGGTCACGTCGACCACGGGAAGACCACCCTCACCTCCGCCATCTGCCGCCACCAGGCCGCCAAAGGCCTCGCGAAGGCAATGGCGTTCGACATGATCGACAAGGCGCCGGAGGAGAAGGCGCGTGGTATCACCATCTCGACGGCCCACGTCGAGTATGAGACCGAAACGCGTCACTACGCCCACGTCGATTGCCCCGGACACGCCGACTACGTCAAGAACATGATCACGGGTGCCGCCCAGATGGACGGCGCGATCCTCGTGGTCTCCGCAGCGGACGGCCCGATGCCCCAGACCCGCGAGCACATCCTGCTCGCCCGTCAGGTCAACGTGCCGGCCATCGTGGTGTTCATGAACAAGGTCGACCAGGTCGACGACGAGGAGCTCCTCGATCTCGTCGAGATGGAGATCCGCGAGCTTCTCTCCAAGTACGAGTTCCCCGGCGATGATCTCCCGATCATCCGTGGCTCCGCCCTCGGCGCCGAGAACGCCCTCAACGACGGCAAGGGCCCCGACGATGACGCGTTCAAGTGCATCGACGAGCTCATGGCAGCGGTCGACAGCTACATCCCGCTCCCCGAGCGTGACGTGGACAAGGACTTCCTGATGCCCGTCGAGGACGTGTTCTCCATCAAGGGGCGCGGCACCGTCGGCACCGGCCGGGTCGAGCGCGGCATCGTCCGCACGGGCGACGCGCTCGAGATCGTCGGTATGCAGGAAGAGATCGGTAACACGACCTGCACCGGTGTCGAGATGTTCCAGAAGACCCTCGACGAGGGGCGCGCCGGCGAGAACGTCGGTGTCCTCCTCCGCGGCGTCGACAAGGAGACCCTCAAGCGCGGCATGGTCCTGGCCAAGCCGGGCACCGTCACCCCGCACACCAAGTTCGAGTGCGAGGTCTACGTCCTCTCGAAGGAAGAGGGTGGCCGTCACACGCCGTTCTTCTCCGGCTACCGCCCGCAGTTCTACTTCCGTACCACGGACGTGACGGGCAACGCTGACCTCATCGGCGCCGAGATGTGCATGCCTGGCGACAACGTCAAGCTGACCGTCTCGCTCGGCACCCCGGTTGCGATGGAGGACCAGCTCCGCTTCGCGATCCGTGAGGGCGGCCGCACCGTTGGTGCCGGCGTCGTCACCAAGATCATCG
>CBFHHK010000209.1:0-4471 GCA_965655435.1 Planctomycetota bacterium | reverse complement strand
GCGATGGAGGACCAGCTCCGCTTCGCGATCCGTGAGGGCGGCCGCACCGTTGGTGCCGGCGTCGTCACCAAGATCATCGAGTGATCACCGCGCCGCCGCGGAGCCTTCGCCGGCTCCGCGGCGGCGATCCCCCTTCGACGGTGCACGCCCCCAGGGGCCGCGCCTCCTCACCTCCCTCAACCGACGGTCGTAGCGCACCACCGCGCAGCAGCCGCCGAGATTCCCCAAGCCAGCGCCACCTGAAATGAAGACCAAGGAACGCTACGTCTTCCTCGAGTGCACCGTGTGCAAGGAGCGGAACTACACGACGCACAAGCGTCTGAAGGCCGCCTACAAGCTCGAGAAGAAGAAGCACTGCCGGCGCTGCCGCACCCACACCCCGCACCGCGAGAAGAAGCTCTGAGCCTCACCGGCTCACGCTGACTCTCACGACGCCTCCCCGTTTACCCACCCTCCAAGGACCCCCGAGACCCCAATGGCCTACCGCAAGGATCAAGGACGCCTGGCACGGATGACGACCTTCTGGTCGCTCGCCGTACTCCTCGCGTACGGTTGCCTCCGGATGCGCCTGGAGCTCACGGGGCAGTTCCCCGAGTCGCTCGGGGCCCCGCTCTCGGATGGGCTGACGATCCCGCTGGTCAACATCCCCATGAGCCCGGCGCTGTTCGCAGCCGTCGCGTCCCTGGTGGTCGGGCTTTGGTTCCTGAACCGGACCCTCGAGCGGCCGAAGAATGCCGACCTCCTCATCGAGACGGAGTCGGAGCTTCGGAAGGTCACCTGGCCGACCGTGGACGAGACCGTGGATGGGTCCGTGGTCGTCATCGTGGTGGTGCTCTTCCTGATGGGCTTCATGGCTCTCGCGGACTACGTCCTCGGGAACCTCTTCGCCCGCATTATCACCGCTGGGGGAGCCTGATTCCGATGGCGTTCAAGTGGTACTTCCTCCGTTGTCAGTCCGGGCGCGAGAAGCGCATCCGTGACAACGCGATCCACCGGCTCAAGATTGCCGGGGTCGACTCTGTCGTGCCCCAGGTCCTGATGCCGTTCAAGATCGTGACGGACATGAAGAAGGGCAAGAAGCGCAACATCGAGGAGAAGCTGTACCCCGGCTACCTCCTCGTGCAGGCCGACCTCGAGAACCCCGAGGACCCGACGGTCATCAAGGCGCGCGCCACCCTCCGGGGCATCGACGGGCTCCGCGACTTCATCGGCTCCGGCGGCGAACCCACCTCGATCTCCGAGACCGAGGTGGCCGAGATCCTCGCCCTCATGACCGACTCCGAGACCCGCCCTCAGGTCACCATTGGCCTGGAGAAGGGCGATCGGGTGAAGATCAACACGGGGCCGTTCGACGGCTTCGACGGCGCGGTCGAAGAGATCAACGCCGAGAAAGGCACGGTCCGAGTGATCGTGACCATCTTCGGTCGGCCCACGCCGGTCGATCTCAAGTACTGGGAGGTCGACAGCGTTTGACCTCTTTCCCATGGCTGGTGTTCGCACCAGACCAGCGGGACCCCCTCCACGACAAACACACCCCGCCCTCATCGGCGTGCGGCTCACTCCTGGTGAGCTGTCGCCGGGGCGACCTCTCAAAGATCACAGCGGACCGAGCCTCCCATAGCGGGGGCCAAGCTCACGGACCGACATGGCGAAAGAACTGACAGGAAAGATCAAGCTTCAGTGCCCCGCCGGGCAGGCGACCCCTGCGCCGCCGATCGGGCCGGCGCTAGGCGCTCACGGCGTGAACATCGCCGAGTTCGTCAAGCAGTTCAACGACCGCACGCGAGACCAGATGGGGATGATCCTCCCCGTCGAGATCTCCGTCTACAAGGACCGCTCCTTCGACTTCATCCTCAAGTCGCCTCCGGCGGCCGTGTTGCTCAAGAAGGCAGCCGGCGTCGAGAAGGGGGCAGGCGAGGTCGGCACCCAGATCGTCGGGTCAGTGACCCGCGAGCAGGTGGAGGAGATCGCCAAGATCAAGATGAATGACCTCAACGCGCGGGACCTGGACCAGGCCTGCCGGATTATCGCCGGCACCGCACGCTCCTCCGGCATCACGGTGGAGGACTGATCAACATGCCCAAGCACAGCAAGCGTTACCGCGAGGCCGCGGCGCGGATCGACCGCTCATCCCAATACATGCCGAACGAGGCGTTCGACATGCTGAAGAGCCTTCCGGCTCCGAAGTTTGACGAGACCGTCGAGGTCGCCGTCCGCCTCGGGATTGACCCCCGCAAGACGGACCAGCTGGTCCGCGGCGCGGTCTCGCTCCCGAAGGGACTCGGCAAGACCATCAAGGTCGTCGTCTTCGCTGAAGGCGACAAGGCCGACGCAGCTCGGGAAGCCGGCGCTGACGAGGTCGGGTCAGATGACCTGGCGGCCAAGATCCAGGGCGGTTGGATGGACTTCGACGTCGTCATCGCCAGCCCCGACATGATGAAGCATGTCGGTAAGCTGGGTAAGGTGCTCGGCCCCCAGGGCAAGATGCCCTCGCCGAAGAGCGGGACGGTGACGCCGAACGTCGCCGAGGCCGTCACCGAGTTCAAGGCCGGTAAGGTCGAGTTCCGCACCGACGCCGGGGGAAACATCCACGCGCCGCTTGGTAAGCGCTCGTTCTCCACAGAGGACCTGGTCGCCAACCTGTCGGCCTTCATGAACCACCTGTCGGGCATGCGCCCGGCTGCCGTCAAGGGCAACTTCGTCCGGCGCATCAGCGTCTCGACGACCATGAGCCCGGGCGCCTTCATTGAGTACGGAGGCTGATCCATGCCGAATATCGTCAACCAGATGGTCGTCCGCGAACTGCAGGACGAGTTCAAAGAGGCAGAGGGCATGGTCCTCGTTGACTTCGGCGGTCTGACCGTCGAGGAGACCTCAGACATCCGCGGCAAGCTCGCGGCGAAGAACGTCCGCTTCAAGATGGTGCGCAACTCGCTCGCGAAGCGCGTGCTTGCTGATCGCAACGTCACCTTCGAAGAGGCGTCCGCGCTCAAGGGCAACACCGGCATCGCGTACGGCGACGCTGAGGCTGCCATCGATGCCGCCAAGGTGTTCGCCGACAAGGACATCAAGAAGGCCGGCAAAGTCGTAGTGAAGGGCGGCATGCTCGAGGGCAACACCCTCGACGCGGCCAGCGCCAAGGCGCTTGCGGACCTCCCGGACCGCGACACCCTCCACGCGCAGCTGCTTGGCGTCATCTCGGGTCCCGCCCGGGGCCTCGCCACTGTCATCAACGCGGTGCCCGCTTCGGTCGCCCGCGTTATCCAGGCACACGCTGACGACGCCGAGGACGGCGCCGAAGGCTGATTCAATCAGGTGGCCGCCGGCTCCCTCACCGTCTGTTGCGGTGGGGGTGGTGGCTATCCTTTCCAAGACCACTGAGACCTACCCTCCGATCCATTTTCAACCATGTCCGAAGAGACCACGACCGTCGAGCTCGACGCTGAGCTCCAGACCATCGCCGATCAGCTCGACGGCCTGACCCTTCTGCAGGCGTCGAAGCTCGTCAAGGCCCTCGAGGATAAGTGGGGCGTCAGCGCCGCTGCTCCCGCCGCCGTTGCCATGGCCGCCCCCGGTGGCGGTGGCGGCGACGAAGCCGAGGAAAAGACCGAGTTCGACGTCGTCCTGAAGGCGGCCGGCGACAAGAAGATCCAGGTCATCAAAGAGGTCCGCGCCATCACTGGCCTGGGTCTCAAAGAGGCCAAGGAAATCGTCGACAGCGCCCCCAAAGCCGTCAAGGAAGGGGCGTCGAAGGACGAAGCCGAAGAGATGAAGAAGCAGCTTGAGGCTGCTGGCGCAACCGTCGAGCTGGCCTGATCCGGCTTCGGGGTGGCCCCCTACGGGTCGCTCCACCACGGCCGCGGACGTTCAACCGTGCCTTTTGGCGCGGCTGAGCGTCGGCGGCTGAGGCGCGTCGGGACAGTCTGACGCCCCCTTGGCCCGGTGATCTGGCGCGACCTGCGTCATGATTTCCTAGCAAAGAGGGTGCCAGGGGCCTTCCCAGGTGAGATCAGCGTCCCTAACCTTTGGGTCCGCTGAAGCAGCCAGGGGGCAGATCAGCGGGTCCGTCTCGTGGGATTCGCCCGCGCATTCGGCCCCAGGTCCACGTCCACCACGGCTGCCATGGCTCCAGCGAGTCGTCCTCGGCTTCGCACTCTGACCCTTTCCGTCTGCCCCCCCGGCTGGCGGAAACCTATTCCTGCTGATGTGCCCCTGTTCAGACCGGGGTGTGTTGGTGCTGGCCGACTCCATTCGGAGCCGGTCTCCGTACGGCTCGACGAAGCGTACCCCCCGCCCAGTCTTCCGTTCGGGCTTCCCCCCGATCAGCGTCTCCCCACCCGAGCTGCGCTCGTTCTCCGTGCCCGTTCGGGCGCCCGGCATCAGACCTCGCCCTTTGTGTCGTTGCTTGGCCCGCTCAGCACTCGCTACCGCTCATGATCGCTAACCGCAACGGCCGTATGGTCGAGCAGTC
>CBFHHK010000208.1:0-7984 GCA_965655435.1 Planctomycetota bacterium | reverse complement strand
CCGCGGACGTTGGCGCCCGACTGGGTGACGATGCTCGAGTCCCACTGCAGCATCACGCTGGCAACGGGGTCGACCACGAGGCCATCAAAGCTCGAGGCCGCCGGCTTGTAGGCGATGGACGGGGTCACGGACCCGCGGTCGGGGGAGGTCAGGTTGACGGAGGTGACGCCGCGCTTGGCGACCTCGCGGTCCGCGTAGTCACCGGGCTCCAGCATCCGCGCCAGGTCGAAGCGCGTCGAGAACGCGCGCCGGCCGCCGTCGTTGCCGAGGTAGCCATAGGCGTCGATCATGCCCGGCATCGCGGCCGCGCCGCGCACCACTCGGGCACCGGCCGGTCGGCCGACCCGCGCCGAGACCTCGGCGATCTTTCCATCCTGCACGAGGATCTCGCCCGGGGTGTGGACGACGCCGTCGCCCACGTAGAGCTCGTCGACGCTGATCACCACCGACGTGTTCGGCTTGACGCCCTTGCGCTTCGACCCGGCGAGCTCCGCCGACCAGGCCATCTCACCGTTGACGTACGTCGCGAGGACGCTCGAACCCATGGACATGGGATCACCGGACATGACGACCATGTCCGCGTCCTTGCCCGGGGTCAGGCTCCCCACCCGGTCGGCCACGCCCAGCACCTTCGCCGCTTCGAGCGTGATGCCAGAGAGGGCCGCGCCGCGGGGCATCCCGCCGCGCATGGCGAGCGCTGCGCCGAAGCGCAGGTCCGGCGCACCGAGGGACTTCGGAGCGCGAATCGCGACCTGCACCCCCTCCCCCGCCAGGCGGGAGATGGTGTCGTAGCGGGGCCAGGCCGCCGTGGCGCCCTTTCCGAAGTTGTTGCCGCCGTTGTAGTCCGGTCCGGCGATGACGGGCACCCCCGCCTCGGCGATGGCCGCGGCCATCGAGGCCGAGCGGCTCGCGCCGTCGATCACGAGGTTGATCCCGTAACGCTCCTTGAGCTCCAGCAGCGCCTGGACCTCGGCGGCGGTCTCCGCCCCCATGCGCCAGGTGGCGCCGGCCTTCATGGCCTCAGCCAGGGCGGGACCGGCCTGCGCGCCGTACTCGGCGACCAGGGCGTCATCACCGCCAGCGAGGGCCATCAGCTCGTCCATCGCGAGGACGGCGCCCATGGTCGTGGTGGGAAGCTGGGGCTTGGGGACACCGAGGCCGACGTCCACCGTCGCGGGGACGGGGGGCTCCCAGTACCCGGGGGTCCGGCGCGCCTCCGAAGAGATCGAGCCGTGGAGTCCGCTGCGCTCCTTGAGGATGCGCTCGTCCGCGCTGACCGCGCTCCCGCCGCCCGTCTTGACGACCGCTCCCTGGCCGGCGATCAGGCGACCGCGGGCGGGGGGCAGGTAGACGGTGGTGATGCCGCTCCTCAGGGCAGAGACGATCGGCGTGTAGGGGTCGAACTGGTCGATGGCGAGCAGGGTCGGGTCCGCCGTCCGGGGACCCGCGGTCTGCTGCGTGTAGTTCGAGTCCACCGCGACCAGCCCCGGCACGATGACCGCGTCGGGACCGTGGTCGATGACCTCGGCTCCGCCGGGCACCTGGACGGAATCCGCCGGGCCGATGGCGACGATCTTGCCGTCCTCAACCACGACCGCGCCGTCGCGGATGGTCTCCCCCACCTCGACGAGGTGGATGGTGCCGGCCTTGACGACCACCGCGTCACCCGCTGTGGGGGTCGCGGCGAAGTTCGCGAGGTGCGCGGCCGAGGCGGTCGCGGTGAAGGCCGCAAGCGTCAGGGCAGCGGCTCGTAGTTTCGGGGTCATGTGCATGGTTTGAACCCGCAGGGATCAGCCGTTGTTCTCGGTCTCGTCGTCGTCCTCGGGATCGTCGCCGTCACCCGGCCACTCCTCCTCTCCGGAGGTATCCGAGGCGGTTCCGGGGGGGCGGGTGCCGTCGAAGAGCTGCTTGACGCGGACGTCCTTGCTCCGGTCGTAGACGTGGGCCCCGTCGAGGATCACGTGCTCAACGACCGAGGTGATGTCGAGGGGGTCGCCGCTGAAGAGCACCACGTGCCCGTCCGTTCCGTTGGCGAGCTTGCCGACCCGATCGCCGAGGCCGAGCATCGCGGCGGGCGTCGTGGTCACGGCGGCGAGGGCGTCCGCGCGCGGGATCCCGTTGGCGACGCAGCGCGCCGCCTGGTACCAGAGGGAGCGGTTGGCGTCACCGGTGGACATCAGCGCGAAGGGGATCCCCGCGTCGTGGAACACCTTGGGAACGAAGGTCTCGATGGACTCGCCGGTAATCGGATCCAGCTCGTCGTCCTCGAGGCCGGCGAGGATCACGCTGCAGCCCGACTCCTTGATCTTGGCCGCGGCCTTCCAGCAGGCCGGCGCGAGGGCCAGCGTCATGGTCGCGGTGAAGCCGTTGGCCTCGGCGACGCGGAGCGCAGCGTGCACGTCCATGGGCGTGGCGCACCACATGATGACGGGGAGCTTGCCCTCGATGATCCTGAGCAGCGGCTCGCGCTTCTCGTCCACCTCGCCGCGCGGGACGCGCTCGAAGCCGTCGACGGTCCAGCCGGAGCACGCGAGGGGCTTGCCCTTGGCGGCCTCGCCCTCGAGCTCGCGCCCCTGGTAGAGGGCCTCTCGGCGGTCGAAGTCGTCGCCGTCCTTCTGCCGCTGGACCATCTCCTCGAGGTAGCGGCGCAGGTCGTCAAAGGCTCCACGGAGCGCCTGAGCCTGGGTGGCCCGGGTCTTGCCCCGCTTGGGCGCGGCGGAGATCTTCACGCCCGACCGCGGCCTCACCATCATCTGCTCGACGGTCATCCCGAAGGGCTTGACCACCATGCCCTGACCGGCGACGACGGTGTCGTTCCCCTGCTGGACGTTGATGGTCAGGATCCCCTGGCGGAGCGCCTCCTCGAAGTAGAAGTTGACCGGGTCGATGGAGTCCTTCACGTCGAGGAAGGGCGCCACGTCCAGGGTCTCGTTCGGGCGGTCGATGCCGCGGGCGGCGTGCGCCTCGACGAAGCCAGGGAAGGCGACCATGCCCGGCTGATCGATCACGGTCGCGTCCCAGGGGATCTGGACCTCGCTCGCCGCGCCGACGGCGGTCACGCGGCCACCCTCGATGACGATCACGCCGTCCGGAATGGCCTCACCTGCGAGGGTGATGACGGTCCCGGCCTTGACGGCGGTCTTGTCGACCTGGGGAGCGGCGGCGGCGGAGGACGCCAGGAGGAGCGTCGCCCCGAGCGCCAGGAGAGGTTGGGTGAGAGAAGACTTCATCGTGATGAGGGGGTGGTCCGAAGGGCGGGCCGGTGGGTCGTGTTCGGTTCGGGATCGCGCCGCGGGCGCGGTCAGCGGGGGTCGAGGGCCAGGTGGCCGCCGACGAGAACGCCGACGGGTCGGGTGGTCGCCTCGAAGGGCTCACCATTCCAGAGGATGAGGTCGGCGTCCTTGCCGGCCTCCACGGAGCCCACGCGGCCGTCGACGCCGAGCAGTTGGGCGGGGGTGAGGGTCACGGCTCGGAGCGCCTCCTCCCGGGTGAGGCCGCCGCGCATGGCGAGGCCGGCCTGGAGGTCCAATCGCGAGCCACCGTGACCGGAGAGCGCGAACGAGATCCCGTTATCTCGGAGCACGCGGGCGCACTCCACTGACATCAGCGCGCCGTCGGTGGTGCGCCCCTGGGCAGGGACCGGCGGCAGGATCACCGCGGTGTTGGTGCGCACGAGCATGGCCGGCTCGCGCCAGGCCTCCGCGCCCGCGTCGATCACGAGGCGCATCTCACCGAAGCCCTCGCGCGCCATCTCCTCCTTGAGGAAGACGGCGGTCCGGATGTCCTGGGTCGCCCAGGCCTGGACGAACACACCGACCTTGCCGGCGAGCGCGTCGAGCAGCACCTTCTGGGAGGCGTCCGGCTCCTTGGCCTGGGCAGCCTCGAAGAGCGACTTTCTCCACTCCCACTCCACACCCATGCGGGTCGTGGGGCGTCGGTTGAAGAAGGAGGTCGGGCGGCCGAAGGCTGAGCTGTTGCGCTGGCTCGGCTGGGAGCCGATGGCGCCGCAGATCATCGGCGCCCCCTCGACCGTACGCCCCTTGACGGAGCGGTCCCCGGCGGTCTTGAGCACCGTGCCCATGCCGCCGATGCAGTTCTGGTTGAGGGGTGTGATGAAGGCGCTCGTGACGCCCGTGCGGGCCAGGCGGCCCCAGCCCGGGGAGAACAGGTCGACGCCGAACTCGGCGCTGATGAGCGGCGTGACCTCGCTGGACTGCTCGACCGAGGGGGTCCCCGAGTTCAGGCGGGCGCTCGCATCGATCATCCCCGCCGTGACGACGGAGGCCTTGAGGGCGTCGCGGGTCGCCTCGACGCCGGGGGTGATCGCGCGGATCTTCCCGCCGTCCACAACGATGAGGGCGCTCTCGTGCACCTTACCCGTCGAGGTATAGACCTTGTCGGCGTGGATCGTCCAGCTGGTGCCGTCGGCCGGCACGCTGGAACCCGAGACCGCGGCTGCGGCGGAGAGGATCAGGCTGGTGAGCATCACTGGTGGGCTCCGTGGGCGTGAGCTGAGTGAACGAGGTGGCCGCCGGCGTAGACGGAGTGGACGCGGCTGGTCAGGTCGGTGGGTGGGCCGCTCCAGACCACGAGGTCCGCGGCCCGTCCGGTGGCGATGGTCCCGTGGGTCGCTTCGACGCCCGCGATCCGGGCCGCGTCAGCGGTCATGGCGCGCAGGGCCGCGCCGGCGTCGAGGCCTGCACGCATGCACGCCGCAGCCTGCATCCGCATGCCGAGGGGTCCCTGGCTGCCCGCGTCCGAGGTGAAGGCGAAGGGCACCTCCGCCTTGGAGAGAGCTAGCGCACTCTTCACCACGTCCTTCGAGCTCGCGGGGGCGGCCTTGCTCTCGAAGACGACGGCGAGGCCCGAGGCCTTGAGCTCGTCCACCAGGTCATCGGCCTCGGGGGCGCCGATCACGGCGCCCTTGAGGCCGTGCGCAGCGGCGAACTCGAGGGCACGGTGGACCTCCGAGCGAGTGACCGCGCGCATCATGACCGGGACCTTGCCCGCCTTGGCCTCGGCCAGGGGGCTCCCCTCGGGAGCCGCGGCAAACTGCTCCCCGAGGTGGGCGTAGAGACCAGCGAAGCTGGTGGGCGCCGTCGAGGAACCGAGCGCGGAGCGTGAGAGTCCGAGGGTCACCACGGCGTTGCGCTTCAGAACCTCACCCGCCGCGGGCGAGACGATGGCGGCTTGACCGCCGGCGATCTGCGAATTGCCGGCCGGGAGGAGGACCGTGGTGACGCCCTCGCTGACCAGGCCCTTCCAGCTGGGACTGGTCGGATCGAAGGCGAAGGACAGGTCGGCCGTGGGCGTCGACTTGCGCGTCCGCTCCGTGTTCTCCGAGCCCGCGCCGAGGGTCTCGCGCAGGCTGATGAACCCGGGGGCGATGTGCCCGTCGACCTCGACCACGCGGACCCCGCGCGGGGCGTTGTTCGAGACGCTCTTCACGACGCCGTCCTCGACGACGACGAAGGCGTCCAGGACGACCTGTCCGTCCCCGACGTGCACGTGGCTCGCGCGGAGGGCGAAGGCGTCGTCCGCGGCCGTGGCGCCCAGGAGCGGCGCGGCGGCGATGAGGCATGAAATCAGCATGTTGATGGCTCCGGCTGCGGCGATCAGTTGCCGGCCTGGTGGACGACCTTGCCGCCCGAGATGGACGCGAGGACGCGTGTTGAACTGGACAGCGGGTCCCCGCTGAGAACGAGCAGGTCGGCGTGCAGGCCTCGGCGGACCGAGCCGACCTTCGACTGCAGGTCGAAGACGCGGGCGGGGCCCGCGGTGATGGCGTGGAACGCGGCGTCCTCGTCGAGCCCGTGCCCGACGGCCGCGGCGGCGAGCAGCGGGAGGTCGCGCGAGGCGCTCGCGGAGGTCGCGCCGGACCCGATCAGGACCTCAACGCCGCGGGAGGCGAGCTCGCCAGCGAGGGCGAAGCCCGGGTCCATCTCGCCCACCTCGCCGCCCGGTGAGCTGGGCGCGGGCGTGACGATCACGGGGATACCACGCGCGGCCAACTCGTCGGCGAACAGCAGGGCCGAGCGGCCCCCGGCGATGACCATCCGCATGCGAGTGAAGGGGCGCGTCACCCGGAGGAGTTCACGGAGCTCGAGCGCCTGCTCCACGTGGACCACCATGGGCACCTCGCCGCCGACAGCGCGGGCGAGGGAGGCCTTCTTGGCGTCGAACTTGGGCGGGCGGGGACGCTTGTCTTCCTTGTACTTCTTCTCCTTGACCTCTTCGCCGTCCTCCTTGGCCTCCTTGACCTTCTTGTCGCGGGCCTTCTTGGCCTTCTTGAAGTCCTCGGTGAGCTCGGTCTCCTTCTCGGCGATCCCCTCTTGCCAGAGCTTCAGGTCGCGCTCAAAGGTCGCCACGTCGTCGCCGTACTTCTTCGCGGCGCCGAGGGCGCTGGCGAGCCGGTCGACCTGACCGACCCGGGAGACCGGGTCGAGGCCCGGCGTATCCAGGCGGGCGGAGATGGCCGCGTCCGTGAGGACCGGAGCCGCGCCGTCAGCTCGGATCACCGCGCCGACGCCTGAGACCGCGGCCGCGCGGCCGATCTCGACTCGCATCATCAGCACGCCGGACTCGAGGAGGTCGTTGAGCACCTCGTCCTGGCCGTAGGGATCGAGGGCGTCCGTCGCGCGACTCGCGGTGTCCACGCGATCCGTTCGCGCCGACGCCGCGTCGACACCGGCCACCGACCAGGGATCGATGAACGCAGCGCAGATGACCTCGCCCTCGATGGTCTGGGCGCCCTCAGGCGCGGCGAGGTCGGCGCCCATGGCCACGATCCGACCGTCGCGGACGAGCAGGCTCATGTTGTCCAGGGACTTCCCCGGGCTCACGATGACCTTGTTGGCGCGGAGGAGCAGGTCCGAAGAGGCCGCGGGCGCGGCCTCGTCTTGAGCTGCCAGGGAGGCCACCGAGAGCGTCGCTCCGGCGGTGAGCGCGATGCCGAGGGTGCGGAGCCTCCGCAGCGAAGAGCGGCGGACGGAGCGCGAGGAGTGGGAACGCATGTGCAGGGTGTACGAGGGTCCGTGAGGACGTCAGGGGGAGAGAGCCCTGACGACATGGGCGCACAACGCATGGGTCCTCCTTTGAGAACCCCATGGTCCGACGCCTCCTCATTCGATCGAGTCGTACGGATCGTATGCAGCGCGTGCCCCTGAGACCAGAAGAGCCGGTGCCGCTTAATTGGGGGGCGAGAAAGACTTACGGGCTGGAGACTCCGTCCTGGAATCGTCTCGTATCGAGGCGCTCAGGTCCCCGCCGTCCCCACGAGGCCCGCCAAGGCGCCCGGGCCCAGGCCCGATCTCCAAAGTTGGCTATTTCCTCGTTCGACCGGCCCCGGATCTGCGCTTCGCCCGCGCGATGAGCCCTGCCAGATCCCTGCACCCACTACTCCTGGAACCCTCCTATTGGAGGGGCCGAGCCCGTGCCCTGGAGGCACATCAGGGGGGAGTCATTTGGACGCCACGGCCGGACCTGGAGGCGCCAGGGATCCGCGTCCTTGAGTTCAGGCTGAGATCGCTGGACGGGAGCCACATCCGCGGCCTGTTCGCTCGATCTACATGGCGTTCCGGGCCCTCAAGCGCCATTCTTCGCACCGTAACGCCGGCCTCGAGGCTCGAAATCCACGAGGAAGAGGTCAGGGAGGGCACCGCCGAGTTCGTCCTCCAGGAGCCGGCTGGCCGCCCGCTCGCCGACCGCGTCCTCGACGTGGTGCTCCTGAGCCAGGTCGCGGTCGAGATGGACGAGATCTGTCGGATCGAGGTCGATCACCGGGGGAATCACGGCACGCCCCAGGCCCAGGGCACGGCGGTCAACCACGTACACCAGTGGGAATCAGACGCCGCCGCCATCGCACAGCAGCTCCTCGTTCATCGGATCGTCTCGCCCTCGGCGGACGATCCGAATCTCTAGGTGGGCAGCTCGGAGGCGGCCCCGGGAGGGCCCTCCTCCTCACCAGGCTCCGCGCTCAGTAGCC
>CBFHHK010000207.1:0-8057 GCA_965655435.1 Planctomycetota bacterium | reverse complement strand
CGGTCCTGGCCCAGCTTGCGGAGCTCGGGGGAGGGGTCCTCGGCCAGCCGGCGAGCGAGCTCGCGATGCGCCTTGTCAGCGGCGGCCTGGAGCGCGGCACGTTCCTCCGCGAGGGATGTGCGTCTCGCGCCGACCTCGGGATCCGCGTCGTACTCGCGGTCCGCGCGCTCGACGCCGGCGAACACCGCCTGGGCGTTGTAGTAGTCCGCCTGGGAGATGGGGTCGAACTTGTGGTCGTGGCAGCGGGCGCAGTGGACCGTCAGGCTCTGGAAGGAGCTGAAGACGTTCTTCACCACGTCGTCCCGGTCGAGGTTGCGCGTCTTCTGCTTGTCGACGGTGCCCTCGCGCAGCTCCACGTGCCCCACGAAGTCCCAGGGGCCCGCGGCCAGCATGCCCGTGGCTGCGACCGCCGATGGCGAGGCGCCGGGCAGCACGTCGCCGGCGATCTGCTCCCGGACGAATTGGCCCCAGGGCATGTCGCCGTTGAGGGCGTCGATGACCCAGTCCCGGTAGGGCCACGCGTGGCGGCGCGGCTTGTCCTTGTCGTAGCCGTGGGTGTCGGCGTAGTGGACGACGTCGAGCCAGTGGCGCGCCCAGCGCTCGCCGTAGCGCGGGGAGGCGAGCAGGCGCTCGACCTCGAGCTCGTACGCCTGGGGAGAGGGGTCGAGCATGAAGCGCTGCACGTCCTCGGGGGTGGGGGGCAGGCCCACCAGGTCGAAGTGGAGGCGCCGCAATAGGGTCCGGCGGTCCGCCTCCATGGAGGGCTCGAGGCCTTGGTCAAGCAGCGCCCGCAGGACGAAGGCGTCCACGGGCTCCCGCACCCAGCCTTGCCATCGCTCCGGGAGCGCGGGCAGGGGCGGCGCCTCGACCGGCTGCAGGGACCACCAGGGGGCGCCGCCTGCGGCTCCCACGACTCCGGCGGTCCAGGGGGCGCCCGCTTCGATCCATCGACGGAGGGTCGCCACCTCCTCCTCCGAGAGCGGCGGCGCCTTCAGGGGCATCTCGGGCTCGGGCCCACGCACCAGCTCCAAGAGCAGGCTCTGCTCGGGGTGCCCGGGCTCCACGATGCCCTCAGGCAGGGCGTCGCCCGTGAAGATGACCCCGCCCTTGGCCGTGCCCTCGTCGTGACAGGCGAGGCAGTGGGCCTCCAGGATCGGGGCGACCTCGGTCCGGAAGAGGTCCGCGCCTTCCTGCGGCGGCAGGCCGACCGCCGCGGCGGACGGCGCGAGGAGCAGGAGGGAGCAGATCATGGGCGGCGTTCGGCGGCGGATCCGAGCCTACCCCATGGGTCGAGGATGCGCCCCGTCCGAGCCCCGTCGCCGGCCGCGGGGCGCGGCCCCGACGCCCCTCAGCGGAACGGCCGGTCAGTGGATGATGATCAGCTGATGATGGTCGGGAGGATCGCCGCCATGGCTGCGGCAGCGATCATCGCCGACTGGGCGGCGGCCGCCGCCTTGGCGGCCTCGCCGACCTCGCCGCTGGCGATGGCTTCCAGGCGCGCCTTGCGGGCGTGCAACTCGCGGCGGGGGAACGTCGCGTTGAGCAGGCCGACGGCGCTCCCCAGGGCGACGAGGGCCGCGGTGTGGGCGGAGACCTGGTCGGTGTCCGTGAAGATGGCCTCGGTCAGCTCGGCGACCAGCGCGGCCTCGGGTTCGGGGTCCACCTCTGGGTAGACCTTGCGCGTGAAGAAGAGGAGGACCTTGCCCTCGTCCTCGCGCAGGATGCCCCGCTGGCAGAGCTGCCGGGCGATGCGGTGCCTCAGGTCGCGCAGGGCGGCCAGCTTGGTGATCCAGTGCTGGGCGGGGCGCGGCCTCGACGCGGCGCCGATGAGCCCGAGGCACTCGTCGAGGAGCCCGTCCCCCGTCGGGTTGCTATCGGCCACGTGCAGGACGTGGTGCTTGCCCTCGGAGGCGAGGCGGTCCTCGAGGAACAGATCGGAGAGCAGGGCGCCGGCGAGGGCGTAGCCGCAGTTGCTGACGGCGACGGTCCCTTCCCGGTCCTTCAGGATCAGGAGGAGGGCCTTCTCGTAGAGGCGGACGGGGTTGGGGTCATTCATGGTCGGCGCGCGCGGCGGAGTCGTGCCTACGACGGGGAGGTGAGCGCATTCAACGGACGTGAAGGAACCTCATGGGCCCGAACTCCCATGACTTCCCTTTGGATGGGAGCGTCGCGGTACGCTCGCGGCGGGCTCCGGCACCTCCGAACCTCCCCATGATGCACTCCCGAACGACCACCCTGCAATTCGCCCTGGCCCTCCTGCTCGGCGCCCTCACGGGCTGCGCCTCCGGGCCGGCTCCCCCTGAACTGGCTCCCCCTGAACTGGCTCCCTCGGGGCCCTTTCTCTCGGGATCGGGGGCCTCGCCCGGCACCCGGGCCGTGCGGGTCACGTCCGCGGACGACCCGGCTCTCGAGCTCCTTGGCCGGGAACGGGCGGCGCTGATCGAGGCGGGGATGACCAGCGTGGCCATGCCCTTCGGCGTGCTGCTGGCCGCGGACGGAGGGATGCCCCTGCGCTACGTCGAGCAGGCCGCGGCGATCCTCGCCGAGATGCTGGACCCTGACATGGACGGTGTGCCGGATGACCCGGTGGTGGCGGCGACCCTCGCGCGCCGCGACGTGGCGTGGCTCGCCATGCCCATGGACCCGGAGCGCTGGGAGGAGGAGCAGCTCCCGCGGCTCATGGAGGACCTCGGCTACGACATCATCATCCCCGAGTGGTGGATGGAGGTCTCGGGCCCCGAGCCCGACCGCCGCGGCCGCGCGGTCATGGTGGAGGAGGTCCACCACTTCATGACGCAGTTTGGCTTCAGCGCCGTGTACCCGGAGGTCTTCGGCGTCGACGACTGGACCTCGGTCCTCGGCCGCGAGACCGAGCGGGCTCGCTGCACGTTCTGGCAGCACCCCGAGAACGACTGCCCCGGGAGCCCGGCCGAGATCCCTGGAGACTGCAGCGACCCCAGCTGTGACGCGGTGGAGTTCTACCAGCAGGTCGCGGTCATGCGCGCGGGCATGGAGCCCGGCTGGCTCGGCATTGGCTTCCCGCGGGACCGGGCCGAGCTGGAGGCCCGGCTCGGAGAGGAGCTCCGGGCGGCCATGGACGATCCTCGCTACCACCAGCTCCAGCAGCCGCTCACCTTTGCCTATCCGGTGGGCGAAGCCCGGCCGCGCGCGGTCCCTCGCGCCGAGTCTCCATAGAGAACCGAGGCTCACTGGAGAACCGAGGCTCACTGGAGGACCGAGGCTCCCTGGAGGACCGTGTCTCCCGAGAGCACCTTGGCTTTCCTAAGGGGCCTTGGCTTCCGCTCGCATGGCCAGGGAGGCCGCGAGCCCGAGGTAGGTCAGGAAGAGCATCAGGACGATGCCCATGCCGGCGAACCCGGTGGCCGCCGCGCCCCAGCTCGGATGGATCTCGGCCGAGGTCGATGCGCTGTAGGCGAGCGCCGCGCCCGCGGTAAAGAGCGCGACGTGGCCCAGGGTCGTCCACAACGCGAAACGCCTCCACCGCCACCTGCTGGTGGTGAAGTCGAGCTGCCCGGCGAGGGCGGCGAGGGACCAGCCTGCGATGAGCGCCGTGATCAACCCCAGGCTTCCCCGCCAGTCAAAGCTGAACCCCTCCTGGGTCACCGCCTCCTGTGGGCTATGGGACCCGAGCGCCACGAAGAAGGCCAGCGCCTGGAGCGCGATCAGGAGGACGAACCAGCCGCGCAGGGCCCCCGATGCGACGCGGAGCAAGCCGAGGAAGGCCAGCAGTAGCAGCACGGCCCCGAGCTCGTCAGGAAACAGGTCGATCAGGAACTCTGTTGCTTGCACGGACTCGGCCCCGCCGACCCAGCTCACGGTCTCCGCCGTCTCAGAGCCGATGGTCACGTCGATGGCGTGGAGAGCAGCGCCACCGAGGAGGAACAACATGCTGCGGGCGACTGCGGGCTGCGGTGATCGATCCATCGTCTGAGTGTAGTGACCGGTGCTGAAGGGTGGCCGAAGCGGCGCCACTCGGCCCTGCCGCTCGGTGGTTGCTGGTCGGGAGGGTCACCCGTGGCCTGGCGGCGGCGGTGCGGAGCGCCATTCCAGGAGGAAGGTGAGCTCCCGGCGACGGGTCCGGGTGCGCCAACGAAGCGGCGCGCCCGCTCCGATCAGGAAGAGGCGCGCCGTGCCGTGGCCAGGTTCAGGGGCGGACCCTAGACCAGCTCGAGGGGGCCGTGGTTGTCGCAGTGGTCGCCGTGCGGGTGGTGCAGGTGACCGTTGACCAGGTAGTCCACGTGATCTCCATGGGGCACGGCCTCGTGCCCGCAGAAGGGACCGTGAACATGAGAGGCGTCGTGGTCTCCGCAGGAGTGCTGCGGCGTGCACTCCGCGGGGTTCTGCGAGCTCACCTCGATGCAGTGCTCGTCCACGTGACCGTCGTGGGGGTGGTGCATGTGACCGTCATGGAGATAGTCCACGTGGTCGCCGTGCTTGACGCCGGTGTGCCCGCAGTTGGGTCCGTGCGCGTGATCGTGGTTCTCGTGCTTGTTGCAGTTCACTTCGGTTCTTCTTCGGCGGCGTGTTCGAACACACCCTGGAGTAGCTCGACGACGTGGTGATCGGCGAGGGAGTAGTACTGGTGCTTGCCCTCTCGTCTGCGGGTCAGGAGCCGCTCGCCCCTGAGGACGCGCAGCCTGGCCGAGATCGTGGACAGGGAGTCTCCGGTGAAGCGGGCCAGCTCCGTGACGCAACGCTCCCCCGGGCGCAGGAGCTCGAGGAGGCGCAGTCGGCCAGGATCCCCCGCAGCGCGGAGGATGGCCGCTGCCCTCTCGAGCACCCCGTCCGACGAAGTCGCTGGGGCCGTCGCGGAGTCGTGGTCGCAGTCAGGATTCTCACTCATTGACTAAGACAATCTATCAAATGAGCAACTGTTTGATGGCGCGGCATCGCGCTCGAAGCTTCCGATGGTCCCTGGAGTGGCTTTAAGGGGCTTGCTGGTCATGGTTTAGATTGGTTTCGAGGGCCCCTTCCTCGCTGGCGAGGAGCGAGCGAAGGCGGTGGGGGGCTGACGGCGTCGACGGGTGGTGCCGGTCGGTACCGCCGGGGTTGCCGTCACCACCTCCTCGCCCGGCGCGGAGTGAGGGGGCCGTTTGCCCCTGCTCAAGCGCAGGCGGCGGCCCTTCGGTGTGGCAATTCGGAGGGGCAGCAAGCGGCGCGCTCGGACCTGGCACGGGGCCGCCTGATCGGGCTGCCACCGTCGTGGCACGTCCCTGGACGCGGGACCGGCGGGTGATACTGTTCGGGCCCTGCGCTGGGGCGGTTCCTGGCGCGATCCGGTCCGCCACGGTCTCGCCGCTGCCATGAACACGCTCTCCCTCCCCCTCCTCCTCGCCGCGCTCTTCGTTCCCGCGATGACCAGCTGCGCAAGCACCCAGGCTGGCGCGCCCAATGACAGTGAGTGGTCGGGCGTCATCGACGCCGAGGACGCGCGCTCAGTGGCCGGGCGCGCCATCCTCGACGCCTATCAGGCGAACGACGCCGCAGCCATGGGGGAGTGGATCTCCGACGGCGCGGAGATCCTGTTCAACACGGAGTCTGTGGACAAGGCGACCTTCCTCGCCGGTGTCTCCGAGCGCCACGTGCAGTTCGAGATCGCCCTGGTCAATCCGGTCGTCACGACGATGGTCTACAACAACGGGAGCGCCTACACGAACCTCTGGACGTCGTGGAAGGGCGTCGCCCGCACCACGGGCGAGAAGGTGGAGTTTCCGGTCCAGATGTACCTGACCTGGGAGGACGGACAGGTCGTGACGTTCATGCACTTCTTCGATCCCGGACCTCTCGAGGAGGCCATCGAGTCCCTCTGATCGTGTCCCTGCTCGCCGCTCCGACCCTGGCGCGGGCGGCGGCAGCCTCTCCAAATGGCGAAGACCTCCGAACTGTCCCTCCCCGTCCGGCTCTTCCTGCGCGGCTATCGCTGGCGGCGCATCGAGCCCGTCCCCTTCGCGGGGCTCAAGCGGCCCGTGGAGCAGTGCACGGTGGGGCTCGTGTCGAGCGCGGGGTTCGTCCTCCCGGGCATGGCGCCCTTTGACAAGAGCCAGCGCGGGGGGGACGGCAGCTGGCGCGCGATCCCCGGCGACGCGGACAGCTCGACGCTCATCGATGGGCACCGCTCCGAGGCCTTCGACCATGGCGGGATGACCTTGGATCCAGAGCTCGCCTTTCCCCTCCGGCGGCTGCGCGAGCTGGCCGGGGCGGGCGAGATCGGCGCGGTGGCGCCGCACCACGCGTCCTGCATGGGAGCGATCACGGCCACGGGGCGGCTGGTGAAGGAGACCGCGCCCGAGATCGCGGCGCGCTTCGTGGAGGACCAGGTGGACGTGGCGCTGCTGGTACCGGTCTGACCCATGTGCAACCAGACCGTGGGTCTGGTCGCCGCCGAGCTCGAACGGCACGGCATCGTCACCGTGGCGCTCCAGCTCCTGCGGACCGTGGCGGAGAAGGTTCGCCCACCGCGGGCGCTGTGCCTGCCGTTCCCCCATGGCTACCCCTTGGATACACCTGGGGACGCGGAGCGGCAACGTGCCGTGCTCCGCGCCGCGTTGGGGCTGGCGGAGGCGCCGGGGCCCGGGCCAAGGCTCGTGGAGTACCGGGCCGGCGGCTGAGGCCGAGGCACGAGCCACGCCCACCGGTGAACGCGCGTGAAAGCGCTGGGGCCCGAATCCCATGGAGTGGGGGCTGGTGCGAGGCCGCTCGCCCTTGTCGCCGGTTGCCTGTGGGCCTGTCGCGATCTCTCGCAGGTCCGCTCGTTCGGATGAGTCGGCTCGGGTGAGTCTGACCGGGAGGGGAGGCGTTGAGCGTCCTCGAGTCGGCGCCGGTCTGACGTCGGTGGCGCCCGAGAATTCTGAGGCCATCCTAAACCGATCGGTGTAAGATGGCGCCATGAGTCCCGGACCCGACAAGACCTTTGATCCCCACCAGGCTCTCCTGGCGGCTCGTGACACCTTCTGGCGCCTCGGCTTCGAGGGCACGGGGATCTCCGATCTGGAGATCGAGCTGGGGATTGGACGCAAGAGCCTCTACGACACCTTCGGCAACAAGCGCGAGCTGTATCTGAAGGCGCTCCAGTGCTACGCGGACACGGTGGTCCAGCGGCTCTGTAAGCGACTCGAGGATCCCAGCGGCAGCGCCATCGCGAACCTGGAGAGGACCCTGGAGCGCCTGGCGCAACACCACGGCTCTGGAGAGAGCCTGGGCTGTCTTCTGGGCGTCGCCATGGCCCAGGCACAGCACGAGGACGAGGAGCTCGCGCAGCTCATTCGCACCTACCTCAAGCGGCTGGAGCGCGCCCTCGAGCGGACCCTGCGCCAGGCCCAGTTGGAGGGCGACGTGCGCAGCGAGCTGTCGCCGCGGGACACCGCCCGCAACCTCGTCGCTTTGACCCAGGGCCTGGCCCTGATGGGTCGGGTGAGCGAGAAGCCCGCCATGCCCCGCGCTGTCGTGCGCGCCAGCCTCGCTGCGCTGCGCCCCTGATGGCCCACTGACGGCGCCCCTAGTGGTGATACCAACGGCGCCCCTAGTGGCGACACCAACGGCGCCCCAAGTGGCGACACCAACGGCGCCCCGAATGGCGCCACAGATGGCGCCACAGAAGGCGCCCCTCCCGAACATGATTCGCTTCAACTGCCCCCGGCGACCCAGGTCGCTCACCATCTCGATCCTCGCCGCGCTCTTCATCCTCTTCCTGGGCTCCACGGCCCGAGGAGGCCAGGCGGAGGACCCTGCGGTCGCGACCCTCGCGCAGGGGTCCTCCGCCCCGGACGACGCACGCTTCCCGGTCTCCACGCCCCTGGCGGAGGGGCTCTCGCCCGAGGGCCTCGAGTCCCTCGATGCCCTCGTGGCGCAGCTGGTGGCCGACGACGAGGTGGTGGGGGCCGAGCTCCTGGTGATCCGCAACGGCCGCACGGTCCTGCACAGCGCACACGGCTGGAGGGATCGCGAGGGGGCTCTGCCCATGGAGACCGGATCGCTCTTCTGCGTGCGATCCATGACCAAGCCGCTGGTGAGCGTCGCCATCCACCAGCTGGTGGAGG
>CBFHHK010000206.1:0-8143 GCA_965655435.1 Planctomycetota bacterium | reverse complement strand
ACCGGAGGCAGCCTGCTCACCGTCATGAACACCGGCGCTGGCGCGCCCGCCTGGGGCACCGCCATACGGGTGGACTCCGGGCTTGGAACCGTGGGCCCCGTGGTCGTGGCTGACATGGACGGCGCGGTCCACGACGACGCGGTGGCCTGTATCCCTGGTCAGAACCGCGTGGGGATCTACCCGAGCACCGGCGCTGGCGCCCTCGAGACTTACCCCTTCTACGGCGATGGACGCCTGTCCTGCGACGCGGGCGCCCTCGACGTCGCCGTCGTCGACCTCGACGGCGACTCGTTGCTCGACGTCGTCATCGCCGAGACCGGCTCGAACACCGTCAGCTTCTCCCTCAACACCGGCACCACCATGAGCGTGCGGGAGGACGCCTCCACGACCTCCGACGGCGGCGTGTCGCTGGCTTCCGGCGACACCGACGGAGACGGCGACGCCGACGTGCTCGTCGGTGGTACGACGACGGTCCAGCTCTACCAGAACGAGGTCAACCTCGGCTTCAAGGTGGCCTGCGCCAAGCCTGGGGGAGCGATCACGGCTTCGGGGTCGGACCTCGTGACGTCGAACACCGCGACGCTGCACCTGACGGGAGCAGAGGCCAGCACGCCGGGGTACTTCATCAACTCCTGGCTCAACGGCAGTCTCCCTGGGATGCCGATCAACTTTGGCAGCGGGGTCTCTGGGCAGGTCTGCATCGGTGGCTCCGGAGTGATCTATGGCCGGCACTCCTCGGCCGACGAGGTCTTCGCGACTGACTCCAACGGCGACGCTTCACTGACGCTGGACCTGGACCGGCTCCGCAACCCGCGCAACCTCGCGACGCTGAACACCAGCTACGTCGCCGTTGCCGCTGGTGAGACCTGGTACTGGCAGGCCTGGTATCGGACCACCGGTACCGGTGAGAGCGAGTTCTCCGACGCCATCGGGGTCACCTTCCGCTGATCTCCCTGGGTGCCTCCCGACGACCTGGCCGGTGATGGGCCGGGTGGCCGGAGCACGTCGAGCACGGGCCCGCGTTCCATGAAGGAGCGCGGGCCCGTTCAATTCCTGGCCTGCGGCGACGAGATGGGCCGCGCGGTGGCCGTCCCCAGCCCGCGACCGGCGAGGACCCCGTCGCTCCTTGAGATCCACGGCTGGGGCCAGGCCTGGGTCCCCAGCTGGGTCCACAGGGGAGGCGACAGGGGAGGGCCACAACTGGGATGACCCTCAGGGCGCGACCGAAATTGGGTGCCGTACCGGCCCACCAAGTGGGTCCAAAGCGTATCGTGTGCGGGTATTTACTAGTTTCCACTAGCACATTTGCCTGCCCTCGCCTCGCCCGTATATCTCCAAAAGCTGCCATGCACCTGCTCACCCTCCGCTGCCCTGCCACCCTTGCCCTCGGAGCCCTCACCGCCTCTCACGCGTCGGCCCAATTTGGAGAATTTGACACCTCCGAATACGAAGTCTCGAACGCCGCATACAACACCGCGGAACTCGGAGACGTCGATGGCGACGGCGACCTCGACACGGTGGGCTACCGAATCTCCGATGGGAACGTCGTCTGGATCGAGAACACGCTGAGGGATACC
Organism: Planctomycetota bacterium; assembly: GCA_965655435.1. Lineage (GTDB taxonomy): Bacteria > Planctomycetota > UBA1135 > UBA1135 > Saltatorellus. The sequence goes on along the minus strand of CBFHHK010000206.1, from coordinate 6,566 downwards.
GGCACTTGGGGGGCGGCGACCGTTGTTGGCGGGCTCGCCGACACCACCCAGATCCAGATCATTGACGTCGATGGCGATGGGCCCCGCGATGTCGTGGCCTTCTCCGCCGCTGGCCAGCAGCTGGTGTACTTCCGGAACCTCGGGACCTCGCCTCTGACCTTCGATGCGCCGGTCGTCCTCGCGAGCTCTGCGGCCCCCGCCTCGCTGGTCGCCTCCAAGGGCTTCGTTGCGGCTGACTTCGACGGGGACGGGGACGCCGCCGACTTCGTGGTCGGGGACGACAAACAGATCCTCTACATCGAGGACGCCGACCCTTCAAGCGCAGCGGACATCAGCGGCTTCCCCCCCTTGTTCCCTGGCGCCGGAGTTCAGAAGGTCGCGGCGGGCGACTTCGACGGGGTCGGCGGCCTGGACGTGGCGCTCTCCGCAGACATCAGCGGCGGGTCTCTCCTCGCCATCATGAACACCGGCACAACCGGCGCCTCCTTCAGCAACGCCTTCCGGGTCAAGAGCGGCTTCAACGGAGCGAACGACCTGGCCGTCGGCAACGTCGACGGTCAACACGGCGACGATGTGGTCCTCGCGTCGGCCTTCCGCGTCGACGTCTTCCAGAGCAACGGCACAGGACTGGAGACCTTCACCAGGGGGACGGGCACCACGGTGCAAAGCGCCAAGGTGGCCCTGGGCAACCTGGACGGGGTGAACGGCCCGGACCTCTTCATCCTTCAGCGCGACTACGGTTGGTACGAGTACGTCCTGAACAACGGCGCCAGCGACAACGTCTTTGGAAGCGACATCTCCTTCGCGAATACCAACTACTTCTCAGCCACCGATCAAGAAAACAAGGAAGGGTTCGCGTTCGGCGACCTGGATCAGGATGGCTTCGACGACGTCGTTTGGGGGCGCTCTGGCAAGACGTCCTATCACGAGAATCTCTCTACGCTCGGCTTCGTTGTGGGCTGCGGCTTCGATGGAATCCTCTGGGCGCAGCCGGGAGCCTCCCTCTCAGCCTCGGGCTCCAGTGTCCTCGCATCCAACGATGTGACGCTACAGCTAACCGACCTACCCAGCGTCACGGTGGGCTACTTCATCAACTCCTTCCTGGGCACGAACGCACCAGGCGCGCCGATCTCACCGGGTGGCTCAGTCACCGGCCAACTCTGCATCGGTGGGACCGGCGTCATCTATGGCCGTCATACCGACGCGATCTTCAACAGCGGACTGAGCGGGACCGCCTCGCTCACGCTCGACCTCAACCTCCTTCGGAATCCGCGGGACCTGGCAACCCTCAACACCAGCTATACCGCTGTCGCCGTTGGCGAGACCTGGTACTGGCAGGCCTGGTACCGTGCGACACCGACCACCAGCGAGTTCTCCCACGCCATCGGGATCACCTTCCGGTGATCCGCGTGGTTGTCTGGCGGCACTGAGCCCGCCGAGCACTGAGCCCGCCGAGCACTGAGCCCGCCGAGCACTGAGCCCGCCGGCGCAGGGCTCGGCGGTGCGCTCCGGGAGCCGCCGGAACAGTCGAGCCGGGACCTCGCGAGGCGAGGACCCGGCTCGTTCTATTCCCCCGGCCCCCTCCACGGCCTCACGGAGCCGCAGGGGGATGCCCTGCGGTCTTCCGGATCACGCCGAAGGATCGCCCCGTCGGCCGAGCTCGTCCGCTCCAGCCGAACCGCGGCCCAGCAGTACGGCCGCGGTCCAGAGCCAGGGGCTCGCGAGGACGCCGCCGCTCTTGAGGCCGACCAGGCAGAGGAACAGGAAGAGGGCGATGATCGCCGCCTCCGTGTCCCGTCCCCCCGGGCCGGCCATGGACCTGCGTCCCTGGCTGATGAGGACGCCCAACGCCGTGCCCAGGAGCGCCAGCCCCACGAGGCCCTGCTCACAGAGGACCTCCACGGGGATGAAGTGTGGGTAGATCCCCATGAGGACGCCGGACTCCGCGGTCCCCAGCCCGAAGAGGATCGTCCCCCAGCCCCCGGCCGCGTAGGCCGCCCAGAGCTGGGAAATCAGGTCCCAGCGTTCCTGGAGGGCGGCCTGTAGCCTGGCGGCCGTCCAGCGGAGGAGGACCTGGGGGTACTCCCCCTGATCCAGCAGCAGGGCGATCCCGAAGGCGATCGCGACCAGCACCGCCCCGCGGAGCATCACCGACGCGAGCGCTCGGAGCGCCCAGCTCGGCACGTAGGCCGCGGCGCCGAGGGCACAGGCCACGAGCTGGCCGCGGGCGCCGCTGCGGACGATGACCGCGAGCATGATCACCACCCCCACCGTCCGCAGCCAACGCGGCCAGCGGGTGAGGAGCGGCAGGGTGAGGGCGCACGCCGCCGCCAGAGTCGGCAGGACGAGGTAGCCCACCTCCCCCGCGCCGAACCCCTCCCACTCGTGATCCGATGCGACCTGGGAGATGATCCCGCGGGCCCCCCAGTGGCCGGCGAAGAGCACCAGGGTCAGGTACGGCGTCCACACCAGGGCGATCTCCCGCAGCGCCACGCCGAGGTCCTCGCGGTCACGCACCACGAGGTGCGCCCCGAGGATGAAGACCACGAGGTACTTCAGGAAGTTCAGCCACACCATGAACGACGACGCGGGGTCGCTGGACCAGGTGACGGCGAGCAGCGCGTAGGCGAAGTAGATCAGCGCCGCCCGAAGGAAGGTCGACCGGGTGCTGAGGGAGGACCACAGCCCATGAGTCGTGACCTGGCGCCAGCACGCGACGCTCACCACGAGCACGGTCAGCACCTGGGCCGCGCGCCACTCTGCGAGCAGAGGGAAGCTCGAGCGGTTGAAGGCGTCCATGGCCAGCACGCCAAAGCTCATCGCCACCGACGTCGCGGGCTTCAGCCAGGCCCGGCGGAGGAGCCAGGCACCGATGACGGCGGTGGTGAGCAGGGCGAGCATGGGACGAGGTGCGGTGAACAGGCCGCCCTGGGAGACATTGATCGGCACCGGAATACCCCAATCTGATGCGGTGCGCCGCCCAAATAGGGGTAATCCCCCGCAGCCGTCTCCCCAACAACGAACGGCCTTCTCCTGTGCGGCGCGCCGAGCAGGGCTCGGCGGGAGCGGGACGCTCAGTCCCCGAGCAGCCCTTGCTCCTCGAGCCCCGCGGCCACCAGCGCCGCGAGCAAGGCCGCGCCACGATCCGTGAGGTGCACATCATCCGCGAAGACACCCGCAGCCTCCCCCGCTCCGGCGCTGGACCGCTCGGCCTCCAGGAGCTCTGGCGCAGCATCGATCAGCGGGACCTGGAGCTGCTCCGCCACGGCGCGCAGCCGCTCCTCGAGCATCCCGAGGGCCCGAAGACGGTTCCTTCCGGACCAGAAGTTATCCGTCGAGGGGTCAGCGCTCCAGACGGCCTGGGTCACGAACGCGACCTCGGCGCCGTGCGCCCGAGCCACGGCCACCATGGACTCGAGGTTCCGCGCGAAGGTGTCGAAGCCCACCGCCGGCAGCGGGCCGTCGCCGTAGGGGTCCACGTAGTCCGGGTCGTAGTCGCGGATCGCCTTGTAGTTGCCGTCGATGCGGCGCTGGAGGTAGTCGGTGAAGTAGCGCCGCCACACGAGGTACGTGACGCTGCGCTCCAGGATCGGCTCCACCGGAGACTTGCGCAGGACGGGCCACACGGAGCGGAAGTGAGACCCGTCGGACCGCGGCTCCGGCCAGAGCGCGGCGCTGGCGTCGTTCATGCCGTGGTAGACGAGCACCAGGTCTGGCTCGAAGGGCAGGACCCGGGTCTGGAGGCTGATGAGCGACTCGGTCGTGGTCCAGGTGGGCACGCCTCCGTTGAGGACCTCGATCCGGCAGCCCGGCAGCGCCTCGGACAGCCGCTGCTCCAGCACCGCCGGCCAGGTGGTCTCGTTGGAGCTTGGCCCGGTCCCATAGGTGCTCGAACCCCCAAGACAGGCGATCCGGAACACCCCCGGCGGCTTGGGCTGCTCGAGCCCGCTTCCCCGGAACCCGTCCTCATCGTGGACCACGCGCTTGCCACGGTTGTTGACGTTCTCGTATCCGGCCTTCGGAACGAGCACGAGGTTCGCGTGGGGCTCGAAGGCGAGGTCCTCGTCGCTGTCCACGTAGGGCGGGTTCAACGCCCCCATGTTCAGGCGCGGCAGGTCGACGAGCCGCGGAACGGCCTCGAGGAGACAGAGTGCTGCCGCGAGGACAAGGGCGCTGCGGCGGAACAGCGAGCGGCGCGGGGGATCAGCTTCCATAGACGGCGGGCGAGGTCGCCCCATGGGCACCTCCGCGCGACTCAGCCTAGGGCCGCACCCAACCGAAAGACAGTCGCGGTGGGAGCATCGGCGGGCAGGACGAGCCTGTCTGGCACGGGGTGTCCCGCCAGGGTCAGGGGAGAGCTCTCGGCCGGAGAGGGCCGCGCAGGAGCCCGGCGGGGCGCGTCACTGGAAGGTCACGGAGATGGCCTCCGAGAAGTTGCTGTGGCCCGTCCCCGAGGTGGGATCACGGAACCAGCACTGCCAGTACCAGGTCTCCCCGGCCAGGGCCGACGTGCTGTAGAGGTAGCTCGGGTTCCCCCCCACGCCTGCGTCCCGCGGGCTGGGGATGTCGGCCAGGTCGACATCGATGGTGAAGGTCCCATCCATCCCCATGTAGATGTCGCTGCCGAAGACGTGGCGCCCGAAGGTCCCGCCTGCGATGCAAACGTTCCCCGACGCCGTGACGCCGGCGATGGTCGGAGTGGAGACCGTCGACAGAGTCTGTCCAGGGGCCAGGAAGGCGTTGAAGAGGTACGCCGTCGTTCCAGTCGTGGGCAGGCCCGTCACCAAGAGGCTGAGGTCGTTGTCACTGACCCCGTCCGATCCGTAGGCCGTCAGCCTGGCCGGGACCCCGCCGGAGTGATTGGTCACCGAGCAGGTCACCTGTGCGTCGATCCTAGGCACGGCGAAGTGCTGATCGCCCGCGAGCTGCGTGAGGTCACGGCCGGGGCCGAGGTTGCCCGTCCCTGCTGGGAGCCCTCCGAGAAATTGATTGGAGAGGAACGAGTGGTCGTTGCTCACGATCATCGCGCAGAGCTGGATGTCGCCTCCGGACCAGCCAAGGTCGGCCAGAGGGATGCCGAATTCCAATCCTTGGAAAGCCGCCTCGGCGGCGGATGAGTCGGCCGCCCCGGTTCCGCCCGATACTCCACCTGCGTTGAGGCCGTTGTAGGCCACATCCAGGCCAGTGGTGACCGAGCCGGAGAGGTCCTGCACCGCGCCGAAGTCATTGGTCCCGAAGATCTCTGAGAATGAGTCGTAACTCCCAGAGGACCCCAGCTCCCCGAAGTCCACGTAGAAGCGAAAGTTGCCGCGGCGACAGACCACCAGGAAGTCCGGATCGAATCCTGCGTCGAACTTCAGACTGTCGAGGGCGTTGGCGCCGTCCATGCCCGAGTTGGCTTGCAGCGTGTTGAAGCCGCCCGCCTTGGAGTCGATCAGCAGGTCGAACTTGTTGAAGTTGGCCTGCAGGTTCCCCGGGATCGCCACATAGAGATGGGCGTTAGTGACTCGGACCCAGGCGGCATTCAGCTCGCTCTGGTTGTCACCGAATTCAGTGTTCACGGTCTGGGTGCTGAGGAGCGTGTACCCCTCACCAGCCAGCCTCTGACCGTCGACGGTGACCTGGGAGAAGACGGTCGAGGGGAGCGCAGCGGCCAGGAGAACCGTGAGTAAGGAGCTTCGCATGGAGAAGGGACCGCTCAGCGACGGGAAAGATCAGGGGTGTCGGGAGGGGAGCCCTATGAGCGTATCCCGGACTCCAAGAATCCACGACCCGGCGAGTGCCCCATCGCGAGAGCTGGTCAGGAAGGCTGGCGTACCCGTCTCTGACCGAAGCACATGTGTCTCAACGGAGTCGCCGCTCGGCAACAGGATCCCTGCTCGGCAACGGGGTCCCTGCTCGGCAACGGGGTCCCTGCTCGGCCACAGGATCCGCGAGGTGGAAGAGGGCAGCGGCTCCCTCCTTTGATTCCAATGGCCAAGGTCGCTACACCGGGAGGCTATGCTCATGCACGCTGCCGAGAGGGCGACCCTGCCGCCCACGGTGCATCGACCCCACAGAGCCGCTGCCGCCGTGCGTCCCACTCCCCCGTCCCACCGAGCCAACAGTCTCATTCGGCCCGCTGGCACGAGGCTTCGGGACGGCTTCCCCGGGCGCCGTGGAGCCCCGCCGTGCTGAGGGTCAACTTCCTCTACCAGGCGCTACCCGCCTATCGGGTACCCGTCTGGCGCGAGCTCGCCCGGCGGCCAGGGATCGACCTCACCGTGTATCACGGATCGACCCCCGGGCTCCCCAGCGTGGAGGCCGACGGCTTCCGGGCCGTTCCTATCACCGATCTATCCCCCGCCCCGCACCGGTTGATGATCTACCCGAAGCTCCTGGGGCTGGCCTCGAGGAGCATGTCGGACGTGCTCGTGGCCCCGTGGACCCTCCGCTCCGCCATGCTCACCCCCGCCGTGGTCCGGGCCCGGCTGACCGGCGTCGGGACGGTGCTTTGGGGCCATGGATACAGCAAACAGGAGCGTCCGCGGAAGCTCCGCTGGAGGGAGCGCCAGGGCCAGCGCGCC
>CBFHHK010000205.1:0-8189 GCA_965655435.1 Planctomycetota bacterium | reverse complement strand
GCCGGACTCACGCCCCCCTGCTGCGTACCGGTCGCCCCCTTGGCGGGCACGTCGCCAGCGGCTCCCGAGGTCCCGGACTCCTGCCCCTCGGCGCTCCCTGGAGCCGTCGATCGCTGGCGAGCACCGCCGCCGGGCCGGGCCGCCGAGGCGGGGCCATCCTGCGCGACCAGTTGGCCAGGGCTGTCGGCCTGCGCGCCGGCGAGCCCTTGGGCCGAGGACGGGGGGAGAACGAACGGGGCGGCGGATGCGGCGAGGGCGAGGATGGAGATCATGGTCTTGGGCACCGGAGATCCGATGTCAGGGCTCCAATCCTAGACGCACGATGGGCTAGGGTCTCATCGCACCTTCAGGCAAGCCCGCCCCGATGGCCCGACCTCCCCGATCCCAATTCCCCGCCGCTCGCGCGTGGCGTCCGTACCTGGCCCTGGCCTCCGCGGTCTCCACGGCCCTGGTCGTCGCGTTCGGTGCCCCCGCCCATGCCCAGGAGGTCCGGCTCCGGTGGGTCCTCCCGGCTGGGGACCTTTACCAGGGGCAGACATTCGCCCTGGGTCTTGAGGTCACCGCCACGGCCCCGGATGAGGGCGGCTTCGTTCAGCTCTTCCCGCAGCCCCTCGGGCTCCCCATTCAGCTCGAGGCCCTCGGAGCCCTCGAGGCCATGGAGCAGCTGGAGCTCTTCCCCCTCGAGGGCCCCAGCCCTCCGCAGGGCCGAGGGGGAGCTCCCGCGCTGGCGGAGGGGCTGGACCAGGGAATCCAGAACAACGGCAGAGCGCGCTCCGTGGTCCTCGACGGCGAGCTCGTGCAAGCGCTCGACCTGGACCCGGACGCGGCGGTGACGCAGCTCAGGCTGACCCGCCTTGCCCGGGCACGCCGGGCCGGCCCGCTGCGACTCCCCGAGTCGGTCGGCCGCTACGCCATCAGCAGCGCCTTCCGGGAAGACCTCGTCCGTGGCTCGGTGCCGGTGGATCGTGAGGAGCGCACCGTCCGCGGAGCCTCGCTCACGGTGGACGTGCTGCCGCTCCCCGAACGGGGTCAACCCGTCGACTTTGAGGGCGCGGTTGGCGCCATGACCCTCGAGGTCAGCGTCGAACCCAACCGAGCACGGGTGGGCGAGACCCTTCAGCTTCAGGTGACGGTCCTCGGCGGCAGCCTCAACGAGGGTCGTGCGGAGCCGCGGCTGGCACCGGTGGAAGGCCTGCGCCTGATCGGGACGCGCAGCGCGCGCGTCCAGGCTGCGGGGCGCCCCGGGCGCACCTTCCGCTACGACCTTGAGGCGACCTCCACCGCCCCGACGGCGACCCCGGCCGTCACCCTGGTCACGTTCGACCCCAGCACAAACCCGCCTGGCTATCGAACCTTGAGCGCGTCGCCGCAGCCCCTGGCCATACGCCCTGGACTCCCGGCTGCCCCCACGCCTGGCGACCCCATGGGCGGCCCCGCGAGGCCCTCGGCTGGCTCCCCGGCTGGCTCCCCGGCTGGCAGCAGCACCGCCGCCGCCGTTCCGGGCCCATTGCCTCCCCGGAGCGAGGGGCCTGAGGAGCGACAAAGAGAGACGCGGCTGGTCTGGACCCCCGCGGTCCTGATCTTCATCTTCGTACTCGCCGCGGTCTCGACGCGGCGGAGGCGCCGCAGCGGCGGCCGAGACCCCCAATGAGCTTGCTTCAGGACGCCCAGCGTTTTCCAGTCACCGCGGTCATGATCGTCGGCGCCGTCGCCGCCGTGCTGGCCGACGCCAGCGGTCGAAGCGTCGAGCACCTCATGCTCCTCCCAGGGCTCGCCCTGAGCGAGCCCTGGCGGCTCGTGACCTGCATCCTCCCCCACGGCGGGCTCTTCCACCTCCTGTTCAACGTCTACTGGATCTGGATGCTCGGGCGGGTGATCGAGTCCCGCATGGGATCCCCCGTCACCGCCGTGCTCACGGTCCTCTGCGCCATCGCGGCGAGCGGCCTCGAGGCCGCCATGATGCACAGCGCGGTCGGCCTCTCCGGCATCGTGTACGGGTTCGCCTTCTACGCCTACGCCCGTGGCAAGACCGACCCGCGCTTCTACGGGGTCATCGACGCCCGCCTCATCCGCTTCTTCCTCGGCTGGTTCTTCCTCTGCATCGCGCTCACGGAGCTCGGCGTCCTGGGCGTGGCCAACGCGGCACACTTCGGCGGCGGGCTCATGGGCTTCGCCTGCGGGATGCGGCGACGATGGGTGGCGCCGCTTGTGCTTGGCGCCGTCGTGGCCGTGATGGCCTTCTCGTCGACCCAGCCCGCCCCGACTCGCATGCTGCGGCGCGGCGCTGACCAGGACCTGCAAGACGGCAAGCTGGGCCCGGCGATCGAGGCCTACGAACGCCTCATCGAGGGAGGTGACATGCGCGCGGGCACCTGGAAGAACTACGGCATCGCCCTCCAGGATTCGGACCGACTTGAGGAGGCCCTGGAGGCCTGGGGGCTGGCCATCGAGTTGGACCCACAGATCTTCACGCCCGAGCAGCGCAAGGCGATCCAGCTCGAACTGCAGGGGCGCCCCCGCCGGTCGGAGACGCCAGGCGCTGGCGCTCCGGGACCACGAACACGGGGCGCCGACGTTCCAGACCACGGACCACGCGACGACGGGTCCTCCCAGAGCAGCCCCCGCGGCGACCGCTGAGGGCGCCTGGCCACCGAGATGAGCCACTCAGAGCCCGCCCCTGACCCTGCGACCACGCCCCCGACCGAGGCGGAGCGGCGGGCGGCCGCGGAGCGCCTCGCCGGGTCACGTTCGCGCCTCTCTCGCGCGCTCTGGGCTCTCCTGGGCCTCGTCTTCGTGGCCATCGGCGCCGTCGGGGTCGTGGTCCCCGGCCTGCCCACCACGCCCCTGCTGTTGCTGGCTGCCGCGTGCTTCGCGCGCAGCTCACCAAGGCTCTACGCCTGGCTCCTGCGCAACCCCACCTTCGGGCCGCTGATCGAGGACTTCCGCGCCGGGCGCGGGGTGAGCCTGCGGGTGAAGGCCACCGCCCTCACCATGATGGCGGGCTTCGTGGCCTTCGCCCTGCTCGTCCCGCTCCGTGACCGCCTGGTCCCGTCCGCGCTCGTCGCCGTCACGGCGCTCGTCGGCGCCGGCTACATCCTCCGCTTGCCCACGCGGCGCCCCTAGCCGCGCGGAGCTCCCTCGGCCGTCACTTCTTCTTCGGCCGAAAGACTCTGATCACCGCCTCGTCCGCCTCGAGGCGCGCGGCCCCCGTGAGGTCGAGGCAGTAGGGGATCGCCGGGAAGACCGCGTCGAGGCACTGGCGGATGGCGCTGGGCTTCCCCGGCAGGTTCACGATCAGGGCCTTGCCGCGGATCCCGGCCGTCTGCCGGGAGAGGATGGCCGTCGGCACGTACTGCAGGCTGACCTGGCGCATCAGCTCGCCGAACCCCGGCATGGGCTTCTGCACCACCGCCTCGGTGGCCTCGGGCGTCACGTCCCGGGGCGCAGGGCCGGTGCCGCCCGTGGTCACCACGAGGTCGCAGCCCTCCTGGTCGATGAGCTCCACCAGGGTGCGCTCGATCAGCGCCTGGTCATCGGAGATCACGCGCGGCACCGCCTCCCACTCGGACGTCAGGTAGTCCTCGAAGGTGGCGTGGATCGCCGGCCCCCCGAGGTCCTCGTACTCCCCTCTGCTCGCGCGGTCCGACACGGTCACGACGCCAATCTTCGCCTTGTTGCTCATGGTCACTGCCCGGATGCTGCCGGGCGCAGTCGGTGTGGTGGTGGAAACGAGGGAAACCTCGCTCAGCGCACGCCGCGGGCGGGCATGGCGCCGCGCTCGGCGAGGGCGTGGCCGACGTAGGGAGTGAAGCGTGCAGGATCACCCGCCGCGAAGGTGGCCCCCACCGGTAGCTCAACCAGCCCGTCCGCGGCGGCCGCCGCGATCAGGTCGCCGCTCCCGTTCCAGCGCGCGGGGACGATGCCGCCGCCCTCGAAGGACGCGGGCAGGAAGAGATGGCGGCGCCCCTTGTGCGCGTAGGCGTCAGCCATGGGCACCTCGAAGGAGGCCGGACGCCACCCGCCGAGGTAAAGGCCGAGCGCCGGCATCAGGAACAAGTGCGCGGTGGCGAGCACGCTGACCGGGTTCCCCGGCAGCCCGATGAAGAGCGCACCGTCAGGCCGGCGCGCCACCAGCACGGGCTTGCCGGGCTGGACCTGCACCTTGTGAAAGACCGTCTCGTAGCCGAGGTCGGCGAGCGTCGCCGGCACCAGATCGCGCTCCCCCATGCTCACCCCGCCCGTGGTGACCACCACGTCCGCATCCGCCGCGGCGGCCTCGAGGGCCGCGCGCAGCTCCCCCTCCTGGTCCCGCGCGTGGCGCCGAGAGACCTCGACGCCCAGGGCAGCCATGAGCGCGTCGAGCAGGGGTCCGTTGCTATCCCGGATCCCCGCCTTTCCGGCGGCTCCGACCTCGTCACCGGTGGTGACCACCGAGACCCTTGGGCTCTGAAAGACCTCGACCTCGGCGGCGCCTGCCATCGCGGCCACCGAGAGGTGCGCGGGGGCGAGGCGCGTGCCGCGCGCCACGAGGACATCCCCCTCGCGCGCGTCCTCGCCACACCAGGCGATGTTCTTGCCGGGGGCGGGCGGGGCATCAAGCTGTACGCGCGCGCCCTCCTCCAGCGCCGAGGTGCGCTCGATGGGGACGACGGTGGTGCCCTCCGGAGCGGGGGCTCCGGTCATGATCCGGACCGCCTGCCCGGGGGTGAGCGGGACCCCGTGGGAGGTCCCCGCGATCACCGTCCCAACGACCTCGAAGTCGGACCTGTCCCCCTCCGGCACCACCGCGTAGCCGTCCATGGTCGCCCGATCGAAGCCGGGCTGATCGCGGTCAATCTTGACGTCGACCGCGAGCACACGGCCCTGGGCAGAGCGCAGGTCACAGGATTCGGTCCGCGCGGCGCGGCCCGCCACGTCCAGGTCAGTGAGGAGGGCCTGGGACTCAGCGAAGGTGATCATCTGGGGCGTCGAGGAAGGCGACGGCGCCCTCCACGAGGGGCACGTCCAGGGGAGCGAGGTCAAGGGTCGGGAGTTCCTCCGCCGTCACCCAGCGGAGGTCATCGTGGGTCCCATCCACGAGCCGGGGCTCGTGACCGAGGTCCACGGGGCGCGCAGCGTACGCGGTCAGCCGCAGGTCCGGCGCCTCTTCGCCCGGAGGAACTCGGTGGGAGCTCCCCAGCGCAGCGCCCACCTCGACCCGCAGGTCCAACTCCTCGACGATCTCCCGGCCGAGCGCCTCCTGGCCGGTCTCTCCCGGCTCCAGCTTGCCGCCCGGAAACTCCCACTTCCCCGCCAGCGACGCGGGCCGCGCGCGACGCGCGACGAGCACCCGGTCCCCGCGCTGAATCACCGCGGCGGCGACCTCGATCATTGATCCCGAGCCGTTCATCCGTCCGCGGCGCCCGGCGCGCCAGAGGGGGCCTGCGCGTTGGCCTGACCGCTGGCCTGCCCCATCAACGCGGCCACCGGTCGCGTCAGCTCCGATCCACGCAGCAGCGTCTTGAGCACCGCGGTGATCGGCGTCGCGAGGATCATCCCGACGATGCCCCAGATGTGCCCCCAGAACACGAGGCCGAGCAGCACCACGGACGCGCGCAGGTCAAAGCGGTCTCCGAGGAGCTTGTTCTCCCAGATCTGGCCCACCACGAACTGCACGGCACCCGGGAGCGCCACCGCCAGGCCCAGGGTCAAAAGGTCCGCGTTCCCAGCGAGGAGCACCGGTACCGGCAGCGCAACGGCCACCACGGAGCCGATCGTCGGGATGAAGTTGAGCATGAACGTCAGCACCCCGAAGAGCACCGCCGCCGGCACCTTGAGCGCCATCAGGATCGAGCCCACCGCGATCCCCGTGACCGCGGACGTGACCATCTTGACAGAGATGTATTGCTGCACCCCGTCGCGCACTGTGCGTTGCATGGACGCGCGCCCGACGGGCGGGTCGGTCCGGTCGCGGCTGGAGCCGCCGCCTGGGCGCGCCGGGCGTCCCTGCTCCAGCAGCAGGAACATGAGGAAGATCAGGACGGTGACGCCCTGGGAGAGCAGCGTCCCCAGGACGCTCGCCAGCTGCGGGAGGAGGCCCCGCAGGGTCTCCTCGATCTTGTCCGCGTAGTCCGCGAGGCCAACGGTCTCGAGCAGACCACCGAGGCCCCCCTGGGTCGGCTCCGTGGAGCCGAGCTTGCCGATGGCCTCGAACTCCTTGAGGGACGACGCCACCACGCCGCCGACGATGACGAGCAGCAGCGCCCCGAGGAGCATGGTCAGACCCACGGACACCGCCCGGGAGAGGCGGGTGCGTGCGGCCAGCTGGTCCACCACGGGGGAGAGGGCGAGGGCGAGGAAGAGCGCCAGCGCGAACGGGATCATCACGTCCCGGAGCGCCTGCAGCGTCGCGCCGACGGCGATGGACGCCAGCACGAGCAAGCAAACGGTCTGGATCCGGCGCTCCGTGGAGGGGCTCTCCGGCGGAGCGGCGGCGGGACCGGTGGTAGCGGGGGCAGTCATGGACCCCTAGTTCTACGAAGCGGAGCCCGCAGGATCGACGATCCCACGGGCTCCGGTGCTCAGGATCCCCCGAAGAGGCCCCAGGGTCGACCTCAGACGAACGGGGTGATGCCCGGCTGGGCCACGGCCTTCACCGGGTTGTCGCCGAAGTCGTAGCTCTTGGGCGACAGGTCCTCCTTGGACTCCAGCGCCTGGTTCCAGGAGATCTCCTGGCCCGTGTACGCCGACATCCGGCCCATGAGAGCGAGCAGCGTGGCGCGGCACATGTAGTCGCCGTTGTGGATCGGCTCGCCGGCTCGGATGGACGCGAACAGCTCGTTGTGTTCGTTCTGGTACATGTTGTCCGGCACGCCGGGGTTCCGGTAGCGCCAGTTGGTCTCGCCCTCGATCCGGTGAGACTGGAGGTGCGCGATGCCCTTCGTCCCGTAGGCGTGGTCCGAGACGTCGCGGAACGCGCCCGGGATCTGCCGGCAGGAGAAGAAGCCCTTCACCCCATCGCCGAAGTCGTAGACCGCGCTGAAGTGATCGTAGATGTTGCCGTACTTCGGGTCGGTCCGGACGATCCGGCCACCGTTGGCCTTGACGGACAGGGGCGGCTTATCACCCATGGTCCAGATCATCTTGTCCAGGTTGTGGATCGCCTGCTCCGCAATGTGATCCCCCGAGGCCCAGGTGTAGTACAGCCAGTTCCGGATCTGGGTCTCCATCTCGCTCCACTCGGGCTTCTCACCGCGGTGCCACAGGCCGCCGGTGTCGTAGGAGCACTCGATGGCCTTGATGTCGCCGATGGCGCCCTCACGAATCTTCTCGATCGTGGCGCGCTTCGCGTTCTGGTAGCGATAGCAGAGGCCGCTGACCACGGCGAGGTTCTTCTCCTTGGCCTCGTCGCAGGCGGCCCACATGCGACGCAGCCCCGGCGCGTCCGTGGCCACGGGCTTCTCCACGAACATGTGCTTCCCTGCCTTGACGGCGTACTCCACCTGCGCAGGACGGAAGTGGGGCGTCGACGCCATCAGCACGACGTCGCAGTTGTCCGTGACCTTCTCGTGGCAGTCGAAGCCCGCGAAGGCGCGCTCGCTGGGCACATCGATGCGGCCCTTGAACTCTTCCTCCGCGTTGATCTCCGCGAGCTTGGACGAGATGCGGTCGTCGAACGCATCGCCCATGGCAACCAGCTTGGTGTTCGGGTCGGCCCGCAGGGCGTCGCGCACCGCGCCGCCGCCGCGGCCTCCGCAGCCCACCAAGCCGAGGCGCAGGGTCGGCGGCTCTTCGTCCTGACGGGCGCTGGCCCCTGCGATGGCGGAGGTGGCGCCGAGGGCCGTGGCGGCGCCGGCGGCCCGGAGGACCTGGCGACGGCTGGCGCCGGGCTTGGGATCGTCAGTGGAGGGGTCGATGGGAGAGTGGCTCATGCGTCGCGGTGTCGTTGAAGGGACTCGGTGGACCTGGGCAGGTCCGCCTGAGGGGTGCCCGTCGGGACGGGCACGGCCCCATCGTGCGGGAAGCGCTCTCCGACGCAAGGCTCCTGATCCTCGCCCGTGAAGAAGAGTCCGCGCTCGAGGGCCGTCACGTCGGTGCGAATGGGCCCGATCACGAGCCTCGCCGTGGCCAAGGCGTCGGCCTCCGCCGCGGTCGCGGCGGTCATCACAGAGGCACGGGGCGAAGGCAACGGGAGCGCCGACCGGGGGTCG
>CBFHHK010000204.1:0-8190 GCA_965655435.1 Planctomycetota bacterium | reverse complement strand
CCCGCCGCCATCGCACCAGCTAGGCCCCCATGCGACTCCCGTCCCTCACCGTCCGCGCCGCTCTCCTTCCGATCATCGCCCTTCTGCTTGGCACACAGAGCCAGGCCCACTTCATCTGGATCTCCCTTCGCGGTGAGGCCCAGAGGTCGCTCGTGATGCACTTCTCAGAGGGCCGCCTGGACGACACCGCCCCCTATCTCAACTCCAACCTCGAGCGGGCCCAAGTGTTCACCGCCAACGGCCGCCCGCTTGGGATGACGGCAGGGCGCAGCGGATACTCCACTGAGCTCCCCGCACCGATGGGGCTCGCGGGCGGACACCTCGTCTACGGCATCTTCGGGCGCTCGGGGCCGCCGGCCCTCCTCACCTACGACGCCAAGGCCGCACGCACCCTCGCGGACGCTGGGAGGCGGCTCGGCCTCACCGCGGAGGTCCTCGCCCATCAGGAGGGAGACCAGCTGATCCTCACCGTGCTGCACGACGGCGCCCCCCTCCCTGGGGCCGAGGTCAAGGTCGTGGACGATGGCTCGCCCACTGGGCGCACGCTCACCACGGGACCGGACGGCACGGCCCGCTGCCCGATGCCAATCTCGACCGTGTTCGCCTGCCGTGCGCTGGTCACGGGCGACGAGACGGGGGAGCATGAGGGTAAGGCCTATGAGCGTACCCTCCGCTACACGACGCTCTGCATCGAGCGGGTTCGCGCCGCCTCGATCCCTGAGCGGTCGGATCCAGACGCGTGGCTTGCGCTGGAGTCCGCCCTCCTCAGGGAGCACCGCCTCCCCCAGAGCGTGCACGGGGTGAAGGGCACCGTCACCGTGATGGTGGCCGGGGAACGCCACGCGGCCAGCTTCGTTCAGCTCAGCGGTGAAGTCGAGGTCTTCGAGGCGCCCGACCTCCCCACGGAGCACCTTGCCTGGGCGCGGGCGGCCCTGAACGACGCCCTGGGCGTGGTTCACCAGCGGCCGGCACTGGACCACCAGACCGCGAGCGTGCTCAAGCGGCTCCCGGACGGAACCAGCCCCCTGGGGATGACCGTGGAGGACGAGCATGGCTCCCGCGTGACGGTCCGTGACCACCTCGTTCAGGAGACCCGAACCTGCGCCACGGCAGGGACGCACGTCCGCACGATCCTTGAGCGGACCGAGCTCGACGGGGGACGATCCCTGCCCAGCTCGGAGCTCCGCGTACGGGTGGGGACAAGGGGTGAGCTTCAGGCCTCCGCCACGGTCATCCGCACGTTCCAACAGGTGGAGGAGACCTTCCTCCCGGACCACTACCAGGAGTTGGAGGTGGGCCCGAAGGCCACCAGCAAGCGCGAGCTGCGGTTCGGGGCGCTGGAGGTGATCCGATGATGGCGCCCAGCTGCTCCGCGGTGCTGCTGCTGGCCGCGCTGCCCGCCGGAGCTCAGCCGCAGGCGGAGCGACTCCCCGAATCCCGCTTCGGGCGAGAGGACGTCCTCGGTACCTCCAGTACCGTGCTCGTCGGTGCGCCGGAGCCCCGCGCCACCGCCGCTGAAGCCGCCCTCTACGGAGAGGTGGAGAGGCTGCGCAGGATCTTCGACACCTACGATCCGGAGAGCGAAGTCAACCGGCTCCCGGCGGGCGCGACCAGCCCGAGCTCCGCGGAGCTTCGCGAGGTGCTGACGCGGGCGCGGACGTGGCGCATCGAGACCGGTGGCGCCTTCGACCACGCCATCGAGCCGCTACTGCGCGTCTGGGAGAAGGCCGAACAGAGCGGACAGCTGCCGACCGCGCGCGCCTTGGCCGCAGCCCGCAGGCGCATGGGCGAGGGCCGCTGGACCGTGGACGGTTCGCGGGTTCGTCGCGGCGAGTTCGGCGTTGCCCTCGACGGGATCGCCAAGGGCTTCATCCTCGACCTTGCCGCCGCCGCTGCGCTGGATGCAGGGGCCGCCTCCCTGGTCCTGGAGATCGGAGGAGACTTCGTCGTCCGTGGCCGGTCGGCCGAGGTCCGCATCGCGGCGCCCGGCAGGCTGGCAGAGAATGCAGCGCCCCTCACGAGCGTCATCCTGGAGGACCAGGCCCTCGCGACCAGCGGGAACTCAGTCCGCGGGTACCAGGTGGCCGGACAGCACATGGGGCACGTGCTGGATCCTCGCACGGGTCAACCCGTGGAGCATGTGCTGCAGGCCAGCGTGATCGCCCCGAACGCCGCCGATGCAGACGCCCTAGCCACTGCGCTCCTGGTCCTCCCGCCCGCCACCGGCATGCCCCTCGTCACCTCCCGCGAGGGTGTCGAGTGCCTGCTCGTGGACCGAGAGGGTCGTCTCCATCGAAGCCCAGGCTGGCCCAGCTCGCAAGCCCAGGCAGCGTCGGCTCCCGCGGCCTGGTCCGCAGATCGACACGTTCACCTGGACCTCGAGTTCGAGAGGCCCGGCCCCTCGGGCAAGCGGCAGCGCGCCTACCGACGCCCCTACGTCGCGGTCTGGGTGGAGTCCGAGGGCGGCGCACCCGTCCGTACGCTCGCGCTGTGGATCCAGCGCGAACGGTGGCTCAAGGATCTTCGGCGGTGGTACCGGCACCACCGGAGCGACCGGCACCTCATCGAGGCCTCGAGCCGGCCCACGCGCAAGCCCGGCTGCTATGCCCTGGTGTGGGATGGCCTCGACGACGATGGGGAGCCCGTCCCCCACGGCGACTACACGATGATCATCGAGATGGCGCGTGAGCACGGGACGTACCAGCTCGCGCGAGCCACCTTCCACACCCTCGACCACGGGACGCAGGTGGCGTTCACGCCCAACCCGGAGCTCGCCGCCGCGGCCCTCACCATCGGCGAGGCAGAGACGCCCGTGGAGCCCCCTGGAGACCAGGACGCGCCGCCATTCACGGACCGCGCGCTGGAGCGCTGAGTTGCCCCCTGCCCCCCCGGAGCCCTCGAGCGCGCGTCGCCCCCACTCCGCGGCAAGGGGCCGCTCCCTGCCCTGGCTCGCGCGGTACCTCCACACGTACGTCTCCCTCGCGGGATTCGGCGCCCTCGTCCTCTTCTCGATCACTGGCCTGACCCTCAACCACGCTGCGCTCTTCGAGGGTGCCTCAACGCAGCGTGAGGTGCACGGCCAGGCCCCTCTGGGCTGGATCCGTGCGGGCGCGGAGGTGAACCAGCTCCAACTCGTGGAGTGGCTCCGTGCCGAACTCGGCATCACGGGGCATCTCGGTGACCTGACCGTTGACGAGGCCGAGGTACGCCTTGGCTTCGAGGGTGCGGGCTACGCCTCGGACCTCGAGGTCGACCGGCGGAGCGGCGCGGTCACGGGCTACGAGCTGCGCTTGGGCCTCGTGGCGATCATGAACGACCTGCACAAGGGTCGCGGCACGGGAGCGGCATGGTCCCTCGTCATCGACGTGAGCGCCGTGGTCCTGACCCTCTCCGGGCTCACGGGCATCTGGCTGCTCTGGCACGTGCGACGTCGACGCGTCCGAGGCCTGCTCATTACCGCCGCGGGCGCGGCGGCGCTCGCGCTCGTGGTCCTCGTTGCGGAGTAGAGTACGGAGTCGTAGCCACTATCGCGCACAACTCCGGTGCCGCCTGCTCGCCCTTCACGCAACAGACGAATCGGCCTTCACCCGCCCCTCCGGTTATCCTCCCCCCACGATCCCACGCGCCGCCAAGTGGCAGCTTGGAGCGCTTGTCCTCTCGCGGCATCACGGATCACGACCAGTGCTCCCTCGACGGCTTCACCTCGCTCATCGACGACGCTGCCACGCACTTCGTTCGAGGACGTGGAGTCCGGAATCGGCGCGAGGGCCAGTACCGTCAGCGCGGGGATGAGACTGATCATCTGTCGACTCAGCGGACTCCTCGAGGAGCGGCATCCGTTGCCCGAATGCCGCTCGCCCTTGTCAAGTATCAGGCGCCCGCGGGAGCCTTCTGGTAAGCGACCCACACGGAGCCGGTACTGACCGTCTTCAGGAACTTGTTGCGCTCCTGATAGAGCTCGCCCATTGCTTCGTAGCTCGCGTCCATGTCATCTTCCGATGCGTTGGATTCGCGAAGCTTGGCCTGCTCATCGGAGAGGGCCTTCCAGCGCTCACTCCACTTGGCGTGCTGCTCGCGGGACTTCTCCTCGTCCATGCCGTCAGCCGGGTAGTCGAGGCCAACCGAGTCCCCCATGAGAATGTCGAGGCGACCGTCGCCGTTGACGTCCTCGACCCAAACCCGCAGTCCGCTGCGCGGCCCCTCGTAGCCTCTCTCGCCAAAGACCAGCTCGGTCGAACCGGGCGTGGCCTCGACGAGCGTCTTCAGCTGCGAGAACTTGGGCTCGGTGGCGCTCCCGTCGTTGATCGAGAGCTGCACCTTGGACATCGAACCAGTCACGAGGTCCATGTCGCCGTCCGCGTCCCAGTCCACGAAGAAGGGGTCGCTGTGGGCATCGACCTGGATCGGCTTACCTGCCGCGAGCAGCTGAGTCGAGTCGGGGGCGAACTTGCCAGCGCCCTGGCCCTCGAACACGAAGAACGTCCCACGAAAGTTGCCCGAGACGATGTCGAGGTGACCGTCACCATTCAGGTCGACGGCGGTCGGACGCGTGCAGATCTTGCCGGTCACTGCGCCGTCACCTTCGCCAGCCGGAAGGATCAGCGGCTCGCCATCCGTGCCTTGGAGTTCCTCGGCCTTCTTCAGGCTGCCGTCCTCGGCGCCCCATAGCACTTGGAAAGTACCTGCCATGTCTCCGCCAGGCCGCGAGTAGCTACCCGAGAGCAGATCGACACGGCCATCAGCGTTGAGATCCACGAACTGTGGAGTGGAGCTCGTGCATCACCAGACACCGGGGACCTCGGCGGTCTCCCCCTCGGCCTCGAGCCAGGTGCCGGCGGCGTACTTGCCGCCCTCCATCCCGCGGTAGACCTTCATCTTGCCGCCGGCGAATTGGCCGACGATCAGGTCCTTCAGCCCGTCGCCGTCAAAGTCGTGGATGCAGGGCGCGGCGTAGCCAGGCTCCTCGGTGCGAATGAAGTCGCCGCCTGCTTTCAATCGAACAGGAGCGGCGAACTCGGCGTCGCCTGCGGGCTTCGTCGCGGCAGCCTTGTCCTCCGCTGCGAATGCAGCGGTACAGAGAGCCATCGTAAGCGTGGTCGTCAGCATGAGATTTGTGGCCCCTGGCGAGAGCCGGGACACGATTGGATGAGGCAGGCTGTACCCGGTACAGCCTAGCAGTTGGACCGCATCCCGCTGCACCCATCGCGCACATAGGATCGCGCCCCGCCACGCAATCCCCGCGCAGCGCCCCCCCCCGACAACAGAGCGGGGCGGCGCTGTGGACACGAGGTCACGCGGCAATGCAGGACTCAGTTCGACTTCATCCGAGCCGCGATACGACCGACGGCTCGCTGCACCTCAACCCAGCCCATGACCTCATCGAACTCGTCCTGGAGGATGACCCGCAGGGCGTCTTCGGCGGCCATGCCCTTGACCGAGTTCGGGTAGGAGCAGTTGTGATAGAGGCAATTCGCGGCCTGTGTGCGGTGCTCGCCTCTGGTGGATCTGAGCCACTTGTAGATCCCCTTGGACCGACGCACCAACTGCCGCTTCACGGTAACGCCAACTCCCAGAGACGCGCCGGCGATTGCCCCGCCAGCGGCGCCACCGAGGGTACCAGCGACTGGGATGACAGACCCAACACTTGCACCGCCGATGGTTGCAGCCATTTGGAGTCCGAACTTCAGCGAACCGTCAGTTCCCTTACGTACTGACTTGGTGGACTTCTTGGAGGCGACGTAGAGGATGGCTTGCTCCACGTCTTGCTGGCCGATGTCCTTTCCATTGAACGTCTTCCCGTGCCCTTGGAAGTACTCCTGGACGATCTCCCGGAGTACCTCAGCCTTGGCGTACGCCACCATCGCCGAGGCGATGTCGCCGCTTCCGGCGAGAAAGTGACCGCCGGTGAGCTTGGCCAGGTTGTGCATTTTGTAGGTCGAGTATCCCATTGTTGATTGCCCTGCGTTCAAGGGGGGGGGTGAGGGGGTCTATTGGTTGGCCGGGCTTCCGCTTAGCGAAGAAGCTCCAGTCGGCGGACGCAGCCGTCCCAAAGGCGTGCACGAGTTGTTGAGTCGCTCCGGGAGGTAGGCCACTGGCAGTGACACGAGGCAGGCACCCTTCCGTGCCACACCACCACGACGGCAGGCGGTCCGCAGAGCGTATGAGATGAGGCTGCGAGTGAGCATCTCAAAGCAATGGGCGCCGCCCCTGCTGTGAGCACCCGCGAGGCTGCATGGTCCATCGCCTCATCTTCGTCGCCCTCCTCGTCGCCCCGCTCGCCAAGTCCCTGATCAGCACCGGCTCGACTCCTCCGTCACCGCGCCCCGCACCAGGAGGAGGGAGGATAGCGGCCGCTTCATACTCAAGGCCGAAGCAGACGCCAATCAGCAGTACGGAGTCGTAGCAACGATCGCGCACAACGCCCGGTTGTCAACTCTTGGCTGGGCCTCCGCGCCGAGCCCCTTCCCTCCCGACCAACCGCTGCTCCGCCAAGTCGCAGCTTGGATCGCTTGTCCCCTGGGCAATGAGGGCGGCCGGGTCCGCGCTCGCGCGTCACAGCCGCGTCAGCACGTAGGAGAACCAGGTGTAGGCCGTGCGGCCCATAGGGCTCAGGCTCACCGGCGGGTCGAGCAGATTCGTTTGCTCGTATGGATCGTTCAGGAGGTCGACGAACTTCATCTCGGCGGCGTTGGCGCCTGCGAGCGTCAGCTTGAAGCGCTCGCCCCGCACCATGCGCCGCCAGTGAACGCCGGACACGCGCGGATCGGTGCCCGGCTGGGGGAAGCGCTCGCTGTAGGACCAGCGCCGCTCGATGGGCACGCCTCCGAGGGCGCGCAGGAATGAACTCGATTGGGGGCCACGCATCTCGAATCCGCTGCCCGCTCCGGCCGGCACGCCGAAGAATTCCGCGATGGTCGCATACAGATCGACGACTCCGACACGGCTGTCGTCCACGCCCGGCACGACGCCCGGGCCAAAGGCCCACATCGGGTTGATCACGCCACCGTCCAGGAGCCATCCCTTCTGTCCGCCGATGGGCCTTGCCGTGCCGTTGTCGGCGAACACGACGACTGTATACCCACGGGGGAGCGCGGCGGCGAGCAGTCGGCGCAGCTCGGTATCACACGCCTGGAGCATGGCGCGCGCGCGGTCTCGGTCCGTGTTGATGGGATCGATCGAGTGCAGGTGCGCGGGTGGTGTGTGCCACGGGCGATGGGGCGCGTGGTAGCTCACCGAGATGAGGTCGATCTCCGCCTCGACGCAACGGATCGCGTCGTTGGTCTCGTCGGTGGTGAGGTAGTCGTCCGAGCCCAGTGCGTGTTGGCCGTTGATGATCTTCGGGTAGGCCGCGAAGCTTTGGTTGGGCTCAATCAGGTTGCTGAGGACTCCCGCGTAGAGGCCCCAGCCACAGCGCCGGGGATGGTCGGTGTCGGCGATGCCTGCGAGGTGCCACTTGCCGATCTTGGCCGTGCTGTATCCCGCGGCGGTGATCAAGGTCGCCAGGGGCTCGAGGGGAGCCGTTGGCATGGAGAACGGGCTGCTCGTGAAGACGACCTCACCGGTGAGCAGGTCGGGGTGCGAGGGGTAGGCACCCGTGTTGAACATGGCCCTGGTGGGTGAGCAGATCGGCGCGGTCGTGAACGCGGTGAAGAAGCGGCCGTTGCGCTCGAGCGCATCGAGGGTCGGCGTGGGCGTCTCGCGCAGCAGGTCGTAGCCGACGTCGTCGAGGTCGATGACGAGCAGACGCGCGGGGGAACCGAGGGCGGAGACTTGGGGGAGGGGATGGGGCTGCGCCTCGGCTGGTGCAGTGATGGCCGCCGCGGCGAGCGCGGCCAGGGCAAGCGGCGCGGGCAGGACGCGATCGAGCAACATAGGGCAAACCCTAAACTAGATCAGTGGAAGCCAGAAGGGTGTAAGAGCGGCCCCGCTCCGAGTCCGAGGTGGAACGCGGGGCGGGGCCGGGTGGGTGTCAGGGGGTACTGGCCTTGGTTTGGGGAAGGGGGGGCAAGGAATTTTGGGCTCAGGGGTTGGGGCTCCCTGCTCTCCTTCCTGGGTCAACACCTGGCGGTGTTGGTCCTTCAATACCGACAACGATCCGGCTTACACGGCCCTTCCTGCGGCACACCGAGGGACTCCGCCTGGTCCTTCAACATCTCGGTGAGACGCACACCCAGCTGGCCGAGCCCCCAC
>CBFHHK010000203.1:0-8216 GCA_965655435.1 Planctomycetota bacterium | reverse complement strand
CGGCCCAACAGCAGGCTCTGCAGCCGGGGCCTGGGCAGGAGCCTGGGCAGGAGCCGGCGGGGCCTGGGCCTGGCCCCCACCCGCGGGGGCCGCCGGAGAAGCCGGCAGGGGGGGAGCCGTCAGGGGCGCTCCGCCGAGGCGCGCCTCGAGGGCCTCCACCCGGCGGCACATCTCCTCGAGCGGCATGGTCGCCTCCGGTCGGCAGAGGTCCAGCAGCGTGGTCTCGAGGACCAAACGGGCGTGGGCTCGCATGTGGACGGGCCCCATACGCTCGCGGGCGAAGAGCAGCTCTTGAAGCATCAGCTCGACCCGGCCAGCGCCGAATGACTTCGCGAGCGCCGCCATGCGCGCGCGACTCTCAGCGCTCGCCGCACCTGCGGCCATGGGCGCGTCCTCGCCGACGAGGGCGAGGACCAACGCCGTGCGGACGTATCCGAGCAGGGCGTCGAGGAACGCGGGCTCCTCGCCCTCGCGGGCGGGCAGCGCCGCGAGCAGCCCCGGCGGATCCGCGGCGAGGATCGCGCCCAGCACGGCCTCCACCGCCTCGTTGGTCCCCTCTCCCGCGAGTCGCTCGGTGTCCGCGACGCGCGGCGAGCGGCCCACCTGGGCGAGCAATTGATCTGCGAGGGAGAGCGCGTCGCGCATCCCCCCCCTGGCGAGGCGCGCGACCTGCGCGGTGACCCCGTCCTCCGCTTCGATCTGCTCGGCGGCGAAGACCTCGTCGAGGCGAGCCTGGATCTCGGACTCGGAGAGGGCCGAGAGACGGAGGACCTGGCACCGGGACACCACGGTGTCCGGGACCTTGTGCAGCTCCGTGGTCGCGAAGAGGAACTTGACGTGGGGCGGCGGCTCCTCGAGCGTCTTCAGGAGAGCGTTGAAGGCGCTCTTGGACAGCATGTGCACCTCGTCGATGAGGAACACCTTGTAGCGCGCCGCGAGCGGCACGTAGGAGGCCTGATCGCGGAGGCCTCGGACGTGATCCACGCTCGTGTTCGAGGCGGCGTCGATCTCGATCAGATCCGCCTCGGTGCCCGAGTCGTAGGCCTGGCAGCGGGCGCAGGTCCCGCACGGCTCGTCGGTCGGCCCCTCTTCGCAGTTCAGCGCCTTGGCGAACAGCCTGGCCGAGGTGGTCTTACCCGTGCCCCGTGGTCCGAAGAAGAGGTAGGCGTGTCCCACCCGATCCTCGGAGATCGCACCGCGGAGGGTTCGCGTCACGACGTCTTGCCCGGCCACCTCCGCGAAGGTGCGGGGGCGGTACTTTCGAGCGAGAACGAGATAGGACATCGGGGGGGGAGCGCCGCGCCGGCGCGGCCTGGAGGATAACGCCTCCGACCCGGTTCGAAGCAGCCTTCGCCGTGGTCAGCAACGGAGGATTCTCCGCCGGCAGCAGCGGGGGGCCCTGTGGCCACGCCGTGACCGGCCCCGGGCCCCAAGCCCAAGCCCACGTCACGGGTTCGGTGCCACCGGCCCCGCACTTCGAGTCCAGTGCTTCCCGCCCCGGGGGTCCGGCCCCTTGCCCGCAGCTAGAGACACGGCCGCGGGGTCCGCCCGGGGACCAGCCCTCCGCGAGGGCCGCCACGCGGAACGATGTCGCGGCGCTCCGGCCCTGATGACCGCTGGCTTCGATGACCGCTGGCTTCGGTGACAGCGGGCGCGGATGGGAGTGAGCCCGAATGAGAGCCGGTCCGAATGAGGGTCCTCGTCGATGAGGGCGGGCGCTGAAGCTCGCAGCCTCCCATGACCGATCGCCCCACTCGCTGCAGGCCTCGGGGCTGGCGAGCTCGAGCGCCCCGCCTCCCCCATGACGACGGGAAGGACGATGGTGCCGGGGTGCGTGGCTCCACGAGAAAAAGACAACCGCGCGCGCCGAAGGGCCCGGGCACCTCGCGCCTGGCGTGAGGACCTTAGGGCTGCTCCGTTCCCGGCCTGACCCGGTTCGGACCTACGCCATCGCGTGGGACCGGACCCATCGCCGCGCACGGTTGTGCAATCTGTTCGTGTGCCAGCCTCGTCGTGTCGCAGAAGCCCCTGGACGAGCTGCGGCTCTTCCAGCGGCCCTCGACCCGGCTGCGGGGTCGCCTGCCTTGCCTCCCCCCCCGTGATGAGGGGGGTGGCGGAGAGGGTGGGATTCGAACCCACGGTACCGGTGAAGGCACACACGCTTTCCAAGCGTGCACAATCGGCCACTCTGTCACCTCTCCTTAGTTGTCTTGCTCCCCCGCCGCGCGTGGAGGCCGGAGCCTCCGCTTCCCGTCGTCCGGGCCCATGGGCCGGGGTGGATGGATGGCGGAGAGGGTGGGATTTGAACCCACGAGACCCGCAAAGGCCTACTGGTTTTCGAAACCAGCGCATTCGGCCACTCTGCCACCTCTCCGCCCGGGGGTCGCGGCCTCGCGGCTGCGGGCCCCCTTGGACTTCTTGATGGACGCGAGCGATCAGCGCTTGCTGCGGAAGAACTGCTGCAGCAGCTGCCGCGACTCCTCCGCGTGGACCCCCTCGTGGAGGGCCGCGACGTGGTTCAGCCGTGGATCTGTGAGCACGGCTCCCAGGGAGGCTGCGCCGCCGAACTTGGGGTCCCGAACCGACCACACCACGCGGGCGATGCGAGCGTGGCTCAGCGCGCCCGCGCACATGAAGCACGGCTCCACCGTCGTGTAGACGGTCGCGCCGGGGAGGCGCATGTCGCCCGTCCGCTGGAACGCGTCACTGAGCGCGAGCATCTCCGCGTGCGCGGTGGCCTCACCGCGGCCGCGGCAACGGTTGCGACCGACGCCGAGCAGCGCTCCGCTCCGGACCACCACGGCCCCGATGGGAACCTCGTCCGCGTCTCGCGCCTCCTCGGCATAGGCGAGGGCCAGCGCGATCCCGGCGGCGTCGTCGAGGGCCTGCTGTGCGTCGCGGCCCAGGATCGGGTCGGGGCGCTGGAGGTCCTCGGTGCTGAGGGTCTCGTCCATCATCAGATTGTCAGAGGACCGCCGAGATGGTTGGGCGTCACCGGCGGTCTTCGAAGAGCAGGCCCGGATCCGGCCCAGGATCCCGACCCGCCGACCTGAGGTGACTTGTGCGGGGCCCGAGGGCGCGGGGGCGACCCGCCGCGGGTAGCGACGGGTTGAGTGGTACACCCGAGAGGATTCGAACCTCTAACCTCCTGATCCGTAGTCAGGTGCTCTATCCAGTTGAGCTACGGGTGCGTTTGCGAGGCGAGGTTGTAGCCACGACCGGGGCGACCGTCAAGATTCTGCGAGGGAAAGCCGTCGGCTCGCCCTCGGCGAGGGAGCGAACCCACGGGACCAGCGCCCCGAGGACGCTCCCGGGCGCCGGGTCCCCCACCGCCCCGGCGGGCCCCCACTGCGGGCGCGAGGGCCCGCTCCGGGGACCGCGGGTGAGGGGATCCCCGCCGACGCGCCCGATCGCGCTGGAACACGGCCCAATCCAACGTAGGATCGTGCCCTCGCTTCCCCCTGCAGAAGAAATGACCAGGACCACCAAGAGTCTGATCCGCCTCCGCGACCTGTCGGAGTCCCGCCTCGAGGACATCCTCGACCTCGCCCAACGCTTCAAGGCTGGTTCCCAGCGTGCCGAGCTGGCGGGGAAGTCCGTGGGCTTCCTCTTCTTCCGCGGCTCCCTGCGAACCCGCACCTCCTTCGAGGTCGCCGTCCAGCAGCTGGGCGGCCGCGGCGTCCACCTCTCGGCAGGCTCGGACTTCTGGGAGCTCGAGGCCCGCGACGGGGTCGTGATGGACGGGACCGCCCCCGAGCACGTCCGGGACGCGGCCGCCGTGATGTCGACCTATTGCGACGCCCTGGCCATTCGCCCGAAGCCCGCAGGGAGGGCCTGGGAAGTGGACCGGCGCGATGAGGGCATCCGCGCCTGGGCCAGCAACAGCCAGGTCCCCGTGATCAACATGGAGAGCGCGCTGTGGCATCCGCTGCAGGTCCTCGCCGACCTGCTGACCCTGCGCGAGACCTTCGGGAAGGACATCAGGGGTCGCCGCCTCGCCATTGTCTGGACGCCCTCCCCCACGCCCGCAGGCCCCGCCGTCGTGCACTCGCTCCTGCACGCCGCGCTGCGCGCCGGCGCCAACGTCTCCCTCGCGCACCCCGCGGGCTATGAGCTCGACGGTGGCGTGCTCTCCGAGGCCCGACAGATCGCCGCGGAGGCGGAGACGTCCTTCGAAGAGGTCTCCTCCGCGGACGCTGCCGCCCGGGGCGCGGACGTGATCTACGCTCGCTCATGGGGCGCCCTCGAGAGCTACGGCCAGCCGACCATGGCGGCCCACAAGGTCGCCCAGAGCCGCGACTGGCTCGTGGACGAGAACCTGATGAAGCTGGGCAGTGACGCCCACCTCATGCACCCCATGCCGGTGCGTCGCAACCTCGAGGTCACCGACGAGGTCCTCGATGGGCCGCGCAGCCTCGTGTATCGACAGGCCGCGAACAGGCTCCCCACCCAGAAGGGCCTGCTGTCACTCCTGCTCAGGGGCTGACCCAGCGGGCCCCGGGCTCCTCCTCCGGCTGCCCGGCCGGGGCGCTCCGGAGCCCCCAGTCGGAGGGGCCCCGCTCGAAGAGCTCCACGGCCTGCAACCCCACCGCGCCAGCCTCGATCGCGCCAGCGTTCACCGCGCCAACCTCCACCGCGCCAGCCTCCACCGCACCAGCCTCCACCGCACCAGCCTTCACCGCACCATGGCAGCCCCCGACTTCGTCCACCTTCACGTCCACTCGGAGTACAGCCTCCTCGACGGCGCCAACCGCATCGGCGACCTCGTCAAGGCCTGCAAGGAGGACGGACAGCGCGCGCTCGCGCTGACGGACCACGGGAACATGCACGGGGCCATCGAGCTCTACCAGAAGGCCCACGCCGGCGACGTGAAGCCGCTGCTCGGCTGCGAGGTGTACATCGCCAAGCGGTCGATGCGGGAGAAGCACTCCAAGAAGAACGGCAACGGCTACAGCCACCTGACGCTGCTGGCCCGGACCAACGAGGGCTATCAGAACCTCGTCAAGCTCACCAGCGCGGGGTTCGTGGACGGGTACCACTTCAAGCCACGCATCGACATGGATCTCCTGCGCGACCACGCAGCGGGGATCTCGTGCCTGTCGGGGTGCCTCGCCGGAGAGATCAACCAGCTCACGCGGACGGGCAAGGAGAAGGAGGCCGAGGACCTCGCCTCCGGGCTGCGCGACCTCTTCGGCCCCGAGCACTTTTGGCTCGAGCTCCAGCGCAACGGCCTCAACATCCAGGCCGACGCCAATGAGGCCCTGGTCCGGATCCACGAGCGCACCGGCATCCCCCTCGTTGCCACCAACGACATCCACTACCTGCGGGCCGAGGATTGCCACGCCCAGGATGTCCTGCTCTGCATCAACACCGGCGCCAAGAAGGACGAGAAGGACCGCTTCCGCTTCGAGACGGACACCCTGTTCTTCAAGTCGCGGGAGGAGATGTCGCACATGTTCCGCGACCTCCCCGATTCGGTGAAGGCCACCAATGACGTGGCGGATCAGGTCGACGTCAAGCTCACCTTCGGTGAGTACCACGTGCCGGAGTTCGTGAGCGAGACGGGCGAGACCGCGGACGCCCTCTTCGATCGGCTGCTCGAGGAGCGTCTCCTCGAGCTCTATGGCTCGGACAGCCAGCAGGCTCGCGACCGTCTCGAGCGCGAGAAGTCGATCATCCGGGAGCTCGGCTTCGTGTCTTACTTCCTGATCGTCTGGGACCTCATCAAGTGGTCGCGCGACCACGACATCGCCGTGGGCCCAGGCCGCGGCTCCGCGGCCGGCTCGATCGTCGCCTACCTGCTCGACATCACCCGCCTCTGCCCGCTCAAGTACGACCTGCTGTTCGAGCGCTTCCTGAACTCGAGCCGCGTGTCGATGCCCGACATCGACATCGACTTCTGCAAGGAGGGTCGCGAGCGGGTGATCGAGTACACGCGGGAGAAGTACGGTCGTGAGTGCGTCACCCAGATCGTGACCTTCGGGACCATGGCCTCCAGGACCGTCGTCCGGGACGTCGGGCGGGTCCTCGACCTCCCGCTCAACGAGATCAACAAGATCTCGAAGAAGATCCCCGCGGGTCCCGGCGCCCCGCCGCTCGCCAAGGCGCTCGAGGAGGACGGTGACCTCCAGGCGTTCCGCGACCAGGGCCCGCGCTGGAAGGAGCTGTTCCAGTACTCGGTGTCCCTCGAGGGCATGTCCCGTCACGTGTCCACCCACGCTGCCGGCGTCGTGATCACGCCGGGCCCGACGGTGGACTACGTGCCGCTGGGCCGGAACGGCGACGACATCACCACCCAGTACCCCGCGCCGCAGCTCGAGGAGCTCGGGCTCCTCAAGATGGACTACCTGGGGCTCAGGACCCTGACCATCATCGAGCGGTGCCTGGACAACATCCGGCGGCGCGGGCTCGTCCCCCCCGTGGTGGATGAGCTCCCCCTGGATGACCCGGGGGTCTTCGAGCTCCTCATGGCCGGCGACACCCTCGGCGTCTTCCAGCTCGAGTCCGAGGGGATGCGCAAGCTGCTGTCCCGGCTCAAGCCGGACTGCTTCGATGACGTGATCGCGGTGCTCGCCCTCTACCGCCCGGGTCCGCTCGAGTCGGGCATGGTCGACATGTTCGTGGACCGCAAGCACGGGCGAGAGGAGATCACCTTCCCCCACGAGAGCCTCGTGCCGATCCTCGGCAGCACCTACGGCTGCCTCGTCTACCAAGAGCAGGTCATGCTGGCCTCGGTGGAGCTCTCCGGCTTCTCCCTCAACGACGCCGACAACCTGCGCAAGGCGATGGGCAAGAAGAAGCCCGAGATCATGCAGAAGTTCTCGGCTCAGTTCATCGAAGGGGCCGTCGCCAACGGCTGCGTGGAGGACGTCGCGCGGAACACCTGGGACAACATCATCAAGTTCGGCGGGTACGGCTTCAACAAGTCGCACTCGGCGGCCTACGCGCTGATCACCTACCAGACCGCCTACCTCAAGGCGCACCACCGGACGGACTTCCTCGCCGCCAACTTCTCGTGCGAGATGAGCGACTCCAACAAGATCAAGGACTTCATCGACGACTCAAAGCGGTCCGAGATCTCGATCCTGATGCCGAGCGCCACCGAGTCCGAGTGGGAGTTCCGCCCCACGACGACCGATGACGGCGGCGAGGCCATCCGCTTCGGCATCGGCGCGGTGAAGGGAACGGGGCGAGCCGCGATCGAGGCCATGGTCAAGACCCGCACCGAGCTCGAGGAGAAGGAGGAGCCGCTCACCTTCCACTCCCTCGTGACCGCCGTCGACCCACACGACATGGGCAAGATCGCCTGGGAGGCCGTCATCAAGTCGGGCGCCTTCGACGAGCTGGGCCATAACCGGGGTTCGCTCCTCGCCGCCCTCGACTCCGCGATGACGGACGCTAGCAGCGCCGCCAAGGACCGGCGGAGCGGACAGTCCTCCATGTTCGACGCCTTCGGAGGCGCGGAGGAGCCGGAGGCCGACCATGAGGTGGGCATCGACGACAGCTTCGCCATCGAGAAGGCGGAGACCCTCCGCCTCGAGTACGAGGTGCTCGGGTTCTACCTCTCGGGTCACCCCCTCGAGGAGCGCGCGGGGCTCGTCTCGCTGCTCTCCTCCTGCCCCATCCGGAAGCTCCCCGAGCTCGCCAGCCGCGAGGGCACCGTTCGCATCGCGGGCCTCGTCCTTCAGAAGGCAGAGCTCGTCGTGAAGTCTGGCCGCATGGCTGGCTCGAAGATGTGCCGGTTCCGCCTCGAGGACCTGTCAGGCTCCGTGGGCGTCACCTGCTTCCCGCGCACCTATGAGACCGCCAGGGACCTCATCGAGGACGGCGCCGTCCTCTTCTGCAGCGGCAAGCTGGAGGACGGAGCCGACGAGCCCGCGATGCTCCTCGATGAGGTCATGAGCCTCTCAGACGCCCTCAAGCGCTTCCGCGGCGGGCTCGAGCTCAAGGTCTCCCCCTCGGATCGCGGCAAGCTCAAGGAGCTCAAGGAAATGTGCGCCCGGCACCCAGGAGAGAACCCGCTCTTCTTCCAGGCCCTCGGCGAGGACGGGCTGACCCGCCGTGTCCGCGCGAGTAAGGAGCGCAGCGTCACCATCTCCGAGGAGCTGGCGGGCGAACTCTGCGACCTGCTCGGACACGACCGGGTCGGCATCGTGCGGGTCTGAGCCGGCGATCGCCGACAGGGCGAGCCTCGGCGGCCCAGCACGAGCGGCGGG
>CBFHHK010000202.1:0-8279 GCA_965655435.1 Planctomycetota bacterium | reverse complement strand
AGAGCCTGAGCGGCCTGAGCCTCCCTCGCCGCCGCCGCGGCCTCCTGCGCCGCCTCCTGCGCCGACGCCTTGTTTGCCGCCTCCTCAACTGCGGCCGCCTCTCTCTCTGCCGCCTCAATGATTGCCGCCTCCTCCGCAGCTGCCTCCTTCGCCGCCGCGGCCTCGGCCCGCTTGCGGGCGCGCTTGATACCGGACGGTTCAAAGGTGCTGGCCTCGGGCGTGTGGACCCAGTGCGAGAGGGGGACGGGTCGGCGATCGTCGATGATCACGTCGACGCCCTGGGGCCGGATCTCCTCCATCCAGGCGCCCAGCTCCTCCACGTTCGCGATGGTCGCCGACAGGGCGATGACCCGGGCGTTGGGGGGCATGAAGATCAGGCTCTCCTCCCAGACCGTTCCGCGCTCCCGGTCGTCGAGGTAGTGCACCTCGTCGAAGACCACGTAGGCCACGTCGTCCAGGAGTCGGGGGTTCTCGAAGATCGCGTTGCGCAGGATCTCCGTGGTCATGATGAGCACCCGCGCCGACTGGTGGATCGTCACATCGCCGGTCATGAGCCCGACGTCGATCATCGGGTCGTCGCGGAAGTCGCGGTACTTCTGGTTGGAGAGGGCCTTGATCGGCGCGGTGTAGATACAGCGCTTGCCTGAGCGCACCGCGACCTCGATGGCGTACTCGGCGACGAGCGTCTTGCCCGCGCCGGTGGGCGCCGAGACGAGGACGTTGCGACCCTCGCGGATCGCGTCGACGGCCTTCAGCTGGAAGTGAGAGAGCTTGAAGCCCTTCCAGCCCTCGACCCTCCCGTCGGGGCCGAAGACCTCGGTCGGCGGCGGGAGATCATCCGGCCCCGTCGGCCCGGCCGGGCTGGTCCGCGGGGTGGCTCCAGCGGGCACCGCGGCCGAAGAGCTCCCCGTTGAGGAGCTCCGAGCCGGCGCTCCGGTGCGGTCTTTGCGTTCGCGAGGACGGCGTTCGTCAGCCCGGTGTTCGTCAGCACGGTCTTCATCAGCGCCATGTTCATCAGCACGATCTCCGCTCGCACCGCGATCGGCGGCGCTGCGTTCATCTGCGCTGCGTTCATCTGCGCCGCGTTCATCTGCGCTGCGATCACCGGCCGGCCCGCCGTCGCGCTTGCGGCGCCTTGAGCCCCGGCGTCGAGATCTACGGCCACCCGCGTCTCTGGCCTCCGAGTCAGGGTCTTCCGAATCCGGCCGCTGACCCTCGGACGCTGCCCGAGGTTCTCCCTCCACGGCCTCCGCGGGGTCCTCGGGGCGTTGCCCCGCATCTTTCCGGCTGCGCCGACGGCTGCGGCCGCCGCTCTCACGCCGGCGGCTCCCGGGCTCGCGGTCCGGCTCACGCTCGGAGGGCGCCTCGGGTGCGGCCTCGGCGTCAGGGTCGGGGCCGAGGTATCCGAAGGGAAGGTCCCCGCCAGGGGTCCCGCCGCCCTCGCTCGGCGGTCTCTGGTCGTTGGATGACATCGTTGGGTGGAATGTGCCGCTCGGCTCGGCTGGCCGCCACCCTCGAGTCCTCGAACCCTCCTGGCGGCGCTCGATCCGCTGTTCTCTCCATCATCGGGATGCGGGGTGGCCTCGCCAGGACGCCGGTCGGCCGAGGGCTCGGGCCCCATGAGGTCCCCTGTCCCAGCGAGGGAGGTGGCGCGGTGGGAGGGGGAGCGCGGATTCCAGGAGGGGGCCCGCTTGGGCGGGGGGGGCGCGCAGGACCGGAGCGGACCTCGGGCCGCAGGCTGCCTGCGAGGGGACTCCGGAGGCCCGCCCGCTGCTCCTCTCCGACCTCCGCGCGATGGAGGGGGGCCCCGGAGCGCGGTCCTTCAAGATCCACCGGAGCGAGGCCGTGGCCGGGCGCGGCCGGGCGAGGACTGACGGGCGGAGGCCGGCGAGCGGAGGCCGGCGAGCGGAGGCCGGCGAGCAAGGGCCGGCGAGCGAAGACTCGCAGGCCGGGCGGCGCCGCGGTTCCTGCGCCGCGGTCCTGGGGGGAAGGCCATGGCCAGGGCCCTGAGGCGGTCCGCGCTGGTCGCCGGACCCCGGCGGAATCACACGGCGTTCAGGTGCCCTGTGCGGACGAAGATGACGGTCTCCTCCTCGACGTGAGGGTGGTGAACGGACAGGTGGGGGCTCCGAAGCCACGTGCCTGCGGGGTAGATGCCGTGCTCATCCCGGAAGGTGCCCGAGAGCACCAGGATCTCCTCGCCGCCGAAGTGCTGGTGCCGCACGAACCGTTCATTGGTGGGCCAGTGAACCAGGGCCGCGCCGTGGCGGGGGTCGTCCGCCAGCGGCTTGACCCGAAGCCCCCCGTGCCCCGGGAGCCAGGGCTGCTCCGCGGCAGCCACGTGCAGGCGGGGGAGGTCGGCGCCCGGCTCACCGTCGGGGTAGCTCTTGACGAAGAGCGTGCAGCCACCTGCGCTGGTGGTGACCTCGCCAGAGCTCGACGGGAGACGGCCGTACTCCCCGGGCCCAAGGTCGCCCTGCGAGGTGGACCAGGACCCCTCCAGCACCAGCACCGCGACGCTGTCGGCCGGAGCCCAGCGGGCGCCCGCGGCCAGCCGCAATCGGGTGGTCGAAGCCGGGTCCTGGGCGTCGGGCGCCGCGAGGAGTTGCACCTCGACGCCGGGCGCCCCCTCCGGTGTCCAGGGGAGTTCATTCGTGTCCTGTCGGAGGTGCTCAAGCAGACCCATAGGCCGGCAGTCTAGGGCATCGTCTCCTCGCATGGCTTCCGCCAGCGGGGCGGCCCCAACGAGGCCACCCCAGCGAGGCGAATCGAGCGGGGCCAATCCCGTGCGGCGAAGTCCCGACCGGCGAGATCTCGCCCTGTGCCCCCGCCCTGTGCCTCCGCCCTGTGGTTCCGCCCTGTGGTTCCGCCGGGCGGCCCCTACCGCCGCCTGGCGTCCGGGACCGGGGGGGGGCAGGCGCCGAGCTGCGGGGGAGTTCAGCCTCGCCGGGTTGCTGGTCGATAAGAGTCCCACGATGCACCGCCGCCGCCCGCCTGCCGTCACGTCGAACGATGAGCGCCGCCCAGGGGCTGCTCCGGAGGCGGCGTCTGCCCGGTCCGAGGCCCTCCAGCCTCGGGCAGTCGCCCCGCCGGCCAAGCCTCCGCTCCCGGCTCAATCGCCGCTGGCTCCCTTACCCGCGACGACCGGGGGGGCCGCCAGCCTGGGCCCAGGTGAGCTGCTCGCGCACAAGACCGCGGGCGCAGCCGAGGTGAGCGCAGAGCCTCGCCACCCCAGGGACCCCGAGCCCAGCGCTGGAGGCTCCTCTCGATACATCGTCAGCCCGCGCTACGACCTCGCCTTCTTCCTGCTCCCGCCTGCGCTGGCGCTGGTGGTCGGGGCCGCGATCTCGGGGACGACGTTCAGTGAAGGTGAGATCGAGGTCCTCGGCGACGAGTTCTCGTGGGCCTCGCTCCTGATCGGTGTCTTCATCCACGCCCACCTGGTGGCGGTGTTCTTTAGGAGCCATGGGGATGCCCAGATCCGAAGGCTCTACCCCGCCCGCTTCCTGGCGGTTCCGGTGGTCCTGTATGCCGCGATGCTCGCCTCGCCCTGGGTCCTGGTCTCGGTCTCGGTGCTCGCCACCTTCTGGGACGTCTACCACTCGGGAATGCAGACCTTTGGGTTCGCCCGGATCTACGACATGAAGGCGGGCAACGACCGCGACGCGGGGCGGCGGCTGGATCAACTCCTGAACCAGCTCCTGTACGCGGGGCCGATCCTCGGCGGCGTCACGATGATCGATCACTTCGAGGACTTCGAGGAGTTCGAGGAGGTCGGGGCCACCATGTTCACGGCGGTGCCCGCCTTCATGGAGGGCCACCAGGCCTGGTTCACGTGGTCCCTGGTGGCCGTCGGGACGGCGTTCCTCGGGTACTACCTGCTCGCCTACGCCCGACTCCAGCGTCAGGGGTACCGGGTCTCCATGCAGAAGACGTGGCTGCTCGCGAGTACAGGCGCGTGCTCCATCTACACCTGGGGCTTCAACAGCTTCGGGGAGGCCTTCTTCATCATGAACCTCTTCCACGCGCTCCAGTACTTCGGGATCGTGTGGTGGTCTGAGAAGGGCAACATGGCCCGCCTCTTCCGGCTGCAGGGGAGCCGCCTGGCGCAGCCGATGACGCTGGCCCTCTTTGTGGGGCTGACGGCCGCCTACGGCTTCGGCGTTCAGGTGATGGACACGAGCCTCACGGCGTTGTGGGCCCTCACTCTCGTGGTCTCGGTCATGCACTTCTGGTACGACGGCTTCATCTGGTCCGTCCGCCGCCAGCAGGTCTAGGGCGACAGTGGGAGCGGTGCCGGCGCGGGCCGGCCCGCGCGCCTCGCGAAGGCCCCGGGGCCGGCTGTGCTCAGGCCTGCCGCCTCTCCAGAAGCGGCGCCCCCTCCCCGGGGCCACGCCGGGCGCCTCGTCCTCGCCTGCCAGCCGCGGGCCACAGGGGCGGCGTCGGGTCAGGAGCGTCGACGAGCCTGATCCTTGGCGAGGGGAGGTGGAGGGCTTCACTCCCCGGCCCCCGGCCTCCGGTCACCGGCCTCCGGATCTCCGGCCAGCGGGGCGCGCTTGGTCTCCAGCGTGACCCGGTACGGCGGCTCATCACCGCAGACCAACACCGCCGCGAGGCACGGCGTCCCTCGCCCTGCACCGCGGCTCTCTACTGCCTCCCTGCGCGGGCCCCGCTGCGGGGTGCGACATCGGGTCGCGCTTCAGCCGAGAGCGGCGCGGCCTCGCGCACGTCCCAGACTGGCTCCTCCCGGGGCTGCATTCTGGTTTGGCCCATCTGGCGCGGATCGGCGCGCCGTAGTCTCCATCCAAGACCCCCCGCACTCTCCGGTACGCGCCGGTTCTCGCTCGAATCCCCCCAGTCCACGGACTTGACGCCCATGAAGCTCTCCGCGCCCGCCGCCGCCCTCGCCCTCTCCAGCTCCCTGTCCCTTGGAGTGGCGTCAGCCGCCCCACAGACCGAGCTCACCGTGAACGGAGGCTTTGAGACGGGGGACACCAGCTCGTGGGTGTCCTTCCCCACCCCCAACTCCACCTTCGCTGCGACGTCGGATGCCAGCAGCGGGAGCTTCGGCGGGGAGGTCTTCAACCCGGACCAGACCACCGCGGCCGTCATCAAGCAGGCCAACCTGGGCGTGGGCGCGGTGAGCGCCGGCGACGTGGTGACCATCAGCTTCTCCGCCAAGGGCACCTTCGCCAACGGCGGGGTGGCGTTCGCCGAGTTCTTCTCCGAGATCAACGGCGGGGGCGTCTCGGCGGCCGAGATCCTGACCGGTGGACCCCTGAACCTGACCAGCTCCTGGCAGCCGTTCACCTTCACCGCGGTGGCCGGCTCCGATGTCAGCGGCGGCGTGACCCTGCAGTTCGCGGTGGTCAACGGCGCGAACAGCGGAAGCCTGGCCCAGTTCTTCGTGGACGACGTCTCCGTGACGCTCCCCGGGCTCGGGACGAACTACTGCGGCGCGAACCAGAACAGCCTCGGCATCGCGGCGTCGATCAGCGCCCAGGGCAGCTCCATCGTGGCGGACAACAACCTGACCCTTGCGGCCAGCGGCCTGGCGCCCAACTCGTTCGGCTTCTTCCTGACGAGCCAGACCACCGGCTTCGCCCAGAACCCCGGCGGGAGCCAGGGCAACCTCTGCCTCGGCGGCTCGATCGGCCGCTACGTGGGCGCCGGGCAGATCCAGCAAGCGGATGCTGCCGGCGGGATCTCCCTGCTCCTGGACCTCACGACGATCCCTCAGCCGACTGGATTCGTGGCAGCGGTCTCGGGAGACACCTGGAGCTACCAGGCCTGGTACCGGGACTCGGTCGCCGGGCAGGCGACCTCCAACTTCACTGACGGTCTGACGGTCGACTTTCAGTGAGCTCCGCCGCGGGCGGCGTCGGAGGGACCTTCGGGTTGGGCCGGCCCCCCCGTGGACCCAGCGGCCGG
Organism: Planctomycetota bacterium; assembly: GCA_965655435.1. GTDB lineage: Bacteria > Planctomycetota > UBA1135 > UBA1135 > Saltatorellus. Next base: position 2,348 of record CBFHHK010000202.1, on the reverse strand, counting down.
TGCAGCCCTCGGCTCCCTCCGCCGTGCCCGAGGGCCTCGAGGGGCCGGGGAGAGGGAGTGAGCTGACGTCGGCCGAGGTCGCCCATCCGAGGTCGCTCCATTCGTGGGCGCTCAGGGAACAGCCGTCCATCCATCGGGCGGGGGACCTGCCGCGGTCGCGTGGGCGAGGCCCTGCGCGGTCACCCCGGCCCGCTCCCTCGCGTTCGGATCCGTCTGAGGGTGGGAGCGGGTCGAGCGGCAGCCCGGGGGAGGCCGGTCTGGCCCCGCGGCGCCACGGCCCGGAAAGCGGTCCTGGTAGGCCGTGCGCGGCGGCCCGCGGGGGACCGTCTGCGGGGGGCGCAGCGTGGCGCGACGGCCGGGAATCCAGGGGCGCGGCGTGGCGAGGGCTGCCGACCGAAGATCCAGTGGAACATCCCGGCGGCGGGACGCCTTCCGTGAGCGAGGCATGGGCGCTGTCCGGTGACGCCCTGGCCGGCCCCGTCGGTGGATGGGTCGGGGCCCAAGCCCCTCGGACCCGACTTCCATCGCAAGCTATGACCTCGTCCTTGTTCCGGCCTTGCCCATGGGATAGACCAGGGGTCCGCACGCCCCCGGAGGGACCATGAATTCACAGCACAAACACGGAACTCACCTCGAGCGCCATCTGGCGCAGCTCAAGCTCGTCTCGCGCCTCCTTGGCCACGAGCTTCACTCCCAGGGCGGCGCCAAGGCCGTCGCGCTCTCACGGGAGCAGGTGGTGGAGATGCAGGTCGCCCTCGACCTCTTCATTGAGGAGGCCACGAAGCGCCTCGGTGGCCGCTCCGGCGGCCACTTCGGCCCGCAGGCCGTCTCAGAGGGCCCGAGCGCCGTTCCGATCGAGGTCCCCGGGGCCACGATCGACACCCAGCTCGCCCCGACACGGAACTGAGCGGGGACCGAGCTCGGCGCGGACCACCCGAGCCGCGCTCGTCCCCCGGGACCGTTGATCGCTCACCTGCCGCTTCGGAACATGCACGCATCGCGCCCGGCCGGGGGCGAGGGGGTGACGTGGAGTTCCGAGGCCGGTCGGGTCCCGACCTGGGTCCCCCTCGCGCTGCTCTTCCTGTCGCTCATCGGCGGCCTTCGGTGGCTCGAGGCGGACGCCCGCGGCCGCGGACTGGCTCGGATCGACGTCACCCGCTACGGGCTCCAGACGGACGCGCCCTGGCTCAATGATGAGTGGTACGAGGCGCTGGAGCAGCTCCTGCTCGACGCCGAGGCCGTGGACGCGGAGGACCAGGAGGCCATCGCGGAGCTGGCCTCCAAGGTGGAGGCGCTGCCCTTCGTCGAGGCCGTGGGGGCGCCGGTGGTCCGCTGGCCCGACGGGCTGGACCTGCCAATCCGGCTCCGAGAGCCCGTGGCCTGTGTCCGGGTGGGCGGGCGAGACTTCCTTCCGGTGTCGAGCGACGGGATGGTGCTCGGCGGCTATTCCATCACGCCGCACCTCGCGTATGGCGGCTGGCTGCCTGCCCTGGGCCCCCTTGACCTCCTCGACCGCGAGCAGGGCCAGGTCCGGCCCGGCGACATGGTGACGGTCCCCGAGCTGCTCGCAGCGCTCGACGTGGCCGACTCCATGTGGAGGCACCTCGGCCCCGACCAGCTCCGTCAGCTCGGTCGAGTGGTGATCGACGCCTCGGCTGCGGACGCGCCCATCTTCGACCGGGAGAGCGGCTCCGTCTCGCCCACGCGGCTCCCCGGCGGGGTCGTGATCGAGCTGGAGGAGGGGCGGCGCGTCTTCTTCGGGCGCCCGCCGCATCCGCTCCTCGAGGGGGAGCTGCCGGTCAACCTCAAGTGGGGACACCTGCGTACAGCCCTCGAGCAGGGTCAGGAGGGGGACGGCTGGCGGCTGCTGGACGCGCGCTTCGACCGACCGGTGCTGCTGTCGGAGGCGGACGTGCTCGACTTCAAGGCTCGCTCGGACGGGAGCCCGGACGGGGGGCGTTGAGTCTGCGGTGGGCGGCCAGCCCCGGACCCCGCTCCGGGGCCGAGCCGTCGGTCTGATGGGGCCCGAGCCCGAGCTCCGGCCGTGGTCCAGACCCAGGCCCAGGCCCGGACCTCGGCAGGGGGTCTGATCCGGACGTTCCACGGGGCGCAGCGCCCAGGCTTTTCGGTGCTGGGCTTTTCTGTGCTGGGCTTTTCGGTGCTGGGCTCCTTGGTGCGAGGACCTTCGACGCGGGGTGCTTCGCGCGGCGGGTTCTTCACTTCAGGATGATCCCCACGGCCGCTCGTACGGTCCCTGAGGCTCTCGGGCTACGCCCGGCCCCGTGGCGGGGGACCGAGGGCGCGCTCGTGCTGCTGTGGCTGGTGGGGGCCGGCTGCTTCGGGTGGCC
>CBFHHK010000201.1:0-8464 GCA_965655435.1 Planctomycetota bacterium | reverse complement strand
CCCCCACAGCCCCCCCTCATGAGCTTCCTCGCTGCCCTCGGCCTCCTCGCCCTCGCTCCCCTCGTTCCTGCACAGGAGCCGGACCTCTACGACGACACCGTCCTGCGGACGATCGACATCACGCTCCCGCAGACGAACTTCTGGGGTCCGCTGCGCAACACCGGAAACACGGGAGTCAACCTCGTGGTGGACCTGACCCTGTCAGGCCCGGACCTCCCCACGCCGATCACCATCCCGGACGTCGGGATCCGGGTGAAGGGCAACTCGTCCTTGTTCTTCCTGCCCCCGGGTTCCCAGAAGACGTCGTTCAACATCGAGATCACGGAGTCGGACAACAGCGCGCGGCTGCTCGGCTACCGGACGCTGAACCTGAACAACGGGATTGAAGACCCCACCTTCTGCCGTGAGATCGGGTTCTTCCGCTTCGTCCGCAGGTACACGCCCGCTGGCCAGGGAAACCACGTCCAGCTCCGGCTGAACGGACAGAACTGGGGGGTCTACGTGAACGTCCAGCAGTACAACACCCAGCTGCTCGACGAGTACTTTGAGGAGTCCGGCGGCGCCCGGTACAAGGCCCAGAACATCTCCACGGGTCAGGACGCCCTGCGCTACATCGGCACCAACCCGAACTCGTACGCTCAGAACTATCAGCTCAAGGACGACGGCGGCCTCGCCCAGCCCTGGCAGCCGATGATCGACGGCACGTTCGCCCTCAACAACTCCGGTACGGACGTCGCAGCCATCGACGAGAAGTTCGCCGTGGACGGGGCCATCTGGTCGCTCGTGGGGGAGAACCTCTTCATGGACGAGGACAGCTACATCTCCAAGGGAGCTGACTTCAACGTCTACTACGACCCGCTCCACGACAGGATCAATCTCCACCAGCACGACGGCAACGAGTCCTGGGGCGTGAGCCTATTCGGTTGGCCTGGCGGCACCACCACCAACCTCTCCCCCACCTACCGCTTCACCTCCGGTAGCCGGCCGGCGGTCTCGCGACTGATGACCATCCCGAGGCTGCGTGAGCGCTACTTCGCGCACTATCGGACCATGCTCGAGGACTTCAGCTGGGCAGACCTCCAGGGGGATCTCCTCAGCTACAAGGCGCTCATCGATGCAGCCGTCTTGGCGGACCCCAAGCGCATCTACAGCTACGCGCAGTTCCAGGCGAACTTCAACACCCAGACGTCCGTGAACGTGGGCGGCTCGACCCTCCCCTGCCCCGGCCTCGAGCAGTACCTGGTGACGCGACGCAACTTCCTGCTGAGCCAGCCAGACCTGACCAAGGTTCAGCCGGAGATCACGGAGCTGGCTCACACCCCCGCGGCGCCGACCGTCGGCACGCCGACCTTCATCACCGCGCGTATCCAGACCCCTGGCTCGACGGTGGGCTTCGCCAACCTCTACTACAGGGAGATCGGCCGCTACATCCCGGTGCCGATGTTCGACGACGGACTCAACGGTGACGGCGCCGCCGGCGACGGGGTGTTCGGCGCCCAGCTGCCGATCCCCGGGACCGCTGGCGGCCGCCTCGACTACTACGTCGAGGCAGGTGCACCCGTTGGGGTCGGAGGCGGTCAGCGCTACGCCCCGAAGTTCGCCGAGGGCAAGCCGGCCGGCTTCAACTATCCCTTCGGCAGCGCCGGGATCCGCATCACCGAGTTCATGTACTCCGGCAACGGAGACGAGTTCGTCGAGCTGACGAACACCTCGGGCGCCCCGATCGACCTCACCGGCTGGAGCATCGACGATCGCTCCGCCAACGCGGGCACCTTCGACCTCTCGACCGCAGGCGTCCTTGACCCCGGCGACTCGATCGTGATCACCGAGGGCGCCGCGGCGTCCTTCCAGCTCGACTGGGGCCTCGCCGGCGTGACCGTCCTCGAGGGCAACGTCAACGCCACCTTCGGCCGGAACGACGGGATCTATGTGTTCGACGACACCGGCGCCATCGAGGACCGCTTGCTGTACGGCGACGAGGACTTCCCCGGCGCGGTCCGCGCCCAGGAGGCTTCCGCCTGGGTCTGCGCCGACGGCATTGGCGCAGAGAACCCCCTGCTGTGGTCCCTCTCCTTCGAGGGCGACTACCAGGGCTCCGTCACCTCCCTGAACGGCGACGTCGGCAACCCCGGCTCCTTCACCGCGGCCCCGTGCGGCGGCATCGGAACGCCCTTCTGCGTCGCCAACGCCAACTCGACGGGCGCGGCCTCCGAGCTGCGCGCCGACGGCAGCCGCGATGCGGCGGACAACGACGTGACCCTGGTCGCCTCCAGCCTGCCGACCGGCTCCACGGGCTACCTCCTCGTGAGCGCCAACACCGGCTTCTCGCCGAACCCCGGCGGTAGCCTCGGCAACCTCTGCCTCGGCGCCCCCATCGGCAGGTACGTCGGTCCCGGCCAGATCGGGAACTCGGGCACCGCGGGAGAGATCGCGCTGGCCCTCGACCTCACGGCGCTGCCCCAGCCCACCGGCTTCGTGTCCGCCATGCCTGGCGAGACGTGGTACTGGCAGCTGTGGCACCGCGACTCCGTGGGCGGCCAGCCCGTCTCCAACTTCACCAACGGCCTCTCGGTGAGCTTCGAATGAGCTGCTCCTCCATGACCTCCATCCTCCGCTCCACCCCCTCCCGCGCGGCCCTGTCGCTGGCGGCGCTCGGCGCCCTCTCGGTCCAGGCCGCGGGCCAGGTCCAGGTCACCGAGTACATGTACAGCGGCCTCGACGGCGAGTTCATCGAGCTCACCAACGTGTCCTCGCTGCCCGTCGACCTCGATGGCTGGAGCCTCGACGACAAGTCGGCCATCGCGGGGACCTATGACCTCTCCCTCGCCGGGATCATCGATCCGGGCGAGTCCATCCTCGTCACCGACCGGGTCGCCGCCAACTTCGTGGCGAGCTGGAGCCTGGGCACCACCACGGTGCTCGGTGGGAACGCGGTCTCCTCCCTCGGACGCAACGACGAGATCCACCTCTTCGATGCCTCCGGCGCGACGGTGGACGTGCTCGCTTACGGCGACGAGGACTTCCCGGGCTCCATTCGGACCCGCGAGGCCAGCGGCCAGGGGTGCGACGGCGGACTCGGAGTGGACGACATCTACCGCTGGACGCTCGCCTCCGAAGGTGACGCCTGGGGGTCGACGGTCTCGGTCAACGGAGACGTCGGGAGCCCTGGCGTCTATGGGCCGGTCGGCTGCCCGCCCGTGGGCGAGTCGTACTGCGTCGCCGCGCCCAACCAGACGGGCCAGGTCGCCATGACCACCCTGGATGGGAGCCCGTCGATCGCGCGGAACGAGCTCGAGGTCCGCTGCAACGCCCTGCCGGGCGGGGCGGTCGGCTACTTCCTCACGAGCACCACCATCGACCAGATCGTCAATCCCGGCAACGCGGTCGGCACGCTCTGCCTCGGGGGATCCATCGGTCGCTACAGTTCGTTCGCCCAGGCCGCAACGGCCGCTGGCGAGATGAGCCTCGCGCTTGACCTCGCAGGGCTCTCCCAGCCGACCGGTCCGGTTGGCGCCATGTCGGGAGAGACCTGGCACTTTCAGTGCTGGTATCGCGATGCGGTCCTCGGCTTCCCGGTGTCGAACTTCTCCCTCCCCGTCGAGGTCACCCTGTACTGAGCCCGCGGCGGGACGGCTCTCCTCGGCCAAGGCTCGGGGGGGCCAGTTCCCCGGTCCAGGGCGGGTCACGAACCGGCGAGAGCTCCCGTCGAAGGGGGCTCCGGCCTCGCGGGACCTCGGCCTGGAAGGGTCTCCACTGGAAGGGTCTCCACTGGCAGGGTCTCCACTGGGAGGTTCTCCAACTGGGAGGTTCTCCAACTAGCGGGGCCCCGGCCTTCTCGACCATCGGCATGACCAGCGCCAAGGACGAGGCCTCGCGTCGGGACGCCCCGCCGTCCGTGGAGCGGCTTCGCGCGCAGGTCCGCGCGGCATGGTCCGGCGCGACCTCCCCCACGCCGCCTCTCGTGGACTGCCCCTGCCCGGAGTGCACCGAGTTGGAGGAGCGCCTGCGTGGGCGCGACTGGCGGTCCATGGACTCGAGCCTCGCGGACGGCCTCGAGCAGGACCTCCCCCTCATGGGAGCCCGCACCTTCCGGACCCTGCTGCCCGCGTTCCTCCTCGCCGCCCTCGACGCGGAGTCCGAGGTGGGTGAATTCCTCGGCGACTCCCTCGAGCCCGGCGAGTTCAACACACCCCGCTTCGAGGGTCTCTCCAACGCCCAGGGTGCCGCCGTCCTCGCCTTCCTCCGCTTCGACCCCGAGGACGACGAGGACCCCGGCGGCGCGGACGGCCCGCAGCGGTCGATCCGGGAGTACTGGCAGCGCTTCGACGGCGCACAGACCCGATGAGCTGGTCCCTCGATTTGACCCGACGCAGCGACCTGCGGTGATGGCCGAGGCCAGCGAGGGCCGTTCAGGCCTTCCTGGCGGCGTGTCGCCGCGCGCGGATCAGGCGCGCCACCACGAAGGCGCTGCCGGTGAGCACCAAGCCTGGAAGCCAACCTGCGAAGAGCGCGAAGACCAGGGGCGCCCCGTCGGAGAAGGCCTCCGCTGGCGGGTTCGGGCTCGACTGCCAGATCGTGAAGTAGGCCCCAAGCGCCCCTAAGAGGCCACCCCAGAACACGAGGACGCCGCCGAGCAGGCCTGTGAGAGGGAGCAGCCAACGACGCTTCCATCCCCCCCAAGCCCCGAGGGCCAGCGCCGCGAAGAGGGCCGGGAAGAAGATCAGGTTGAAGGCGTAGTCGTGGTCCATGCCAAGGAAACACTACAGCGCAAAGTATCGACAGACAAGGAGGCCGGCGCCGAGGGGGCGCCGGCCTCCTTGCACCGGTGCCACCCCGCGCCGGCTCACTCGCCGGCTCACTCGCCGTCGGTGGTGATGCAGTAAAGCGCCTTCCGGCCGCGGAGATACAGCTCGCCGTCCACCATGACCGGTGAGGCGTCGAACGCGTCGTCGAGGATGTTGGAGGCCACCTGCTCGAAGGTGTCGCTCACCTTGAAGATGACGGTCTCGCCCTCCCGGGACGCCGCGTAGATGTACTCACCGGAGGCCGTCAGGGAGGCGTACATCGACCGGATCCCGCCGAGGTTCTCCGCCGAGAAGTGCTCCTTGCCGCTCGCCGCGTCGAGGCAAGTCACCCGGCCCGAGTTGACCCGCAGGAAGTAGAGCTTCCCGTCCACGAGCACACCCGACGGCACGTAGGGCGTGTTCTTGCCGTAGCTCCAGAGCAGGTTCTTGCTCTCCTTGAGATCGCCCACCGCGCCCTCGAGCTTGATCGCCTGCAGCGCAGAGCCGCGGAAGCCGCTCATCAAGTACACGACCCCGTCGTGGTGAATAGGCGTCGGCACGCAGTTGGTGGTCATCCCCCCGATGGACCAGATCTCCTCACCATTCTCCAGGTTGTAGGCGCGAGAGGCGTCGGTGCCCGTCGTGATGACCTGAACCTGGTCGCCGACGGGAACGATGAGGGGCGTCACCCAGGTGGTGACCTCGTTCCGCTCGGTCCGCCAGGCTTCCTTGCCCGTCTCCTTGTTGACCGCCGCGATGAAGTCGACGCCCTCGTGGTCCCAGAGCACCACGATCTTGTCACCGTGGATGGCCGGCGACGCGCCCTCTCCGAACTCGTTGCGGGTCTTCATCTTCCCGAAGTCCTTCGACCAGACGAGGTCGCCCTCCATGTCGAGGCAGTGCAGGCCGCGGGACCCGAAGAAGGCCCAGATGTGCTCACCGTTCGTGATGGGAGACGCGGAGGCCTGGGAGTTGGTCCCGTGGATGCCCTCGTGCGGGGCGGTCTCGGCGACCTTCTGGCTCCAGACGAGGCTGCCGTCCGCGCGGCTGACGCACATGACGCGGAACTCGTGGACCTTCTTCGGGCCCGAGGCGCCCCGGCCACGCCGGCCGCGGCCCCGTCGCTGGCCCTCCGCGGGCTCAGGCTCGGCCTGCGCCCCATCGGCCGTCTTCCCGGTCTCCACCGCGGTGGTGACGTAGAGGTAGTCCCCCCACACCACAGGCGTCGAGATCCCGAGGCCGGGCAGTTCGGCGCGCCAGCGAACGTTCTTCTCCTCATCCCAGACGATCGGTGCGCCACCTGAGGGGGCCACGCCGTTCCGGTCCGGCCCGCGCCACGACGGCCAGCTGTCTCCCTCCTGGGTCGGGGAGGCCTCGGCGGACCCGGCGAGAGCGGAGAGCGTGAGCGCGGCGGCGCAAGCGGAGAGCAGTGTTCGATTCATCGAGCCAGCGGGCGCCGGACGGGCGCCGGGGAAGGGAGGCGAGGGAGAGTCCGGAGTCAGCCTACCAATCGAATCGGCCGGAGACGGACCCGGGACAGCGCGGAGCCGCCAGGAGCGCCCCTCCTTACGCGCTTCTCATCTTCCCCAAGCTCAGGCGCTGCTCACCGTACGTCCCCCTGAGCGCCGCGGCCCGCGACCGTCAGCGCGGCAACGCCCAGATGTTCCGGTAGCGAACCGGGTGCCCGTGGTCCTGGAGCATGATCGGTCCGAAGCCGGGCTCGTCTCCGCCGATGGCCGCCGCGGTGGGGCCATCCACCTCGACGTCGTCGTGGATGAGGATGCCGTTCTGCCAGACCGACATCCGGGCGCTCTCGGTCTTGACGCCCTCGCCGTTCCTGCGCGGTGAGCGGAACTCGATGTCGTAGCTCTGCCATTGGCCCGCCGGCTTGCAGGCGTCGACGTCCGCCACGTGCTTGCCGTAGATCCCGCCGCAGTCGCCGCTCCGCAGCTTGAGCCCGAGCGAATCGAGGACCTGGACCTCGTAGCGCCCCTGGACGTAGACGCCGCTGTTGCCGCGGTCCTGCCACCCGCTCGTCTCCGGCGTCGGCGGCACCATGAACTCCACGTGCAGCAGGTAGTCGCCCCCGAGCTCGGCGCGCGTGAAGAGGTTGCCGGTCCCCGGCACCACCTGCATGTAGCCGAGCCGCCCCTCCGGCTCTTCGCTCGACGCAGGGCCGGAGGCCTCCGTCGGCACCGCGTCGTCGCCCGTGGAGGCCTCCGGGGTGGGGATGGTCACGCGCCACTTCGCCGCGCCGCCGCCTGCGTGCCGCCAGCCCGCCAGCGTCCGTGACGGGCGTCGGTCCGCCACATCGAGCAGCACCACGGCGCCGGGGGGCGCGGGCGCCGACAGCGAGCCGCCGCCGACGGCCCACTCGATCCCACCGATCAGGTGTTCCTGGAAGGCCGGGTTGGTCCAGACGTCCTCCCGGTGACCGAGGGCCGTGTAGAACATCTTCCCGCGGCCGAAGTCCTTGCACCACGCGTTCGCGAAGTCGCGGTCCACGCGCTTGCCGCGGGCCACGTCGTTGGCGCCGGTGTCCAGGGAGAGCAGCACGTGGTTGGGATGACGGCGCCACCACTTGAACTGATAGATCTCATCCGTCAGCACCCAGCGCTCCCCAAGGTGCGACGTGGCCGGGTGCACTCCGTCCTCCACGGTCATCGTCACCTCCTCGTGCCAGGGGTGCCCGTCGAACGCGCCGCCGACGAGTCCCATGTAGTCCGCGAACTCGTAGAAGGTGTCCGTCGCGCAGTGCACGCCGCAGAATGCACCTCCCTGGCGGACCCACTCGATCAAGCCCGCCTTGCCCTCGTCGCTGATGGGGAGAGACCCCGTCGTGTAGAAGAGGACGGCGTCATAGCGCGCGAGGTTCTCAGGCGTGATGTCCCCGCAGTCCTGGGTGCAGTCCACCACCAGCCGACCTTCGGCCGCCTCCTTCAGGACTCGCTCCGCGTGCGCCAGCTGGTCGGGCGCAGGCCGCCGAACGACCGAGTGCACGAAGCCCGCCGAGTGGGTCAAGAAGAGCACCCTGGGCGCCTCCTCGTCGGCCTGGCTCCACGCAGGCGCGGGAGCGGAGGTGATGAGGGCGATGAAGAGGCAGGCGGTGGCTCGGATCATGGCGCGGTGCGGGGACTGCAGTCAAAGGACGGGATCGCCCGACCCGCTCCCTTCAAAGAGCGGGCGCGTGGCGTGGGCCAGTGTAGAGGCGCCCCCGCGATCGTGAAGATCCGTGGAGCCGTCCTCCGTCCGGAGCCCACCCCTGGGCTCAAGCCTCGGCGCTGCAGGATCCACGGGCACGATCCCTGGGGCACCTGGAGCCCGGACGGGCAGCAGGGGCACCCACGCCGTCACCGCAATCCGGGTCCGGAGCGATAGGATGCGTGAGCCCGCGCCCCCTTCCCCCACATGACGATTCCTCCATTCTCCTCCCTCCTGGGCGTCCTCCTCCTCACCGCGGCCACGCCACCCTCGGCCTCGCTCGCAGGCCCCCAGCACGGCCCCCAAGACGGCCCCCAAGACGGCCCCCAAGACGGCCAGCCCGGGTGGAGCAACTGGAGGGGCCCCGAGCTCCGGGGGACCGCGCCGGGCGCGGAGGGGCTCCCCACCCGCTGGAGCGTCGAGGAGCACGTGGTCTGGCGCACCCCGATGCCCACCTTCTCCGGCGCGACCCCGGCCAT
>CBFHHK010000200.1:5198-8474 GCA_965655435.1 Planctomycetota bacterium | reverse complement strand
CGCACGAGCAACGCCCGGCCACTCTCGGTGACTTGCAGCCAGGCGTCCCGTGAGGCGCCCTCGGTGGAGACGGCGAAGTACTCGAGACCATCCTTGGGGAAGGAGAGCGGCGGCATCCGCACGTGCTCGAGCTCGATGCCCTCGGTCACGCCGATCAGGACGTTGTCCAGGTTTTGCTCGGCGGTCAGCTTGACGGCGCTCTTCACGAGGCTGGCGACGTCGTCGCGGGTCTCGTCCGGCCGGACGCCAAGGAAGAGCCGGGAGCTTCCTTCGAGCCAGTTGGCGGGGATCTCGCAAACGAGCAGGCCCGCGCGGTCGGGGTCGTCCTTGAACGACTCGGTGTCGTAGGGGACCGAGACCTCCTGGGGAATCAGGTCCCGGATGATCTCGAAGACACGGTTGAAGCAAGCGTCGAGGTCGTCGTGCGCGTACTTCGGGAGCTCCGGTACGGTCCTCGAGTCAGCGAAGATCGACAGGCTGCCAACCGCCTGGCAAAGCTGCAGGTAGGCCTGGAAGGGGTGGAGCGTCGGCAGGCTCCGGGTGAGGTTCAGGCCTGGAATGCACTGGTTCACGGCCTGCAACTTCACGAACGCCGCCACATCAGCGCCCTTCTCGACGCTGGAGAGCGCGGCGGTCTGAGGGATACGTGCTGCCAGGTCACGAGCCTGGCTAATCAGCTGGTCGGCGATCTCGTTGAGCGCCGTCGAGAGCACCCTGGAAGCCCCCGTGCTGAGCACCGGCGGGATGTAAGTGGGGGAGAGTGCCGAGTAGGTTTCGGGCCGCCCCTTTCGAACGAGCCGTGCGATGGGAAGGCAGTCGAAGCCCGTCCGGTCTTCGTCGCCAAAGAAGAGCCGGGCCTGCAGGAGGCGGAAGTCGAGGTCGCGTTCCGACGACGAGACGTTCTCGTCGTATACGTTCAGGGACTGGCTTCGGTATCGAGCTGACTCGTCTTGACCGTCATCCGTGAGGCTGGCGACCCCGGGCCGCACCGCCGGAATGCCGAGGCTGACCTCGAGCGATTGACCCACGAAGAACTCTGCGAAGTCGCGCTGCCCGATGGTCGTGTTCTCAGGGACCGAGGCGAGGCCTCCGTCGCGGAAGACGGCCACCGCGTCGATGACCTTGAAGGTGTCTCTCCGGAGCGCATCCTCGTCGACGGCAAGGGAGACCAGACCCCAGGCCCCGGGTGAGCCCAGGGTCTCGGATGCGTGAATGCGATCCGAGACCTCTCGGGAGAAGGCCTGCAGGTGCTGCGGGCAGAGGAACATGCCCTCGCGCCAGAGGACAGAGGGCTTGACTTGGATCGCCATCAGTGCTCAGTCCCGGTCGACTACGGGGGCGCGATCGTCCTCGAGGCGAACCCTGAGAGAGGGGCCGCTCGCGATCAGGGAGAATCCGGTGGGCTCGATATCCTTCGTGGGGAGAAGCTTGCCGAAGTACTTCCGGCCGGAACTTGGCGTGTCCGTGAGGACGATGATCCCGAGGCAAGTGTTGGGGTCGTCGAAGGCGCTGCGCTTGATGGTCACCGTCACCTCGCGTGCTCCGGGCGCGATCTTGTACCCGAGCCAATCCTGACGCGGCTCTGTGATCACGCTCCACGCCCTGCCTGAGTTGTCCAGGCTGCCCCAGCTGAGCGAGGTGTGGTTGTAATTGGACTCCGACAGGTTCTGCGCGAAGTCACCGAGGAGACGTGAGCTGCCCCCCTCGAAGGCCTCTTCGAGCTCACCGGCCTCAGCAGCGACAACGAAGACCTGCTTGACCTCGATCTCGTCTGTCCTGATGTGCACGCGTGTGGGGGCGCATGAAGCGATCATCGTGGCGAGCAGCAGCATGGCGCCGGTGGCACTCGGCGAGCGGAACGGGTTGGAGAGCAGCATTTGAGGGTGGGGTTGAGGCAAGGTCTTGCGCGGCCGCCGGATCTTAGCAGAGAAGGAGGGGCCCCTTGGCGAGCACCGAGTCAGCTGTGGTGCTCCCAGGTCAGGCGCTCGAGTGGTCGGGGGACGACTGTCCGACGGTCACGAGGTCGTTGAGTCGCCAAGGAAGTCTTCAGCCATCTTCCTGGCGAGGGTCTCAACGCCGTCGCGGACGGTCTCGTCGGAGAGGCGGTTGAGCACCTTGCTGGCCCGCTCCCAGAGCTCTCCCTCGGACTGACCAGAGAGGCGCTTCAGCGTGGGGATGGGGTCATCCTTCGTGAGGCTGGCCTCGGAGAGCTGCTCCCGGAGCTGGAAGGCATAGGCCTCGGCAGCCTGAGGATACGCGTGAATTGCTGCTCCGAGCCATTCGGTGAGCTTCTCCAGATAGTCCGTGAACTCGCCGCGGAGGCTCGCATCACCCTCGGTCTCCACGAGCTCCTCGGTGAGCACTCGAAGCGTCTTCTCGGACCCCGGCAGCATCGTGGTCGGGTTGTATAGCTGGATGAACTGACCGGCCAGCCGGGTGACGATCTTCTCTCCGTGGCGGACGAAGCGGAAGAGCTCAAGGGCGAGGAACTCCTCGTTAGGCAACCGGACATCGGTTGGAAGCTCCGTGATGTCTTCACGGGCTGCGCGGGCGAGCAGGGCGAGCGCCCGGCTCGATGCTCCAGGCTTCGCCGCAGGAACGGACGGGGTGCCAGCTGACTCGACCTTTGTCCGGAGGTTGGCGAGCTCATCGAGCATGTCCGCTTTGCTCATTCGTTCGCCGTGCAGTTCACGCTCGAGCTCGGCGACTCTGGACGGATCATCGGGCTCGGCGGCGACCTTCGGGGAGGCCTGGGCTGCGGCTCGCTCGAGCTGTCCCTTCAGCTCCTCGTTCTCGGTGCGTAGGTCGAAGAAGAGCGCGCTGCTCTCATCCCCTGTCTCCGGGGCTGAGCTGGAATCAGAGAGCTCCTTCTTCAGGCGGGCAATCTCGCCCTGCAGCTTGAAGAAGATGTCAGATGCTGGCGAGGCTTCCGCCGCGGCCTTCCCTTCCTGGGCATCTCCCAGCTGGCCCTGGAGCTTCTCGACCTGGGCGAAGAGGTCTGCCTTGGACGACTCGAGCTCGGCCACCCTCGTCTCGAGGACGCGCTTGGCCGCCTCCACGTCCGCGCGGCCCTTCTCCTTCTCCAGCTCGAGCACGCGGGCTTGGAGGGCCTCATTCTGGTCGCGGACGCTCTGCATGGCGTCGTGGGCCAAGCGGGCCTGTGGGCTGTCGGCGTCGGCGGATTCCCGCGCCTCAATGTCCTGCTTCAGGCTCTCTATCCGCCGCCGCAGGTCATCGTTCTCCGCCTGTTGGCGCTCGAGTTCGGCGCTCCGGTCC
>CBFHHK010000200.1:0-5099 GCA_965655435.1 Planctomycetota bacterium | reverse complement strand
CGCGCGTCGGCGCTGGGTTGTACGGCCGGGATCGGGGCGGGCTCCCCCGGCGTCCCAGCTGGGCCCTCTGTCTGGGCCTGGCTGGCGGGCAGGGGGGTCAGGTCAGGCGAGCTGTCACCGTCGCTGAGGAGAGTGGCCTCGAAGTCGAGGGGCTCAGTGGCGCTGTCGACCGCCAAGAGGTCGCCCTCGACGACGACCTCTACCTCCGAACCCAGCATGAATCGTCCGCCCGGGACGGCGGCAGCCGTCTCGATGCGCGTGCCCGCCACGAAGGTGCCGTTCGTTGACTTCAGGTCGATGACCGCCAGCCCCTGCACGACCATCACGTGCTGGCCGCTGACGTGGCGAATCGGGACGGTCACGTCACAGCTGGGGGACCTTCCGATGACGACCTGCGGGCCGTCGCACTGGTGGACGACCTCGTCGCCTTCTCCGCCTGGAATGGTGATTCGGATTTTCATTTGCATGGCCGGGAGTAGGTCCCGGGCGTCCCCTCTGCGGTTCACCTGGCGCGGCCGGTGAACCTGACACCGCCGGAGTCTACTTGAGGTTCTGGGTTGGATCAGTTGCGAACCGATTGATGGCGCCAGCTCTGGGGCCTCGGGGCGATGAGGTTGGCTCAGGGTCCATCACGGCGAGGGGGCGGCCTGCCCGGCGCTCAGGGGTAGGCGTAGGTGCCCACCACGTTGGTGTGGTCGAAGTCGCCCTCGACGCCCGGTGGATCGACCGAAGCGTCGCGGGAGGGGCTGCTCGGCTGCGGAGCTGGGTTGGGGGCGCTCCCAAGCATCCTCTGCAGCCAACTCGGGCTCTCGTCGCTGTCGGCGCCCTCGCCGATGGGCGGGCTGCCGGGAGGCGTGGGGATCGAATCCAGGGGTTCTGGAGTCTGCTCGAAGGCCGTTGAGGTCCCTGAGATCGAGTCGTTGGTGGAGCTCAGGAGCGCACCAGGGGGGGCCGCCGAGTCAGCGGACCCCGCCGGAGGCGAGTACAGGAAGACGGTCCTGTGGTGCGCCAGGAAGTCGCCGGATGGGGAAGCGAACTCCCCCCGCTTGACCGCCAACCTGCCGAGCGCGTCGTACTCGCAGCGGGTCACGGAGCCAGCCGCATCGATCTCTGAGACCTGACCGAGATCGTTGTAGCGGAACGTCGAACCCATCTCATGCACTCTCGGTGGGGTCTGCATGGTCGTGATCGTCGTCGTGGCGCCCACGATGTCGGTGCAGTTGTATTCAAACCTCGTCTCGCCCCTCACAATGAGGCTTCCTTCGCCGGTCTCGATCCAACTCGAGGAGGCCAGGCGAGCCGGGAGGGAGGTCCCCTCGTCTCTCAGCCTTGCGATCTTCTGGCGAGTGAGTTGCAGGCGCCGCAGGGCGGACGACCTCGCCGCCTTGGACGCGGACTCGTCGAGATCGAGTGCGGCGTAGGCCTTCTCTTGGTCCGCTGCCCTGCTCTCCAGTTCGGCGAGGACCAGGTCGAGGTCAGGCGCGGCGTACACGTACCTCGTGGCCTTGGTGGCGCCACCGTTGGCCTGAACCTCCCCCGTCAGCTCCTGCAGCGGTCCGTAGCTATAGGTCGCTTGGCCTTCAGAGGTTCCGCCGGGGATGGCGGCGGCTTTGGTCACCGTGTTGAGCGCGCTGGGCACCCCGGCCGATGCGGACCGGCCGGCCTGATAGAAGAACGGTTGATCGATGATCGCGCCGACATTGACGAGGTCCAGGTCGGGCTTGAGCGGGCGAGGCATGGCTTCGAAGCGAGGTCCGTCAGGTCGAACGGTGGATGGCAGCCAGCGCTCCGCACATGCCGAACCCAAAAAAGCGAGCGGGCGCTTCGAATGAGCCTACACTGACGCCTGTCCCCGGACACTCCCATGCTCGCCGCACGACTCACCGACTTCCACGCCTGCCCGATGCTGACAGGGCCCGTTCCCCACGTCGGCGGCCCGATCGCCGGGCCGGGGGTCCCGACCGTGCTGATCGGCTTCATGCCTGCGGCCGGCGTGGGTGATATGGCCGTGTGCGTGGGCCCGCCGGACTCGATTGTCAAGGGTTCCGCGACGGTCCTGATCGGCGGCAAGCCTGCGGCCCGTATGGGCGACATGACGGCGCACGGCGGGACTATCGTCGCCGGGTGTCCGACCGTGATGATCGGCGGCTAGAGACGCCCGACGGGGAGGCCGCTCCCGGATGGATCGGCAGCCGGGCCTCAGGGGCGGCAGGTCTGCGGCGCCGAGCCGCTGGATAGCTTGACTGGGCGCGCGGGTACCTCAGCGGCCCGAGGCGCGCTGCAGCGTTCACCTCGCGATGATCCAGCCAGAGTCGATCGCGCCGATGAGCATGGGGAACAGGAACCGTCCCTTGTCTGGGACGCGGATGCCCTTCACCAGTGGCGTCCAGTCACTCGCGATGCACTCGACCAGGCGGTTCGCCGCGCACAGCCGGAAGGACCAGTCCTCGGGTTCTGGCGTTTGGAAGAGCCAGTCCTCGTCTCCCGCGTTCTCGGAGAGCAGCTTCCTGAAGATGTCCGCTCGCTCCGCGGGATCGATGCCATAGGCGTGGCCCACCTCCTCGAACTTCACTCGAGACCTCTGAAGAACAGGCTCCGGCTGACCGGCTTCGATCTCGTCTCGAACCTCGAGGACGAATGCGCGGAGTGACTCCACCGTAGGCTCGTCGAGGGAGAGCTCGCGGAACTGGTTCCAGTGCGGGGAGCCGAAGAGGGGTCCGAGGTCTCCCGTGCTGGCGACCCACTTCGGGAACGGCTGCTCCGCCTGTCGGAGGGTCCGGAACTCGTCGTAGGCGCTCCAGTTCACCTCGAGCAGCGTATCCGCGGGCTCCCGTCCAGCGACCGCCCCGACGGGGTAGCGGGCGAGCCGCGCGGAGGCCCTCATGGTCGGGAGGGCGGCCAAACCGGTGACGTCCCACACCACGTGCTCGACGCCCCACTCGGGGTCTCGATCCGCGGGCGGCTCGACCGGAGGAGACCCGCCAGGGCCTGGTGCGGCGGCGGGTGCTCCGCCGGCAAAGGCGCGGGTGAGCGGTGTGTCAGGGGGCTGGGCGTTCCAGGCGGCCTTGCTCTTTGTGGCGGCTTCTCGCCATCGCGACGGCGAATCCCCAGGCTGGATGACGAGGCCAATCTCATTGGCCCCGTCCACGAGGTACTCGTGTACGGGCCGTTGAAAGTCCGACTGCGGACCAAGCCCGGCGAGGCCAAGGGGGATGCCGTTGAGAACGACCTCAACGGTGCAGTCGACACACGTGGCCTCAATGAGGATTCCGTGACGGGTGATGTCCATGGTGGCGGGTGGGGGGGCGAGGGGCCGGGCGACTCAGCGGCCTGATCGGACGGCCCTGCGGTGGGCTCTGTGGCTCTCTTCGGACTCGAGGTTCTCTGCGGCTTCTCTCCGCGCCTCATTGGCGAGTCTGTCCATCTCCTCGTTCTGAATCGCGAGCTCATCCGCCTCGGTCGTCTTCGGGAACCGCCCGCTCGCAATCGTCCGCTCCTTTGCAAACGTCCGCTCGTACTCGTAGCTCCCGACGAGGGCTAGCTTCGCGGTCACGAAGGCCTTGACCCCGGTGAACTTCGCGTTCCAATCCAGGTGTGGCCCGGTGGTGTGCTGAGCCCAGGCCAACATCTGGACGTCGATGCCAGTCTTCAGGCCAGACGCGGCGCTGCACCAGTCTGGCCGGCCGACGACGATCTTGATCTGGACCTGCGCGGCGACGGCGCCAGTGGGGCCGAAGCCGACGTTCCGGCTGACGATCGCGTCGGGGTGCGTCGACTCGACTTGCCCCTTGATACCGACGCTGCCCTTGAGCTCCAGCTCGACCACGGCCTTGAACTGCACGAACGCGACGTCGAGCCAGACGCCTCCATAGAGGGAGACGGCGGTCGAGAAGCATGTGATGTCGACCTTCGCTCTCGAGTAGACGTAGACCCTCCGGTCCACGTGCTCACGGTGCTGCTTGAAGTAGGAGAAGTCTCCCTTGAGCACATCGAAGCTGAAGTTGAAGCCCCACCCGACCGAGGGGATGAAGTTGCTCAGCTTGCCCGCGTTGTTGGCGAGTTCGCGCGAGATCAAGACGACCGTGCTGATGACCCCCTTGACGTCCTTGGTGAACTCGTCCTCGAGGTCGTTCCGCTTGAAAGAGACGTCGACAGGGCAGAGCGGGAAGAACGTTGAGTCGAACGCGGGGACGCGCTGCGGGTCGACCTTCCCGTCCTTGAGGTAGTCCTCGGTCCCGCGGTCGACGTCGATGTTCTCGGTCGTGCGCGAGGTGGCGACATTGCCGTCTACCGTCCCCGTGACATCGGTCACTACCTCGGACTTCGAGACCATGCCGAAGGCGCTTCGGCTGGTGTGGGTCGTCTTGATCTGCGAGCGGTCCGTCGCGTCGCTGGGGGTGCCATCCTGGCGCCCGGCGGCTGTGGCGCGTTGAGCGGCGTTCGCCACGGCGGCCTCTCGTGAGTAGTCCTTGCCCGAAAAGGCGGACGTCTTGAGGATGAACTCAAAGCTGTCGGACGGGAACGTGACGACGGTCGCGCGGAGCACATCCTTGATATTCCGGGTCCGCCCGGACGGCTTGAAGCCGCATGCCCGGGCCTCCAGCTCGTAGCTGCCGGTCCTCGGGCTGCTGGAGAAGACCTCCTTCATCACCCGGACCGAACGGACCACCTTGTTCCAATGCGTCAGCGCTCTGACCTGGAGGGTCTCGTCAAACTGCTTCGCCTGCCACGCCTCGAACTTGATGTCCTTGCCCCTGGCGGAGGCCACGGGGAAGGGCCACGGGTCCTGCTTGCTGCCCGGGTTGATCACGCAGTCCACGAAGGGGTGCGGCCCGGGAGGTTTCGAGGGGGGAGGGTCAGCCTTGCAGTATCGACCGACCTTGCTGGGCCCCCAGGGGTATCCCTTCGGATGCCTTACAGAGAAGCCGGCGTCATTGTCCGGGTCGATCTCCACCGAGATTGAGGGGGTGCCGTCGGGCTTCGCAGCCGCCTTGCTCTTCTTGTTCTTCCCGCCCTTCTCGACGGTCGTCTTGCCGACGAAGGAGAGGTACCAGGGCTCACGTGACCCCGCGATGACGTTGATCGTCGCGGGGCTGACG
>CBFHHK010000199.1:0-8515 GCA_965655435.1 Planctomycetota bacterium | reverse complement strand
CGACGTGGACGAGAACTTCATGGTCCAGAACGTGACCGACCTGGGCCACTGAGTCGATCGACCCCGAGCGGGCCGACCCCCAGGACCAGGGCGCCCAGGCCACCCGGCAAACGCAAGCGGCCCGGCGCCCCCCATGGGGAACGCCGGGCCGCTTGCTCGGGGTGGCACCGCGGTCACTTCGCTGCGACGAGGTAGCCCAACCAGGCCTCGCAGTTCTCACCGCGCTCGTCGATCTCGAAGATGCCGTCGCCCTCGTCCTCGTCGTCGGGGTCAGTGCCCTCGAACCAGGTGGTGACGTCCTTGAAGCCCGCGTCGTAGAGCACGTCGCGGATCTCACCGAGGTGCCAGAAGCGCCAGTCGTACTCGAAGGCGTTGGTCAGCTCGGAGCCGTCGCGGAAGCGGAAGTGGATCGCGGTGAGGAACTGCCCCGTACCGGGCAGGTACTCGCGCTGGTCCCAGACGTACTCGATGCCGCCTCCGAGCGAGCGGAGTTCCTCCTGCTCGACGGTGGCCTCCGGGCCGCCGTAGAGGTCCATGACGAAGATGCCGTCATCGGCGAGGTTCTCCCGCACGGACTTGCAGTAGTCGACCAGCTCCTTGCGGGTCTTGAAGCACCAGTAGCTGAAGTTCTGGGCCGCCGTGATGTCCGGCTTCTCGGTCGACGCCGAGCGAACGTCGTCCAGCCGGAACTCCACGCGCTCGATCCCGTCCTCCACCTTGTTGAAGTTGTTGCGCTTGCCCCACTCCACGGGCTCGGGGTCGAGGTCGACACCCTCCGCGGAGCGGGCAGGGTCGCGCCGCACCCACTCCGAACACATGGAGGCCGTCCCACAGAAGTCCTCACGGAAGCGGAGGGGGGTGCCCTCGCGGTAGTGCGCGTAGGCCTTCTCGAGGAAGTCGATGTCGGTCTCCGGCGAGTTGACCGCGCGCTGGTACAGCTCGAAGCGGTCCGCGTTCTTGGCGTTCATCCGCCGATCCCGCTTCTTGCCTTCCTTGCCCGGCTGGTCCTTGGCGCGCGACGTCCGTCGACGCTCCTCGCCGCCGTCGCCCTTTCCCTTGCCCTCTCCCTTGCCCTTGCCCTTGGGCTTATCGGATTTCGTCTTGGTGCTTGAGGCCATCTGTTCCCCCTGAGTCTCGGTGCGTACGGTCTTGTTTGCTCGCGCTGTCAGTGCTTGCGCCTGCGCGCAGCGAGCGAGCAGGTTAGCGGGCCCGGGCACGACTTTCGCTCCCTGGCTGCGGTTTCGCGTCGCCCTCGCGCCATCAAAAGCGCGGCTCGCCCTCGTTCCACTGCGGTCGCCAGGGCCCATCAGCGAGCGCCCTCGCCACCTTGAGGCAGACCCGGACGGCCGTCTGCATGTGCTCGTAGTCGAGGGTCTCCCACTCATCCGACGGCTGGTGGTAGTCCGTGTGCTCCCCGTAGGTGGAGAGGGTCTGGGCCACGATGCCGGCCTTCGCAAAGGGCACATTGTCGGAGCGGGTGAAGAAGCTCATCGCGGGGCGCAGGTCGGCCTTGATGGCGATTCCTCTCCTCCGCAGCTCGGGCCCGAGATCAGAGCGGTCGTCGCCGGTCAGCCAGACCTTGCCTGCCCCGCCCACGAGCGGGTCCGGGCGACCCAGCATCTCGAAGTTGAGGGCACAGACAACCTGAGCGATCGGATGGGTCGGGTGCCTCACCCAATAGCTGGAGCCCACCATGCCTCGCTCCTCCCCCGTGTCGAAGATCGCCACCACGGAGCGCGCCGGACGCTTCCCTGCAGCCAGAGCCTCCGCCACCTCCATCACCGCGGCGCAGCCCGACGCGTCGTCATCGGCGCCGTTCATGATCGCGTCGGCCTCTGGATCGCCGCGCTGGATCCGCGAGCTGACGCCGATGTGGTCACGGTGGGCCGAGAGGACGACGATCTCGTCCGCGAGCTCGGGGGAAGCCTCCGAGCCGGCTCCCTTCAGGAACCCGACCACGTTGAAGTCCTCGCCCTCCTCGACCGAAGCCTTGGCGTCGAGGGTGAGCTCGTCCACATCACCGCTGGAGAAGCGCTCGCTCCACTCGCCGCGGAGCGAGAGCTGGATGGCAGACGCGCCGCTGGATGCGACCGGGCCGAGCGAGCTCCCCTTTGGCGTCGACCGCTCTCGGACCTTGGCTTTGCGCGGCAAGATAATCATGCCGAAGGCCTCCCCGCGGCCGTGCCCGGCTTCGCTGAGCCAGCGCCGGGACTTCATCGCCGAGGTCGTCATGACCAGGGCGAGGTTGGCGCTCGCCTCGGACGGGATGTCCGACGCCTCACCGACCACCAGGACCTTGAAGGATTGAGGCTCTCCCGGGAGCGCGCCCCGCGTGGAGAACGTGAAGCTCTCCCCGTTGTAGAGGACCTCGTCCAGCCCCTTGCCCTTGACCCGTAGCTCCGGCGTGCCGCTGTAGGTGACCCGCTGCAGGGGGATCCGCTGGAGGAAGGAGCCGTCACCGGCTCCGGGCTCGAAGCCTGCGGCCGCGAGGCGAGCGGCGAGATAGCGTGCCGTGGCGTGGCTCCCCTCGCTCCCCATGGCACGCCCTTGCATCGCGTCCGAGGCGAGAGCCTGGACGTGGCTGCGCAATTCGTCGGCGCCCACCTCCTCGCTGACGGAGAGGTCGCCGGGGAAATCCTCGGGGTCCTGGAGAGCGAGCGCGCAGGGCGCGAGGAGGATCAGGGGGCAGAGGACTCTGAGCATGGCCCGAGGATAGCCTCAGGCCCGGCAGGCCGTCATCGGACGACCGCGGTTCGTCCCCCACCCGGGCGACGCCGCGGCCCCAGGCCCCGCATCACAGGAGTGGCGAACAGGCCGAGCCCCGGCCTCGCCTCCACCGGCCCGAAGGTCCGAGCCGACACCGTCCAGGAGCCCGTCAGGGCCTCTGGACGGGGGGGGCGCTCAGGCGACGAGGTCGCGCAGCGTCCGAAGGACCTGCTCGTTGATCTTGGGGTCGCCCACGTGGACGCGGACGGCGCCGTCCATGCCGCGCGGGACGCTCATGATCCCCGGCTCCAGGCGACGGTTGACCTTGCGCGCGATTTCCTGGGGCTTGGTGACCTCCAGGAGGATCCAGTCGCCGACCGAGGGCAGCGGTCGGATCCCGGGAATAGTGGACAGACGGGAAGAGAAACGGTCCTTCTCATCACAAGTGAAGTCGACGGACATGGGGCAACCTCCTGGTTCCTACGGTGCGGAGCGTGGATATCCAGGGTCGGGGCGACGCAGCAAGTGAGCCGTACAGACCCGGGAAGGAGTCGTCGCGCCGGGTGCGGCCGGCGGGATGACTTTCACACGTTAGTCATCCGGCAGGCCAACAGCAAGAACGTCGCAAGGACGACATAGACTGGACGCCATGAGCGACCGCTTCGCGCTGCGAGTTCCATGCTCCACCTCCAACCTTGGCCCGGGCTTCGACTCGCTCGGTCTGTGCCTCGGTCTCTTCCTGGACGTCGACGTCCGCGTCGACAAGCCAGCGCCGTCGATTGCCCCCAAGATCGAGTGGTCCCCCGCTGCGACGTGGGCCGCGAACGAGGACCTCGTCCTCCAGTCCCTGCAACGGTACGCCGCGCGCTTCGACGTCATCCTCCCCGCGATGAGGATCTCCATCTCCTCTGACATTCCAGTGGGACGCGGCTTCGGAAGTAGCGGCGCCGCGACGGCTGCCGGCCTCATCATCGCCGCCGAGGTCGACCCCGACGGCCCCCGCGAGCGGGGCGACCTGGTGCGCCTCGCCCTGGAGATCGAGGGCCACCCAGACAACGGAACCGCGTCCCTGCTCGGCGGTTGCACACTCTCGGTCCCCCACGAAGAGGGGCTCGAGGTCCTCCAGCACCCGATCCACGCGTCCCTCGGCTTCGCGCTCGCCTGGCCCGAAGCGCCCCTGTTCACCGAGCAGTCAAGGGCCGTCCTCCCCGAGTCCGTGCCCTTCGCCGACGCGGTGGAGAACCCCCGCCGACTCGCCCTGCTGCTGGATGGCCTCCGGACCGGTGAGCCGCGGCGACTGGCGCTCGGCGTCCATGACCGCCTGCACGAACGATTCCGAAGGGCGCTGATCCCCGGCGCGGAGGAGGCGATCGCGGGCGCCCTGAGCGCCGGCGCCCACGCTGCCTGCCTCAGCGGCGCGGGCTCAGGCCTTGTGGCCGTGGGCCCTAGAGATCGCATGGCGCCCATCGTGGAGGCGCTCAGGGCGCCCCTGGAGCGCGGAGAGGCCCGCGAGGTCTCCTTCGAGCCTCACGCCCCCACAGCAACCAGAGCCTGACCGGAGGACCGCCTGCGCGTCACGTCGCTCGGGCCCGGTCATCCGTGACGGCGGCGGCCTAGACGGGAGTCCAGCTCGAAGTGGGCGGCGCCCGTCCACGGCTCCTGGGAGCCCCTTGGGTCCATCGCCGCGCCAGCCCTATCGCCCCGCTGGCCCCTCACCGCGCCGGTCGCGCCTCGCCGTGTCGATCTCTCGCCGCGTCAGTGCCCTCGCCGCGTCAGTGCCTCGAAGCGGCCGCCACAAGGCCCTTCACCCGCTCCGGGCAGACCGGCGCCCGGACGTCGCCGCCTTCCTTGGCGGCCGTCCCTACGATCGCGCGGTCGGCGTGGTCGAGCAACGCGGCGGCGTTCTCCAGGGTGAAGCCCGATCCGATCAGGATCGGGACGCTTGCCCCCACGGCTCGCCGGACCCGCTCGACCCGCTCGGGCTCCGGCGCCGCGCCGGTGGCCGCCCCCGACACGATCAGGCCGTCGGCACGCCCCCGGTGGACCGCGTCCCTGGCGGCGTCTTCCAGGACCTCACCAGCAACGGGCGAGGCATGCTTGACGTGCACATCGGCGAAGACCCGCACCGCAGGGCAGAGCGCCGAGCGCTGCCGCATGGTGCGCGCCGCTTGACCCTCGATCAGGCCCTGATCCGTGTACATCGACCCCGTGTGGACGTTCACCCGTATGAAGTCGGCTCCGACGGCCGCGGCGATCCCCAGAGCGCCGTGGGCGTCGTTGCGAAGCACATTGATGCCCAGGGACTCCACGCCCGAGACGGCGAGCACACGGGTCGCCGCGACGGTCATCGCGGCGTGGGTTGCCGGACCCGCGTCGTCCTTGAAGAACGGCGCGTCGTGATAGTTCTCCACCACCAGGGTCGAGATTCCACCGGCGACGTAGGAGGCCGCGTCCCGGATGGCGAGCGCCACCAGCTCGTCCATGGATCCGCTTCGCGCGGTCGGTGCGCCGGGGGTCGGCGGCAGATGGATGACGCCGATGAGGCGATCCTTCGGCTCGGAGGGGCTCGACATCGGCGGGCCCTCCTGGGGCTCGAAGGGAGATGGAGCCAGAGACGGGATTTGAACCCGTGACCGCTGCTTTACGAAAGCAGTGCTCTACCACTGAGCTACTCTGGCCTTCAGGTGCTCGGAGGGTTTGCCGACGCGCATGTCGCGCGGACCGACGCCACCTCTGAGCGGCGGGGAATCATAGCGAGGCCCGCTGCCGTGAGCGGCAGCGGGCCTCGCAGTTTTTTTCATCAGGGGCCAGACCGGGCGAAAGTGCCGCAGGCAATCGCGCCTGCGGCCCCTCGCCGGGGGGCGTGTCTCACTGAGCGCCGACTCGCGAGCGGACGCTCTCGAGCACTCCAGCGCGGGACTCCGCGCCGAGGTTCATGTGCCCGAGGGCCTTGGCGGTGGCGGTGCGCAGGTCGAGGCTCGCGTCGCTGTCCATCACCTCGCGCATGGCGCTGGAGACGGTCGCGGCGAGGTCGATACGTCCGCCGATCATCCCGACCGCCTCGGCGGCCGCGATGCGGCTCTCGTCGGAGGCGTCCCCGTTCGAGAGGACCGCGAGCGCAACGTCCACGTGGGAGGCGTCGCCGATCAGGCCGATGGTATGAAGGGCCGGAACCGCGATGCCGTCGCGACGGCCGTCGGTCGCCGCGGCGAGGCCGGGCACTGCGCCGGAGAGGTCCGAGTTGCCGCGCCAGGCGAGCATCTTGAGCGCCTCGGCGGCGTTCTGGGCGAGGGCGTCCGCGCGGGCGCGGTTCTCGTCGAGGCGGGCCTCGAAGACGTCCGAGAGGGCGTCGATCCCGTCGGCGCCGGCGAAGCTGCCCTGGATCCGATCACCGTAGGCGTCGGCGAGGTCCTCGTCTGCGGTGAGCAGGTAGGTCGGGGTGCCTTCGAACGCGGGGTTCTGGCGCACGCGGGAGATGACGGCGTCCGTCGTGAGGTCGGGGAGGTCGTCCCCCACCAGGATCGTGTCGATTCCGGCGAGCTGGCCGATCATGACCAGGCCCTGGGCGCCGCTGCCCGCGTGCTGAGCGAGGATGCCCTGCCCGTCGAGCGCGGTGATCATGTCGGCGGCGCGCTGGGCGTCCCCGTCGATGATCACGGCGATCTTCACGACGCGACGTCCGGCGGCGGTGCCGAGCTCGGCGATCACGTCATTGGAGACCGCGGTGTTGGTGCGGGCCCCGATGAAGCCGAGGGCCACGGCGGCCTCACCGGCCATCGAGGCGCCACCGCCGATCAGGGCGGCGTTGAGGCCGCTGGTGGGTGCCGAGGCGATCTCGCCGAGGACCGACGCGATGCGGCCGCCCGTCGCGGAGTCGCCCGAGGCCACCGACATGTTGAGGGCACGATCGAGGGCATCGGTGCCGGCGCTCATGACCGCCAGCATCCCTTCGTTGGCGGCCTCAAGGTGCGAGCCAACGTCTTCACCGGCGCCGGCGAGGGCAGCCAGCTTGGACTGGATGTCCACCGACTCGCGCGCGATGCCAGCGACGGCGTCCTGGGACTCCGGAGCGAGGCCGAGCGCGTGGTAGAAGGCGCCCTTCGCGAGCACGTTGTTGTAGATGGCGCGCGGGCTCTCGTTGGCCACGAGCGCGCGATCACCCCAGGTCCAGATGACGTCGCTGTAGTCGAGGTCACGGAGGACGGAGGCGCGGCGGTGGTGGTAGTCCTCACCCAGCTGGATGAAGAGGGCCGTCGGGTCTCCGGCGGCACCGCAGCGCTCGGCGCCCGCGGCGGCGGCCGCCCGGATCGTCTCCGAGGCGTCGGCCGTGGCGTGCATCAGCAGCGCAGCGCCGGCGCGCGGGTCGGCGATGTTGCCGAGCGCCATGACGACGTTGCGGCGCTGGAAGTCGTTCTCGGAGGCCAGGGCGGCCAGCAGCGGCTGAACCGCGGCGGGGCCCATGGTCTGCACCGCGAGCATGGCGTCCGTGACGCGCTCGGGGTCACTGTCGTCGCCGAGCACGTTCACGAACATCGGGACCGCGTACTCGCCGTGCTGGGCGCTGATGCGCGACAGCGCCGACAGGCGGTCTCCGGTGGTCGTGGCCGCGAAGTACTCACGGACGAGGCCGCGGATCGAGGACTCGTCGTTGCGAAGCTCGGCGCGCCCGAGGCTCGCGCGCTCGATGAAGCGCATGGCGACCTGGGTGTACTCGTCGCCCTCCGCCATGAAGTCGGCGAGGGTGTCCGAGTCCGCGGCGAGGTAGACCTGGAAGACCTCGGCCGGCTCCGGGTCGGAAGCGAGCATGCGACGCATTGCGTCGAGCGCCTCCTGCTTGCGGCCGCGCGACCACAGGTCGATGGCGGCGTCGAAGTCGCTGGAAACGTCCAGGGGGAACGCGGTGGCGCTCGCAACGAGGACGGGAAGGGCGAAGAGGCCCAGGAAGCGCGATCGGCTCATGGCGGAAATGGAAGAACCCGTGGAGGCGGACTGTCAGACCGAAGGCCTCAGGCGGACAGGGCCGCAGGAGGCCGAATCACTCACCCCGGGATCGCCCTCGGAGAGGGCGGCTCGGGGCAGGGAATCCGGTCGGGGGGAATGTCGGAGTTGGAGTCCGTATTCGGAGAAGCGGTCCGAGAGACCTGACGACCCAGGCGAGCCCGGGGCCAGGTCACACAACGCGGACCGTTGAGAGGAACATGGGGGGATGATGCGCCCCGCGGCGAGATCCGAGGACCGGTCGCGGGAGCCAGGATGATAGCGGAGCGAGGGGGGTGGTCAAGGAACGCAACGCCCCGCAATCCTCAGCGAGCAGGATCTCTCCCGGACGGCAGCCCCTCGAAGGGAGGAATTGACCGGAGGATCGGGCGAGATCCAGCCCGATGTGAACGGGCTCCGCAGGCCCTATTCACCTCCGGGACCGGAGGCTACCGGGCAATTCAAGGACCGCCGCTCCCGTCAGAGCCCGATCCGCAGCCCGCTCGACCACTTCCCGAGGACCCGGCCGCCGAGCGCCCCCGTGACCTCTGGCCGCGAGGACGATTCGCCGATGGCGAGCCGCGCGCCCAGGACCGCGAAGGCGAGGGCCTCCCTGTAATCCGAAGGGACCCCGTGACGATTCGAGGGTCCGAAGCCGGTCAGCGGGGACCCGAGAGGCTCCAGCTGGGCCCGCAGCTCCTCCTCGATCGCCCCCATCAGGGTCGGATTCCGGGCCCCGCCCCCCGCGACGGCCACCTCGACGCCCCCCTGGATGGACTCGAGGCGGTCTCCGCGGAGGAGGTCCCCCACCGAGGCCCGGGCCACGAAGCGG